>JAVESC010000002.1:0-70582 GCA_034006805.1 Advenella sp.
ACGAAGAACATCGTCATAGCCAAATCCGCTATGTCACACCGGCTCAGCGCCATGCTGGCCAGGATGAGGATATCCTACGGGCTCGCCACGAACTGTACCAACAGGCTCAACGTGCCAATCCCGCCCGCTGGTCAGGTCAGACACGTAACTGGCAACCGATTGGAGAAGTCTGGCTCAATCCCGATAAAAACCTGAAGATCATTCAACAGGAAAAAACGTTAGAGGCGGCATGATTCACGTTCCAACTAGGTTGACAAACACCGCTTGCAAGCATCCGCATCGCCGCTTGAGTAATGGATGTGCCTGTACCTAATAAAATAACTGTAGTATTAGCTATAGGAATATTCCAATATTGATTCTCATTTTTAGATTCTGTTAAATACAATACTCGACCATCTTTCTGCATGACCCGACAATACTCAAGGTAATACACATTAGCGCGTTTAGAATGAAGTATTGATTTCAAATCTGAAGGATTGAGCTGTTCCATATAAATTTAAATAATTTATTTTGTAAGAGATTGTCCATTAAACTCAATCATTTAACCAATATGTGCATGACAAAGTAATCGATCCAGCAAGGCACCAGTCAATATTTGGTCATCAAAAAATGTGGTTGAAATACACCGGAGACGATAATGAATAACATTATTCGCCTCAAGTACACGAAACGATCTTATTCTGACGAATTTAAAACGGAACTGGTCACAAGCTCAGCCAAGTCTTGCTGCAAACTATACTTTCTCTTTTATATAAATCTTAACCATCCGACTCGGGTACAAAATCTCAATTTTCTCCAAATCAAACAACCAGTCATCAAAACACATCATTTCCCAAAACCCGCCGGTGGAAGGGTCTATCAGTTTAGACAGATCTGATTGATCCACCTGCTTGCCAGGTACACCACCTCCGGGCAACCCCACAACTTCTATCCGCCATGCAGGTCCGGCAAGATCATTATCTGCTCTGTTTACAAACAAATTATTGTATTCACGCTGTGAGCGCCATTCAAAATTATGCTTGGGTGGCATTATTATTCCTTATAAAAATTTCATTTACGTTATATGCATACTGTTACATCCATCATACCACTGGAACTGCACAAAGTATCATTAACAAATGAAAACCGTCCCAACCTTGCTACATTTGTATTTACAACCAGCGCCGCACTTTCGCTTTATACGCCAGATATTCCTGCCCAAACAGCTTTTCCATAGCCTCTTCTTCAGGAATAATCTGAAAACGGTTCATGTAATGAACAAATACCACGACCCCCAACAAAGACCAGGCAGACGCCAGGTAAATGGCCCACGCCAGCAACAATAAAACCATACCCAGGTACATCGGGTTGCGTGAATACTTATAAATACCCGTACACACCAAGGCCGATGATTTTTCAGGGCTCATGGGGTTCACCGTGGTTTTTACTTTCCGGAATGAAACAGCCCCCAAAAAATCGCATATCAGGCCAATAAATGCCACGATGCCGGCAATACTCTGGCGTATCAGGGCGCCCTCTTCAATCCTCATAGCCGCCGGGCTCAATTGCCACATCAGAAGCCCGATGACAATCACAATGAGCGGTGGAGGAATTCTGGTTTCCAGCTTGTTCATGACAATATCCTTAATAAACTGCCCTCAGCAATGGCGCGATCTGCTGCGCAAACCCTGGCCTTGAATTATTGTTTGTTTATGCATAAGCAAATAAAAACATGCCTGCCCAGGCAAAGGGTAACAAAAAACCCGCACTACCATAAGCAGTGCGGGTTTTTGCAAACAAGTTATTGCTTAAAGCAATAAAGCAGCTTACATGTTTTCGATCATTACCTGACCAAAACCAGAGCAGCTAACCTGTGTTGCGCCTTCAAGCAGACGGGCAAAGTCATAGGTTACTTTCTTGGACAGGATTGATTTTTCCATAGAGGAAATGATCAGATCTGCAGCTTCTGTCCAGCCCATGTGACGCAGCATCATTTCGGCAGAAAGGATTTCTGAACCTGGGTTCACATAATCTTTTCCTGCATATTTAGGTGCTGTACCATGGGTTGCTTCGAACACGGCAACAGAGTCTGACAGGTTGGCACCGGGAGCGATACCAATACCACCAACCTGGGCAGCCAGGGCGTCTGAAACGTAGTCACCGTTCAGGTTTAGTGTGGCAATAACAGAGTATTCTGCGGGACGCAGCAGGATTTGTTGCAGGAAGGCGTCGGCGATAGAATCTTTAACGATAATGTCTTTACCGGTTTTAGGATTCTTGAATTTACACCATGGGCCACCGTCAATCAGCTCGGCACCGAATTCATTCAGGGCAACGTCATAACTCCAGTCACGGAATCCACCTTCGGTGAATTTCATGATGTTACCTTTATGAACGATGGTAACGCTTGGTTTGTCGTTGTCGATCGCGTACTGGATGGCTTTGCGAACCAGACGGGCGGTACCTTCACGGGATACGGGTTTTACACCGATACCTGAAGTGTTGGGGAAACGGATTTTGGTAACACCCAATTCTGTTTGCAGGAAGGTGATCAGTTTTTTGGCTTGCTCTGACTCGGCTTCGAATTCGATACCGGCATAGATATCTTCCGAGTTTTCACGGAAAATAACCATGTCTGTTTTTTCTGGCTCACGCACAGGAGAAGGAACGCCCTTGAAGTAACGCACGGGACGCAGGCAGACATACAGGTCAAGCTGCTGGCGCATTGCCACGTTTAGTGAGCGAATACCACCGCCAACAGGGGTAGTCAGGGGACCTTTGATGGAAACAACGTAATCTTTAACCGCTTCCAGGGTTTCTTCTGGCAGCCATACGTCAGGACCATATATTTTTGTTGATTTTTCACCGGCAAAAACTTCCATCCAGTGAATTTTACGTTTGCCGTCGTAGGCTTTGGCAACCGCAGCATCAACCACTTTCAACATGACTGGGGTGATGTCTGCGCCAGTACCGTCGCCTTCAATGTAAGGAATAACCGGCTGGTCTGGTACATTCAGAGAGAAGTCGGCGTTAACCGTGATTTTTTCGCCCGCTGCCGGGACTTTGATATGTTGATAAGACATGTTGGCTCCGTAACCCACAATAAGACAATGAACCTAAAACCTGCGGCACGATAGGATAGGAATGCCGCAGGTCTTATATAAGACTTATAGTTTAACTGAAAAAGTTTACACCGCTTTAAAACATTCGCGATTTTTCAGAAATATTTCCTGATTCGGACAATTCTAAGGCAAAATAGCCTATAACCTGTTTTTTTATTTTCACTATACCTATATGTTCAACCCTTCCCGTGACCAGGTCAGAGACTTCTTTATAGATACCTGGAACAAACACAAAAAAAAGCAAATTCTTACTCCCCTGGAGTCCATTGCCCTGAACTGGATACAGCAACATCCCGAATATCACGACGTGCTGGAAAACCCCGAAGCCAAAAACAAAGACTTTTCAGTCGATCAGGGCCAGGTCAACCCGTTTTTACACCTGTCCATGCACTTGGCCATTGAAGAGCAAATATCCATCAACAGCCCTCCGGGCATCAGGGATGTTTTCCAGGCTTTGGCTGCCCGCAGCAGCGCGCACGATGCCGCCCACGAAATCATGGAATGCCTGGGAACCGTGTTATGGGAAGCCCAGCGCCTGGGCAAACCCCTTGACAACGATCACTACCTTGAACTGCTGAAGCAGCGCGTGCACCGTCATTAATGCAGTGACTGATGTAATTATTGCCGCCGGTGGCTTAGCACACTGGGCAAGGTGGCCAGCCAGGCAGAAATATTGTCAATGTCGGCAGGTGTCAGGTTCTGAACCTGAAGCGCCATAATTGGATTTTTCCTGATATTGGCAGAAGGCGGTGCATTGCGCGCGCCCCTGACATAGGCCATTAGGGCATGCTTCAAATAATCATCGTGCTGCCCGGCCAGAATGGGATACATGGGCGCCACCGACGTGGCGGCATCGGCACCATGACAGGCCACGCATCCCTTTGTCTCAAACGCCGCTTTCCCGGCCTTCAGATCGGCCGCGTGCACAGTCCCAGACAGGGCCAGAACCATGCCCGACAACATTACATTTACCCGTTTCATGACAATGTCTCCGACTATTTGAGTTGTGCATAATAGGCTGCCAGATCAAGCATGTCCTGTTCAGACAGGCTATGGGCAACGGCAATCATGGAAGGAAAAGTACGGGCACCGGACTGGTATTCTTTCAGGGCAGCAACAATATACTCGGCATTCTGGCCTGCAATTTTGGGAACCCGATACACCTCGGGAAAACTGGCCCGGTACCCCTCTATACCATGACAGCCAATACACATGAATATTTTGCCTTTTCCTGCCTCTATGTCTCCGACAGGGGTAGCTTGCTGCGCAAATGCCTGCGACACCGTTATACTGCTTGCCATAATGGCCAACAAATTTATGGTACGCTTTAACGATTGCTTCGTCATAGATTGCTCTTTTGGGTGATTGTTAAAAATTTTAATTAAAAACAACGGATAGAGCTGCAATTGATTGATTTTACGATTCGTCCTATCAATTCAGTTTAGTATTAAGCCTTAATGTATTGAACCCCTATTTTTATGTTGCAGGATGGAAATGAATATACCTATAAACCCTAATGACTCAACAAAATTTTCAGGAACAGACCGTTATATCGCGACCGAAGACCTTAAGCTGGCGGTTAATGCCGCCCTTACGTTACAGCGTCCGCTGTTAATCAAGGGTGAGCCCGGCACGGGTAAAACCATGCTGGCCGAAGAAGTGGCCCGGGCATTGGGACGCGACTTGTTGCAATGGCATATCAAGTCTACCACCAAAGCCCACCAGGGGCTGTACGAGTATGATGCCGTATCCCGCCTGCGTGACTCCCAGCTAGGCGATGAACGGGTCAAGGATATCCGCAACTACATTAATAAAGGCGTGCTGTGGCAGGCTTTTGAGTCAGAAAAGCCCTGCGTTGTCCTGATTGATGAAATTGACAAGGCCGACATCGAGTTCCCCAACGATTTATTGCGCGAACTGGACCAAATGGAGTTTCATGTATACGAAACCCAACAAACTATTATGGCCAAACACCGCCCTCTGGTCATTATTACCTCAAACAATGAAAAAGAACTGCCCGACGCATTCCTGCGCCGCTGTTTTTTCCACTACATCCAGTTCCCCGACCGTGCCACTCTAAAAGACATTGTCCATGTGCACTTCCCCGATATCAAGGCCGAAGTCCTGCGAGCCGCCCTTGATCATTTCTTCACCCTGCGCGAAGCGCCCGGCCTGAAAAAGAAACCCTCCACGTCCGAGTTTCTTGACTGGCTGTCGCTCTTGATTGCCGAAGACATCAGCGCCGGTAAAATTGATGCCCACGCGGCTACCGCGATTCCCATCATGGCAGGCGCCCTCTTGAAAAACGAACAGGACCTGAGCCTGCTGGAACGACTTTCCGCGATGGCCCAGAATATGCGTCGCTCATAAATCAGGCTGCCCATGTTTATCAATTTCTTCTATCACCTTCGCAATCACAAGCTGCCGGTATCCGTCAAAGAATACCTCACACTGCTCGAGGTCTTGCGTGAACAGGTCATGGCACCCACGTTGCATGATTTTTATTTGCTGTCACGCATGACCCTGGTTAAAGATGAAACGCTGTTTGACCGCTTCGACCAGGCTTTTGGCCTCTTTGCAAAAGGCGTTGAAGCCCAGCTGGCCGACAGCAAAGAAATTCCCCTGGAATGGCTAATGAACGAATTGCAAAATTCACTCACGCCAGAAGAAAAAGCGGCCATCGAAAAACATGGCTGGGAAAAGCTCATGGAGCTGTTCAAGCAACGCCTTGAAGAACAGCAAGAACGACATGCCGGCGGCAATAAATGGATCGGCACAGGCGGCACCTCGGCCTTTGGTAATAGCGGCTATCACCCGGAAGGCATTCGCGTGGGCGGAGAGTCCGCCGGCCACCGCACCGCCATCAAGGTATGGGATGAACGCCTGTTCAAGGAATATGATGACCAGCAGGAACTGGGCACCCGCAACTTCAAGGTCGCCCTAAGACGCCTGCGCCGCTTTGCCCGCGAAGGAGCCGCCGAAGAGCTTGATCTTGATGACACCATCCGCAGTACCGCCCGCAATGCCGGCTACCTGGATGTCAAAATGGTTCCCGAGCGTCACAATAACGTTAAGGTCTTAATGCTGCTTGATGTGGGTGGCAGCATGGATGACCACATTGCCCGCGTAGAAGAACTGTTTTCGGCTGCCAGCAGCGAATTCCATCATCTGGACGTTTATTATTTCCATAACTGCGTTTACGAACGCGTCTGGCGCTATAACAGTAACGGGCGCCGCAACTACATGGACACCTGGGAATTACTTAGAAAATACAATGCCGACTGGCGTCTGATCCTGGTGGGCGATGCCACCATGAGCCCTTACGAAATCATGCATCCGGGTGGTTCGGTAGAGCATTACAATAAGGAAACCGGTGCCGCCTGGCTGCAGCGTCTTATAGAGCATTGGCCCAAATCCATCTGGCTCAATCCCGAACCCACCAGTTACTGGCCCTACCGACAATCCATCGAGCTTATCCGCAATATTGTGCAAGACCGCATGTACGGGGTCACGGTTGCCGGCCTGGAAGAAGGGATGCGGTTCTTGTCCAAATAAGTCACTTCATTGTTAAAGCATCATCTGCCCAATCATTCAACTTGCCATGAGACATCGTCAGCCACTTTCGCTTTACTTTACTTTTTTATTACTGTCTTTTTTCCTTTTTATGTCATCACCCATTCCCGCCACAGGCGCCCCCACCCAACCGGTACAAATCCATAGTATCGAAGGCATTACCGAATACGAACTGGATAACGGTTTACGGGTTCTGCTGGCACCCGATCAATCCAAGCCCACCACCACGGTTAACATGACTTATCTGGTGGGTTCCCGCCACGAACAATACGGGCGTACGGGCATGGCTCACCTGCTTGAGCATTTAATGTTCAGGGGAACACCAGACACCCCCAATGCATTGGCCGAATTTTCAAAAAGGGGCTTGCATGCCAATGGCTCCACCTCGGCTGACCGCACCAACTATTACGCCAGCTTTGCCAGCAACCCCGAAACCCTGAAATGGTATTTGTCCTGGCAGGCCGATGCCATGCGCAATGCAGCCATCCAGGAAGACGACCTGAATGCCGAGCGCGGCATCGTACTGAACGAACTTGAGCGCGGAGAAAACAGCCCTTTCCGGATCCTGACCGAAAAAATGCGTTCAACGGCCTACCAATGGCACAATTACCGCAACAGCACCATTGGTGCCCGCAGTGATCTTGAAGGCATGCAGGCCAGCGAACTGCGTGACTTTTACGACCGCTACTACCAGCCCGATAATGCGGTCCTGGTGGTGGCTGGCCAGTTTGACCCAGAACAAACGCTAAGCGAAATTAACCAGCTGTTTGGTTCCATTCCCAAACCCGAACGCACCCTGACCGAAGCGCCCACCGTAGAGCCCCAGCAGGACGGCGAACGCCAGATCATTCTTGAGCGCAGTGGCGGTATGCCTTTTATTGCCGCCACTTACCATATCCCGGCGTCTTCCAGTGAGCAATATATTTTGCTGGACCTGGCCGCCAATATTCTGGCCGACAGCCCATCAGGCCCGCTTTACAAGGAATTGGTAGAAAACAACCTGGCCACCGGCGTATTTGGCTTTGCCATGGCACACCATCATCCCGGACTGATCTTTTTTGGTGCCCAGCTTAATGACACCATGGACATTGCCAAAGCACAACAAACCCTGCATGAAGTGCTTGAACAAAGCGCCAAATACCCAATTACCCAAGCGCAGCTGGACCGGGCCAAAAACAATTGGCTAACCCAATGGGATGAGCTGTATGCCAGTACCGAGCAAATGGCAATTGGCCTTTCAGAAGCCATTGCCTCGGGTGACTGGCGGCTTTTCTTTCTGGAACGCGACCGGGTCAAAAACATCAACCTGGAAGACGTCCAGCAAGCCATACACACTTATTTACTGGCCAGCAACCGCACCAGCGGACGTTACAAACCAACCGACAACCCGCAACGGGCACCCTTTGAAACCGTCCCCGATATTACGCAATTGCTCAACGATTACAAAGGTGACCCAACCTTTACACAAACCGACGCCTTCGACTCTTCCCCGAAAAACATCGACAAGCTGACTCAGCGTGAAATGATCAAGCTGCCCAATGGCACCATTAGCACCGCCATGCTGGTTAAGCCAACCCGGGGCAATCGCGTCCAGGCCGATTATAAAATCCAGTTTGCCAATGCCCAGGCCATGAACGATATGGCCAGCCTGTCTGCGGCAGCGGCTTCATTAATACTTAACGGGACTGCCACCCTGTCACGCCAGGAAATCCAGGACCGCATAGACGCCTTGCAGGGCAACCTTCATTTCGGTATCAGTGGCAATCGCCTGATGGTGTCGGTTTCCACCCACAAAAAGCACTTTGCCGATTTGCTGCAATTTAGCCTTGAGCTTATCCAGCAAGCCAACTATCCCGTGAAAGAGGTTGATGAATACAAAGAACGGGTCATCACTTCTATCAGGAACGCCATGACCGAACCCGGTGCGCTGGCCAACAACACCCTTAGCCGCCACGGAAATATCTGGCCCAAGGGCGATATCCGCTATGTTCCCACTTATGAGGAACTCATCAAAAACATCCAGGCCATTAATCCCAAAGCCCTGCGTGAGTTTCAAAACAATTTCTTTGGTGCCGGTGATATTGATATAGCCATCGTGGGCGACTTTGAGCCACAGCAAATCAACACCGTTCTTGAAGACAGGCTTAAAAGCTGGAAGCAGGCGCCAAACTATGAACGCATAGACATGCCCTACCATGCCGTAAAACCAGCCACCTTCACCATTGAGACCCCTGACAAGGCCAATGCGGTATATATAGCCAGGTTACCCATCGAACTGCAAAATGACCATCCGGATTATCCGGCCCTGTTCATGGCCAACTACCTGCTGGGCGCCACCGAAACGTCCCGCCTATGGACCCGTATCCGTACTCAGGAAGGGCTGTCTTACAGTATCCGCAGTTCACTGAATGTTTCCTCTTTCGAGCCATCGGGCGCCTGGTCATTACAGGCTATTTATTCGCCCGCTGAAAAGGAACGCGTCAAATCCCTGATTGATGAAACCATCCAGACCACATTGAAAGACGGTTTTACCGAAGAGGAACTGGCAGATGGCATCCGTTCGGCCCTTAACCTGCGTTCATTGGCCCGTTCACAGGATAGCGTCCTGTCTTCCACCTGGTTGAAATACCTCTCGCTGGACCGCAGCTTTGAATGGAACCAGAAGTTTGAAGAAGCGATTCAAAACCTGACCACGGCACAGGTTCATCAGGCCATGAAGACCTACCTGAAACCAGACAACATGTCTGAAGCCTTTGCCGGTGATTTTGCTAGCAAGGCAGACTGACGTTTCTGGCAAGCCCTGTTCCATTACCCCCTCCTAAGGGGGGGTGTTTACAGCAAGTATCGATAAAAAAATGCACGTTATGACAACGTGCATTTTTTCTTAACAGCAGCCGTTTTCTGTACCGCTGCCTAACTGAAAAACTTCTTGACCCGATCAGTCCAGGACTTGTTTTGGGGTGAGTGACGATCACCACCATCATTAAGTGCTGTCTCGAATTTACGTAACAGGTCTTTCTGCTCTTCGTTCAGGCGTACCGGTGTTTCAACAATCACATGGCAGTACAGATCGCCGGGATAATTGGAACGAACACCCTTGATCCCTTTGCCGCGCAAACGGAATGTCTTGCCGGTTTGGGTACCTTCGGGAATCGTAATTTCACCTTTTCCGCCCAAGGTTGGCACTTCAAGGTTTCCACCCAGGGTAGCAATCACAAAAGGCAAAGGTAGCTGACAGTGCAAGTCATCGCCATCACGCTCGAAAATGCTATGTTCTTTCAGGTGAATTTCCACATACAAATCACCGGAAGGGCCACCATTAACACCCGGTTCGCCATTACCGGCCGAACGGATGCGCATTCCTTCATCAATACCGGCAGGAATCTTGACCTGCAGGGTTTTATTCTTGCGTTTGCGGCCTACGCCATCACATGCCGTGCAGGGATCTTTAATTTCCTGACCGGAACCGTGACAGGTTGGGCAGGTTTGCTGAACGCTGAAAAAGCCCTGTTGCATGCGAACCGCACCACTACCACCACAAGTATGACAAGTCGTAGGCTTGGTACCTGCCTTGGCACCACTGCCATGACAAACATCACAATGCTCCCAGCTGGGCACACGAATTTCGGTATCAAAGCCTTGGGCAGCCTGCTCAAGGGTAATTTCAAGGCTGTAACGCAAATCGGCGCCACGGTAAACTTGCGGACCACCGCCCCGGCGGCCACCACCAGCACCACCAAAGATATCACCAAAAATATCACCGAAGACATCACCAAAATTGCCGGCACCCGCCCCCATTCCTGCATTGGGATCTACACCGGCATGGCCATAACGGTCATAAGCTTCCCGTTTCTCGGGATCTGAAAGCATCTCATAGGCTTCCTTGATCTCTTTGAATTTATCTTCGGCCTCTTTGCTATCCGGATTGCGGTCAGGATGGTACTTCATTGCCAGCTTACGGTAAGCTTTCTTGATTTCCTCATCCGTGGCGTTTTTGGCGACACCCAGAGATTCATAATAATCACGCTTTGCCATTATTTATACGCCTTTATAACTCTTTAAATTTTCCATATATTAAAAAACAATACCCGGTTAAGCCTTTTAAGACAGAAACCGGGTATACGTGCTCACATTAATGCGATCACTTATGCGTCACGCTTGACTTCTTTAAAGTCGGCATCAACCACATTTTCATCAGCGGGCTCGGCACCTTCAGGCGCCTGGCCAGCCTGGGCCTGCATGTCTGCGTACATTTTTTCACCCAGTTTCTGGGAGGCAGTCATGAGGGCCTCTGTTTTGGCATCAATCGCTTCCTTGTCACCATCCTGCAGTGTTGCTTCAAGATCTTTGATCGCTGTTTCAATGGCTTCTTTTTCAGCTTCTTCCAACTTGTCACCGTATTCAGTCAGTGATTTGCGGGTAGAGTGAATCAGGCCATCAGCCTGGTTGCGTGCCTGTGCCAGTTCAGCAATGCGGTGATCTTCTTCGGCGTTGGCTTCCGCATCTTTAACCATGCGTTCGATTTCTTCCTCGGACAAGCCTGAGTTGGCCTTAATGGTAATTTTGTTTTCTTTGCCTGTGCCTTTGTCTTTGGCAGACACGTGCAAAATACCATTGGCGTCAATATCGAACGTGACTTCAATTTGCGGCACACCACGTGGTGCTGGTGGAATACCTTCCAGATTAAATTCGCCCAAGCCCTTGTTGCCCGCCGCGATTTCACGCTCACCCTGGAATACCTTAATGGTTACGGCAGGCTGGTTATCGTCTGCGGTAGAGAAGGTTTGAGAGAAACGGGTTGGAATCGTGGTGTTTTTCTGGATCATTTTGGTCATGACACCGCCCATGGTTTCAATACCCAGAGACAATGGTGTCACGTCAAGCAGCAACACGTCGGTACGATCGCCAGACAGGACTGAACCCTGAATGGCGGCACCGGCGGCAACCGCCTCATCGGGGTTGACGTCTTTACGGGGCTCTTTACCAAAAAATTCTTTGACCTTTTCCTGCACTTTTGGCATACGGCTCATACCGCCAACCAGAATCACGTCATCAATGTCGCTAACCTTGACGCCAGCATCCTTGATGGCCACACGGCAAGGCTCAATGGTACGGTCAATCAGTTCTTCAACCAGCGCTTCCAGTTTTGCACGGGTAATTTTCAGGTTCAGGTGTTTTGGACCAGATGCATCTGCCGTGATGTACGGCAGGTTGATTTCGGTTTGTGCTGTTGAAGACAATTCAATCTTGGCTTTCTCGGCAGCTTCTTTCAGGCGCTGCAATGCAAGAATGTCTTTGGACAGGTCTACGCCCTGCTCTTTCTTGAACTCGCCAATGATGTAGTCGATAATGCGTTGATCAAAGTCTTCACCACCCAGGAAGGTGTCACCGTTGGTAGACAGCACTTCAAACTGTTTCTCACCGTCCATATCGGCAATTTCAATGATGGAAACGTCGAAAGTACCACCACCCAAGTCATAAACCGCAATTTTACGATCGCCTTTTTCGGCTTTGTCCATACCGAAAGCCAGTGCAGCTGCGGTAGGTTCGTTAATAATACGCTTGACTTCGAGGCCGGCAATGCGACCCGCATCTTTGGTGGCCTGACGCTGGCTGTCATTGAAATAGGCAGGCACGGTAATCACCGCCTCGGTGACTTCTTCACCCAGGTAGTCTTCGGCCGTTTTTTTCATTTTACGCAATACGTCGGCAGAGATTTGGGGAGGCGCCATTTGTTTACCTTGCGCTTCTACCCATGCATCACCGTTATCGGCCTTGATAATGCTGTAAGGCATCAGGTCGATATCTTTTTGTACCGCTTTTTCATCAAATTTGCGCCCAATTAAACGCTTGACCGCAAACAGGGTGTTTTTAGGGTTGGTAACGGCCTGACGTTTTGCCGGCGCACCAACCAGTGTTTCGCCATCTTCCATGTAGGCGATGATTGAAGGCGTTGTACGTGCGCCTTCGGCGTTTTCAATAATTCTGACTTTATCGCCGTCAAGAACGGCTACACAACTGTTGGTTGTACCCAAGTCAATACCAATAATTTTGCCCATTATGCTTACCTTAATAATAGCTAATCTGAAATTTTGTAAAAATCCTGTTTTTTATTTAAAACAGGATTGTTGGATATTCTTAATATGGGGATAAAAAAAACATTTTCAAGATAGTAAAATTATTTTTTTAATACCCTTCATTTTATTTTTACTGTTGCCGGTTTATTGCTTGCCGGCTGAAACCATCACCAGTGCCGGACGCAAGACACGGTCGGCAATTGTGTAGCCTTTTTGCAGTGACTGTAAAACACAATTGGCCTCAACGTCAGCGGATGGTACTGAAGAAATGGCCTGATGCAAGTTGGGATCAAATTTATCACCAACGGCGGGTGCCACTTCTTTAAGATGATTACGCTCAAAAGCCTGGGTTAACTGGCGCAAGGTACTTTCCACGCCTTCTTTCAGGGCTTCCTGTGTCTGGTTTTCAATGGCCAGGGCCGCTTCAAGACTGTCTTTTACCGGCACCAGGCTTTCAGCAAAGCTTTCAGTGCTGAATTTTCGCGCTTTGGCCACATCTTCCTGGGAACGCCTGCGGATATTTTCCATTTCGGCATGGGCACGCAAAAGCTCGTCATGGTATTGGCTAACTTTGGCTTCCAGTTCCGAATATTTTTCGGACAGATTTTCTTCCATCAGTACGGTTTCTTCCAAGGTATCCTCTTGGTTTGCATCGGTTGGCTGCTCAATTTCTGGATTTTGCGGCTGTTCCGGATTTTTTGAATCTTGAGGATTATTCTCTTGTGACATTCGGTTCTCCAAACATGAGTGTAAATTGAATGAGGCGTAGATTGAGGCAAATTTCAGGATTTCAAGGGGCGTATTTTACAAAAAAGCCGGCCTGCGGCAGAAAATTTGTCCGCGCAACGACCCTGGCCATGCTTTTAGTCACATGAAAACAATTCAGCAAATTTTGCGGTCAAGAATGAAAGCGCTTATTACTGTACCCGGTCTGACTGCGCCGGGCACCACCCTTGCAGGTGACGTTTTATGATCCCGTCCAAACCGTGAATCCATTGCTCATCACTGTTCAGGCAAGGGATATACCTAAACTGCTCACCCCCGGCCTGCTGAAATGCACCAGCACACTCAAGCTGGATTTCTTCCAGAGTTTCAAGACAATCGGCCACAAAGCCCGGACAGATAACATCAACCCGCTTAACGCCCTTGGCCGGATAAGCCTCAAGGGTTGCCTGTGTAGCCGGCTCAAGCCATTTTTCCGCGCCAAAGCGGCTTTGAAAACTGGCATCAATCTTGACGCCCTCGCCAGCCAGCGCCTGCCTTAACAAATGAAGCGTGCCCTCACAGTCTTTGAAATAAGGGTCTCCCTGATTGACACTGCGCTGGGGCAAACCATGAAAACTTAACAATAAACGTTGCGGCTTGCCATTGAGCTGCCAGAACGCCTTGATTTTAGTTACCAACGCATTGATATAACCGGGCTCATGATAAAAACGCTTGATGAACCGAAATTCGGGCTGGTCACGAAAATCAGCCGCAATACGGGCGATTTTATCCAGGATGGTGGCCGTCGTACTGGCTGCATATTGCGGATACATGGGAACCACAAGAATACGTTCACAATTTTGCTGGCGCAAGCTTTCTAGTGCCGATGCCAATGAGGGCTTGCCATAACGCATGGCCAGCGCTACCGGCACTGGCAAATTCTGACTTGCAAAACCTTCGGCAAGCTTTTGGGCCTGGGCAAGGCTGTGAACCAGCAATGGCGACCCGCCTTCCATCCAGACTTGCTGGTATTTATGCACCAGCTTGCGGGAACGAAAAGGCAATATCACGCCTCTTAAAATAGGTTGCCATAGCACTGCCGGCAACTCTACCACCCGTTTGTCAGAAAGGAATTCAGCCAGATAGCGCCTGATATCCCTGGCAGCAAAAGACGAAGGGGTGCCAAGATTAACCAGCAATACGCCCGCTTTCATCTCCTGAGAGGTTTTGTTGACGATATTATTCTGATCATGCTTTTTTTCAGGTTCAGGCATATTTTGCATAAAATAATGGTTAGTTAATACTGGTTTAAGGCATTGGATAAAAGCCTGGCGGTTATATCAACAATGGGAATGACTCTGTCGTAAGACATCCTGCTGGGGCCAATAACGCCCAAAGTACCGATAATTTTACCATCTACACCATAGGGAGCGGTTATGACCGAGACGTTTTCCATAGGAACCAGTCGGGAATCGCCACCGATATAAATTTGCACACCCTGTGAACGGCTTGAGATATCCAGTAATTGGATCAGGTCACTTTTTTGCTCGAACAAATCAAACATTTTTCGCAGGTGATTCATGTCCGATGTCATATCAGTGACATCCAGCAAACGTCGCTCGCCCGAAATAAGCACGTTGTCTTTTTCGGAAGCATCGGTGCCTGCATCAACGGCAGCCTGCATCAGCTGCGAAATATCTTCTTTTAATGCAGCCAGTTCACGAGCCAACTCGGTACGTATCACGTCAAAAGACTTGCCCGAAAAATGCTGGTTGAAAAAATTGCCGGCTTCTAGCAGTTCTTGCTCGGCATAATCCCGTGAGGCAGAAAGAATCCGGTTTTGCACGTCGCCATCGGGGGTCACGATAATCAGCAAGATGCGTTTTTCAGACAGTCGGATAAATTCAATATGCCGAAAAACCTGGGAACGTTGCGGCGTTAAAACCACACCGGCAAACTGGGTTAAATTGGACACTAGCTCTGCCGCTGCATTCATCGCCTTACCCGGCGAGGCATGCAACAGGACATCCTTGATTTCACGGTTGATTTTTTCAGGCGACAAGGTTTGGTAGTGGCGAACCGCCAGCAGGCGGTCTACAAACATGCGGTACCCCTTGGGCGTTGGCACCCGCCCGGCCGACGTATGCGGACTGTGAATAAGGCCAAGCGCTTCAAGGTCTGCCATGACATTGCGGATGGTGGCCGGAGAAAGCTCAAAGCGCTTTGATAACGTGCGCGAACCAACCGGCTGCCCATCTTCAATGTATTGTTCAATTAAAGCTTTTAGTAAAGCACTAGCGCGTTCATCCATATTACGATATCTTATAAATTCACACTTACATGTATGATATTTTTTACCCACGACACAATCGTAGTATTCAGGAACATGCTGAAATTACGGTTAAGATGTCGTAATATCCACATTCACCTTATTGTATATTGTTTTTGACATGCATTTTTCAACCGTCGCACTTATTGGCCGATATCAGGATTCTGGCATGGACGCCCCCTTACGGGCATTGGCAGACGTCCTGACCAATGCCGGGCGTTCTGTACTGATAGAAGAAGAAACCGCCACCAACACAGGGGTGGCCGAACTGCCTGCCGCGACAATCGAAGAAATTGGTAACCAGGCCGACCTGGTTATTGTGATGGGCGGAGACGGCACCATGCTGGGTGCGGCCCGCCAACTGGCGCCCTACAACATCCCGCTTATTGGCATCAACCACGGACGCCTCGGTTTCATTACCGACATCCCGCTTCAAAATGCTCTGCAAGCCATCCAATCTGTTCTGGACGGGCATTTTACCCTTGAATCCCGCGCCCTTCTGGAAGCCTCGGTGGTGCGTGACGGGCAAACATTAACCACTGCGCTGGCCCTGAATGATGTGGTGTTAAACCGTTCAGGCCGTAGCGGCATGATTGAAATCAGCGTAGAGCTTGACGACCAGTTCATGTACAAGCAGCGCTCCGATGGCCTGATCATTGCCACCCCTACCGGCTCCACCGCATACGCCTTAAGCGCCAATGGCCCCATTTTGCATCCTGGGGTCAATGCTTTTCTGCTGGTACCGGTTGCGCCGCAAACCCTGTCAAACCGCCCCATTGTTATTCCCACCAGCGGCACCCTGAAGCTCACGCTCACTGAAATCGGCCGTGCCGAAATGGGTGCCAGCGTGCATTTTGACATGCAAACCTGGTCCAACCTTCAGCTGGGCGACCAGATTACCGTTAAAAAAGCCCAACACCAGATTCAGTTTCTGCACCCAAAAGGCCTTAGCTTTTTCTCTACCCTGCGCAAGAAACTGCACTGGAACATCATGCCCGAGTCCTAAAGGCAAGGTTAAACTCACTCATGCTGCATTCATTACATATTCGCGATTTCGTTATTGTTGATCAGGTTGATCTGTATTTTGAAGAAGGGTTTACGGTTTTTTCCGGCGAAACCGGTGCCGGTAAATCCATCCTGATTGATGCACTGGCTCTGGCGCTTGGCGGCAGGGCCGAAACCCATTCCATCCGTGAAGGCGCCGATAAAACCGACATCAGCGCAATTTTTAACTGCCCTGAAACCCTGCGTGACTGGCTGCAAGAGCAGGAAATGGACGACAATGAGCTGGTACTGCGCCGGGTGCTTGACCGCTCGGGCAAAAGCCGGGCTTTTATCAATGGCGTTCCCGCCAATCTTGCCCAATTGCGTACCCTGGGCCAGCATCTGGTTGACATTCATGGCCAGCACGCCCACCAAAGCCTGCTTAAAAACAGTGCCCAGCGCGAAATGCTTGACGCCCACGCCAACAATACCAGCCTGCTGCAAACCCTGTCGCAGCAATGGAAACAATGGCAAAACGACATTCGCCAGTACAGGCAGTCACAAGAAAACGCGGCCCAGCAAAATCTTGAGCGCGAACGCCTGGAATGGCAATTGCAAGAAATTGCCAAATTGCAACTGGGCAAAAATGAGTGGGAAACCGTTAGCACCGAACATAACCGCCTGGCACATGCCTCTTCATTGCTCGAAGGTGCATCACAAACCCTGAGCGCACTGGATGGCGAAGAGCAGTCACTGCTTTCCGAGCTGAACGGTGCCACCCAGCGCATTGCCCAATTACTGAAAAACGATCCTGCCCTGCAGGGCATTTACGATGCCCTTGAGTCGGCCCGGATTGCCTGCGCCGAAGCGGCCTCTGACCTGAACAGTTACCTTGACAAGGTAGACCTTGACCCCCTGCGCCTGGCCGAACTGGAAACCCGCATGCGCAATATTTTTGATACGGCCCACAAATTCAGGATAGAACCCGAACAGCTTTACGACCTTCAGCAAGAGCTTGACGCCAATCTGGCCCATTTCAATAAAATCAGCAATCTTGAAGCGCTGGAAAAAAGCATCGCGCAAAACAAGTCCGCCTATATGGAAACAGCCCAAATGCTGTCAAAGGCACGTAAAAAAACCGCCGCCACGCTTGGCAAAGAAGTCACTCAGGCCATGCAAACCCTGGCCATGGAAGGCGGCACCTTCGAGATCCAGCTGCAACAGTCCGACCCCGGTCCGCATGGCCTTGAACAGGTTGAATTTAATGTGGCCGGTCATGCCGGCACAACACCGCGTCCTTTGGCAAAAGTGGCATCAGGCGGAGAACTGGCCCGCATCTCGCTGGCTTTGTCGGTCATGGCCAACAAGGCAGGCAGGGTACCTACCCTGATCTTTGATGAAGTGGATACCGGTATTGGCGGTGCAGTGGCCGAAGTGGTTGGAAAACTGCTACGTGAGCTGGGCAGCCGTCATCAAGTATTGTGCGTGACGCACCTGCCACAGGTGGCTGCCTGCGCCCAACAACACTTTCAGGTTCAGAAAAGCCAGAAAAACAAAACGACGCATTCGGAAATCGTTTTACTGGATGAACAGGAAAGAATCAATGAAGTTGCCCGCATGCTGGGTGGCGTCAAAATTACCGAAACCACCCGTGATCATGCAAGGGAAATGCTGAATATTCAGGCGTGATCCCCCCTATTGCAAGGGGAAAGAAGGTGTTATTTCAAGTGGTTTTTGGAGGGGTGCCTGGCATCACATTCTGCGCAAGTGCCATACAAAACCATTGAGTGACTTTCAAGATTAAAATTGTAATCTTTAGCAATTTTGTATTGCCGTTTTTCAATTTCAGGATCAGTAAACTCGTCTACTTTTCCGCAAACGGAACACACCAGATGGTCGTGATGATCGCCGTCGTCAAGCTCGAAGACAGCCTTGCCGTTGTCGAACTGGCTGCGCGTTAAAATGCCGGCTTGCTCAAACTGGGTAAGCACACGATAAACGGTAGCAAGACCAATATCGACATTTTCACCAATCAATAAACGGTAAACGTCTTCTGCACTTAAGTGACGTGCTTCTGATTTACGGAATATATCCAAAATCTTAAGGCGTGGAAAAGTTGCCTTAAGGCCCATGTTTTTCAATTCGGTCTGATCGTTGATTTGATCGTTCATATCACCCACACTAAATCATGCTGACTCAGCATCATAGTCAAATTTAGCTACAAAAAAAGCGCTTATTGAATAAATTTCCAAATATTTCAGTGCAATCAATCCCATTATTGCCCAGAACTATTATCATAACACTTTTAAATGTCCAAATTTTCATAGGATATTCACCCAAGTCATGAATAATACTGCACTTTTCCTACGTCTTCGTAAAGGACTGTTTGTCTCTGCCCTTGCACTTACTGCACTAACCGGCTGCTCATCAGGGAAATGGGGGTTTCCTTATATTAATCCCGTACAACAAGGCAACTGGATTACAGAAGAAAACGTGGCACTATTACAAAAAGGCATGACCCCCGATCAGGTTCGTTACGCCCTGGGCTCACCCACCCTGACCGACATTTTCCGTCCAGACCGCTGGGATTACCCCTACCACTACCAACCCGGTTATGGTGAACCGGTCACACGCAATTTTTCAGTCTGGTTCGTTAATGGCGTTCTGGATCGCTGGGAAGGCGACAAACAGCCTAATTTCCAGCCCTATGAAGAAAAAGCGGCTGCCCGTTCTGTGGATACGCCCACTGCAGAGTAAATTATTCTTGGCAGCCATCAATAATTATCAAAACCAAAGGTTATTTAGATGCGTATAGCTATTTCCGGAGCCAGCGGCCGCATGGGCCGCATGCTCATTGAAGCGGTTCTTGAACACCCCGAACTTGAACTGGCCGTTGCCCTTGATCATTCGGGTAGCCAACACCTGGGCACCGATGCGGGTGCTTTTTTGGGTAAGCCAACCGGCGTTATCATTACCGACGACTTGGCGGCCCTGCAAAACAGCGATTGCTTAATTGATTTTACCCGCCCCGAAGGCACCCTGAAACACCTGCAGGCTTGCAGCCAGTACAAAACCAAAGCCGTTATTGGCACTACCGGTTTTGATGCCGCCGGCATTCAGGCCATAAAGGCCGCCGCCAAAGAAACCGCCGTTGTTTTTGCTCCCAACATGAGTATTGGCGTAAACGCTACCTTGCGTTTACTTGAGCTGGCCGCACAACTGCTCAATACCGGCTACGATGTAGAAGTTTACGAAGCCCATCACAAGCACAAGGTAGACGCCCCTTCGGGTACCGCATTAAAAATGGGTGAAGTGATTGCCCAAACCTGGGGCAAAAACCTGGACGATATTGCCGACTGGGCCCGCCACGGTCACACCGGAGCACGCGAAGATGGAAAAATTGGCTTTTCAGTCGTGCGCGGCGGTGACATTATTGGTGATCATACCGTTATGTTTTGTGGCACCGGTGAGCGCATTGAAATTACGCATAAATCCTCCAGTCGCGCCACGTATGCCCAAGGCAGCCTGAAAGCCGCCCTGTTCCTGCAAAAACACGACACCGGCCTGTTCAACATGCAAGATGTGATTCAGGGCTAAACCCAGTTTTTACCCTCAGCCGTTAAAAGCCGGCCTACTCCGCCGCTAGACCGATAGGTTAGCGGTGGCCGTCTTTACGCCCCATAAGTAAGCACTGCCGCTGCCTTCAGGCTGGCGTTTTAGTACCCGGCACCCACAAAAACCGGCTCCGGCACTAACAAAACACCAAATTTATTCATGACATCATTGGCAATTGCCTTTGCGATGGCGGTAATATCGGCCGCGCAGGCTTTGCCGGTATTCACAATCACCAAAGCCTGCCTTGCATGCACGCCAGCATTACCCAATTGTCGCCCTTTCCAGCCACAATGGTCTATCATCCAGCCCGCAGCCAGTTTATAACAGTCGTTAGGCTGCTCATAGGCAACCATATCCGGGAATTGTTGTTTCAACTGCCAATATTGCTGCGCTGGAATAACCGGGTTTTTAAAGAAACTGCCCGCATTACCCGTTACTTTTGGATCGGGCAGCTTACGTCGGCGTATATCGCACACGGCCTCAAGAATGGTTTGTGCCGTCAGCCCAGGCCGTAAACTTTCATATTGCTGAAGATCGGGATACGACAACACCGGCGTCCATTGCCTGGGCAAACGAAACCGCACAGCCGTGATGATCAGCCCTTTTCCTTCTTCATGCTTGAAGAGACTGTCACGATAAGCAAAACGACATTGCTCGTTATTGAAAACACGTTCTGTTTGCGTATAGGGATCATAGGCCACTACAGAATCCAGACGGTCTTTCAGCTCTACCCCATAGGCACCAATATTTTGCACGGGTGCAGCACCAACCGTACCGGGTATGAGCGCCAGATTTTCAAGGCCATACCAGCCTTGTCGTGTGCAATACACCACAAAATCATGCCAAACTTCACCCGCGGCGGCTTCAACCAGCCAGTCCGCATTGGTTTCCTGTACAAGATTAATGCCTTTAAGTTGGTTATGAACAACGATTTGATCAATTTGTTCACTTAATACAACATTACTCCCCCCCCCCAGAACAAAGTAGGGAACCCCTGGCTTCAACACCCCCAAAAAAAGGCTTAAATCTTTTTCATTACAAAGACTTATGTAGTTTTTTGCAAACGATTTCAAACCCAGGGTATTCAAAAGGCTCAAGTCTTTCTGTTGTATAAAATCCATATTTCCAACTATTCAAATAATGTTTTTTTGACATTATAAAGAAATAAATGCTATTATTTCTTCTTTCTTAAGCACTTCTTGCTTATTTCAAAAAGCAGGTAAATAAAAAAGCTTGCAAAACGAAAAAAGATTGCTTATAATTTAAAACTTCACTTAATTAGAACACGTTCTAAACGGTGATAAATGCGGGAGTAGCTCAGTTGGTAGAGCGCAACCTTGCCAAGGTTGAGGTCGCGAGTTCGAGACTCGTCTCCCGCTCCAATATTTTAATTTGCAGGTTACGCCTGCAAATATACAAAAAAAGGACCTTACGGTCCTTTTTTTGTTTCTACCACATACTGGGTTGGCCACACTTACCACCCGTTGCAGCTATACAAGGCCGAACCTGGAATAATAATATTCAGCCCGCTTTCCAGGCTGCTTATTTAACCTTATTTTCTTCTTTTTCATTTTGATTGCCATTTAACGGCAAAAAACTGGCATTCATCTGCTTGATCATGTCGGTAAACATATTATTCCAAGGCATGGCATTTGCATTTCCCGCCAGTCCTGCAGACTGCTGTTGCCACTGTTGTAATATTCCCGTCAAGCCAGACATGAACAACTTCTGGTTTTCAAGGGCCTGCTGTGCCAAAGCACGATTGCAATTCGCACATTGCGACAAACCCTCCATTAAATCATTAAGCGTTTGACCCTGTAACTGCCCATTGCCATTGTTTGCCTGAAGCAGCTTTTCCATATTCTCTCTGCCCTCACCAAAAGCCCTGGCAATAAATTCGCTCCAGCGCTGATTATTCTCTTGGAACAACTTTCCCATTTGTTGGGATAATTCCAGATTTGCACTGAACAAATCCTGCGGGAACTGATTGCCTGAATGGGTTGATGCTTTAGTATTACTAACCATGAGTGTCTCCATAAGTGTAGAAAAATTAATATCATTAAAGGGCGTGAGTTTTTATTATTAACACCACGTAACCCGGCATCCGGCATCCGGCATCCGGCATCCGGCATCCGGCATCCGCCCCTTCCCATATACATTACTATGTATGAAGTATACCCTTAAGTTTAGTAAAAAATACTTTACAAAACAATGCGTTACATCAAAGAAGGGGGTAATTGCCCAGTTAACCACACACGCCAGCACCCTGGTCGCCGGATACATAAAGGAATACACCCGCATCAAAATTGATGCCATTTAACAACAAAAAAATAAAAAAAACGCACTTTAATGACATTTAATTATTGTTTTATTGGAAACAAGCAACATTTCACATTAACGATGCTATACTTATTTTCTTATTAAGTCTTAAGCACTGAATGACAACGATTGCAATATCCGATCCAATCAGTTGCATGCACTAAAAGGCGCAGTAGCAAAGCGGTTATGCAGCGGATTGCAAATCCGTCCAGAGCGGTTCGACTCCGCTCTGCGCCTCCAGTCAAAGACTTTTAATATGCGGGAGTAGCTCAGTTGGTAGAGCGCAACCTTGCCAAGGTTGAGGTCGCGAGTTCGAGACTCGTCTCCCGCTCCAAATTTCAAAAAATCCAGACTTCGGTCTGGTTTTTTTTTACCTGTTTGCAAGCGATCAACATGACGTTGAAATCTCCTGATAATGGTCGCGCCATACATCCAGCAATACCAGTAATGGGATAATTTCATGTGGTTGATTATTCACTTCCTTATCATTACGGGACTATCGGTTCGCGTCTTGCTCAGGCCTCATCGCGATCCGGCATCACGCGTTGCCTGGATCCTTTTCATCATGGCCCTGCCCTACGTTGGCGCATTAACCTATCTGATGCTCGGAGAAGTCCGGCCCAACAAGGGGCTGGTTCGCCAAAGGCCTTCTGACAATGCCTTGCCCGCTTTTTTCAAGCAAACGCCAAGCGATAATATCCCGACCATCAGCTCGGCTGGGTTTTCAATGGGTAAATCAATCAGCGGCTTTAACCCGGTTGGCGGCAATACCGGGTATTTGCTAGAGAACTCGAATGCCACCATTAATGCCATCGTCTCGGATATTGATGCTGCTCGGGAACACGTACATCTTCTGTTCTACATCTGGCTGGCCGACACTAACGGGCTTAAGGTAGTTGATGCCCTAATACGGGCAGCCCAACGCGGTGTTACCTGCCGCGCGATTGTTGACGATCTGGGCTCACGCAACTTTATTCGCAGTGAACACTGGATGGCAATGAGCAATGCAGGCGTGCAACTGGCGCGTGCCCAGCCCATTGGCAACCTTATAACCCGCATCCTGAAAGGACGCGTTGACATTCGCAATCACCGAAAAATTGTTGTCATTGACAATCGGATAACGTATTGCGGCAGCCAGAACTGCGCCGACCCTGAATTTGCCGTCAAAGCTAAATACGCCCCTTGGGTTGATGCGGTAATTCGCCTGGAAGGCCCCATTGTCCGGCAAAACCAGCAGCTTTTCCTGAGCGATTGGCTAACTTGCACCAATGAGGATTGCCGTGAACTGGCGCAACACCCCATGACGCCAGCGGAACCGGGGTTTCTGGCCCAGGTGATCGGGACCGGCCCCGAGAATCATTATTCCGCCATGCCAGCGCTTTTTGCAACATTAATGTTCAGCGCCAGCAAGCAGCTGGTTATTACCACCCCCTATTACGTGCCCGATGATTTCATGCAGGCCGCGCTTTGCAGCAGCGCCCGCAGGGGAGTGGCAACCAGCCTTGTCTTGCCCGCCCGTAATGACAGCTGGTTTGTAGGCGCGGCAAGCCGAAGCCATTATCAGGAATTACTGGAAGCGGGCGTTCACATTCATGAATACACGGGTGGCTTGCTACACGCAAAAACACTAACTGTTGATGGCGAAATAACCTTAATTGGCTCGGCAAACATGGACCGGCGCAGTTTTGAACTGAACTTCGAGAACAATATCCTGCTTCATGATAAAGACTTGACACAGGCCATCTGCCGCAGACAAGAAGAATATATCGCACAATCCAACCCGGTTAGCCAAGCCGATGTGGATGCATGGAGCTTGCCCTATCAGCTACGCAATAATGTCATGGCTATACTTAGCCCGGTATTGTAAGCGCACAGCAGGCAGCACAAGTCCCGCCCCCGGGAAAACCCATTCATGCCGTGTCTATTGGCCTATTAAACCCGATCAATAGAAGATGCCTGATTAAAAACCGCAGTCATAGACAGCACCAGCACGGCCAGGATTAACGGTGCAAATGAAACCCAAAGCACCATGTCCCAACCATAAGAAACCAGCAAAGTACCCGAAGCGAATGAGCCGACGGCCATGGTGCCAAAGACGATAAAATCATTAAACGATTGCACCCGTGTGGCTTCTTCTGGCCGGTGGCATTCCAGCACCATGGCTGATGCCCCCACGAAACCAAAGTTCCAGCCAACACCCAGTAAAATCAGGCTCAACCAGAAATGCGCAACATCGATGCCCGCCAAACCGGTCATTACCGACATGGCAATCATTAACAAACCGGCCGTTACCACACGTCCGGCGCCAAAGCGCGTTATTAAACGCCCGGTAAAAAAACTGGGTAAGTACATGGCAATAACATGCCACTGCATACCCAGATTAGCCGCATCCTGGGTATGACCACACATTTGCATGGCCAATGGCGCCGATGTCATGATGAAATTCATGAGCATGTAAGACACTGCGGCACAAATAATCGCGGTAATAAAGCGCGGTTGGCGCACAATGAAGGAAAGTGGTCGCCCACCTGCCACTTTTTTGGCTGACGGCTGGGGTAAACGTACGCCAAACAATACCACCGCAGACAAGGCGGCCACTGCTGCCTGCACGATATAAGTAATCGCAAACGTAAAGGGCTGCCACAAGTCCATGGTATAAGTAACCAGTTGCGGCCCAATAACACCGGCCGCCACGCCACCGCCCATGACAAAAGAAAGAGACCGGGCCCGCATTTTTGGTTCTACACCATCGGCGGCGGCAAAGCGAAAAGAGAGCACCACTGCCGCATAGGCACCGCCAAAAAATGTCGCCAGGCAAAACAGCCAGAACGAGCCCAGCACCACTGCCAGCGCTGACAGCAAGCCCACCAGCACACCGCACCCCGTACCCGCCAGAAAAGCCATGCGACGCCCATAACGACGGGCAATAACACCCATAGGCAGGATACAGGCGGCCATCCCTACGACAAATACAGTAATGGGCAGGGTTGCCAGAGATTTATCGGGCGCCAGTATATTGCCAACAATTGAGCCGGTGGCATAAACAACCACTGAATTGGCACCCGCCAGGGCCTGCGCCACGGTAAGCCGGGCAATATTCCCGCGTTGCTGGCGCAGGGACAAAACAGGCATGTTGTCTTCCAATGAAGCGGTTTCGGTATGCGACAAGATTGACCCCAGTTCTAGTAAATATAACAGGAACGATATGACCTGAAAAATCCCGTGCTGATTGCTTTACAAGTATTTGAGCATCTGGCAGATTTTTCATGCATACATATCGAAACATAAAACTCCATATTACTAAATTTCATAAATATATATAAATAAAACATAAGAACTCGATGATAATATTCTATATTTACAACAAACTGCCCTCATTCACCACATGCTAACCTCCCGCACTGCCCACAGAAAACAAAAAATCGGTCTCATCCTGGGAAGCGGGTCCGCGCGGGGATGGTCACATATCGGGGTCATACAGGCGCTGGAAGAGGCGGGTATAAAACCGGACATTATTTGCGGGACTTCTATTGGTGCCCTGGTTGGTGCCGCCTATGCCGCAGGTGAAATAGAGGTTTTCAGAAAATGGGTCTTGGGGCTGAGCATCAGCAATGTGCTTTCTTTCATGGATATCCGCCTGAACGGCGGGGTCCTGAAAGGCGAAAAGCTCATGAATTTTTTCAAAAGCCACTTCATGGACAGAAACATAGAGGAACTCACGCTGCCCTTTGGCTCGGTGGCCACTTCGCTAACCACCGGCAATGAAATCTGGATGCGCGAAGGATCTACGGTCGATGCCGTCAGGGCCTCTATTGCCCTGCCCGGCTTGTTCACCCCCGTTATACAGGATCAGGATATCCTGGTCGATGGTGGCCTGGTTAATCCGGTACCGGTTTCCCTGGCACGCGCCATGGGCGCCGACTTACTGATTGCCGTAGACTTGAACTCGGACCTGGTTGGCCGACATTTTTACAACCCGCCCGAACCCGCATTTTCTTTTGGCAGCAATGCCACCGAATGGCTTCGCAAGATCCAGCAAAATTTTGGCATGCCAGGCAACCTCCCCGAAGAAACCACCGCGCAAATGAAAACCCCGTCTTTACTGGATGTCATTGCTTCCAGCCTGAATATCATGCAGGCGCAAATTACCCGCAGCCGGATGGCCGGAGAACCACCTCATATTATTATTTCTCCGCAACTGGCTCATTTGGGCTTATTGGACTTTCACCGTGCCGCAGAAGCCATTGAGGAAGGCCGCCGTGCCGTAGAAATGTGCCGGCCCGCGCTAGATAAGCTGAAAAAGCAAAACAGGATCTGAATTTTCTTTAGCGGTTTTCTTGACCAGACCCGCGCTATGCTTTATGCAGGCAGCCTACCTGTAGATTAAATATCTGCAAATGGTGGTTTTATGTCGTCATAATGCCTCAAACCCTGCCTTGGCAAATGTTTTTTTCTGGTAAATCGGCTATCCTTATTGCGATTCATAAAACGAAACAAGGATTGCACTATGAAATTCAAAAATTATTTAATAACAGCACTTATCTCTTTGTTTGCCCTTACCGGTTGCAATACCGTCAAGGGACTGGGTGAAGACATTTCCGCAGGGGGCCAGGCTATCGAAAGAGCCGCGCAATAATCAACATTGGCATCCTCCCCACAGGCTGCAACGCGGTGTCCCCCGCGGCAGTATGTTTTTTGCGCCGACAACATCGGCGTTTTCTTCATGACCGCATCACAATTTTATGCTCCCTGCCTGCAGGCATAAAACTTTATTTCCTAACCATTTCAAGGACTGATTCCTGTTAATCGGGCATTCAGTCCTTTTAATTAATACCTCCGCTTTTGGCCACTTACCGGAACCTGTACAACAAGGCTACAATATACCCACCATGTTGCCTGCAACAACAAAACGCGAAAGGAACAACGATGGATAAAAACGTATTGGATGCCATCAAAAAATGGCCGGATGTGCCTGCCGTATATGGCTGGTTATCCCTTGAGCTGAACGGAAAGTGGAAACTTCACCCTGCCGGCTCATATCAGCCTGGCAAGCCGGGGGAGTCTATTGGCAGCCCCCAAATCAACCATTTCATCAACCGCAATTATGTCGCCACTAAAAAAGGCGAATGGTTTTTCCAGAATGGGCCGCAGCGTGTTTATGTCTGCCTTGAGCATGCACCCTATGTGTTACACCTGGCCGAAGACGGCTTCACGCTTGACACCCATACCCTCCAGACGGTACAAACCATACACGCGTGGTATCTGGATGAACAAGGCTTTCTGTATGCACAAACCAATCTTGGTGCAGCAATTATTTGCGGACGGGATACCCCCCAGGTTATTGACTGCTTTTCAATTGGCCACCCCAATGACCCTAATGGCAAGCAAGATAGCCTGTCAGAAAAACACCTGCTTGAACTTGGGCAAGGCCGGCAACTGGACGTTAGTTATCGGCAACACCCCGAATACAGTGCCCCCTTGGAACAAATTGACAGCAAGCTGATCCCAGAGAAAATGCATTTTATTGCCTGGCCCATGGCAGAGTAATTTTTAAGCAGCCATTGCCAACTTAAGCAATAATCCATGTATTATTGTATGTATACACGAATTACCCGTAATTTATGACTTATCACGAATCTTCTTTTTATTTTCCGGCACCGGTTGAGCAACGATTTTGCACACAATGCGGCTCTGTTCTTTCCCGTAAAATCCCACCCGATGACAACCGTGTGCGTGATATTTGCGATAACTGCGGTGCCATCCATTATAAAAACCCACTGGTTGTGGTGGGTACCATTCCGGTCTGGGAAGATAAAATCCTGCTCTGCCGCCGTGCCATCGAACCTCGTTACGACAAATGGACATTACCCGCTGGCTTTATGGAACTTAGCGAAACCAGCAGCCTGGGCGCTGTGCGTGAAACCACGGAAGAAGCCGGTGCAGACATCACACTTAAACAACTTTTTACCGTCATAGATGTCGCAGGCGTCAATCAGGTACATATGTATTTCCTGGCCGATGCCAATAGTCCAAAACTAGATCCCGGCCCCGAGAGTCTGGAAGCCCGTTATTTTGGCATTGATGAAATACCCTGGGATGAACTGTCCTTCCGAACCGTTACCCAAACGCTCAAACGTTATATTGAAGACAAGGAGCGCGGGGTTTTCACCACCCACTACCTTTCTTTATCCTAAGCAATGACGCTTCCCTGGCTTGACCTGCAAACTCCGTTCCCTGCACCCGAATTTGCTCTTGACGAACCCGACGGACTGCTGGCATATGGCGGAGATTTATCCACCTGCCGCATGATTAGCGCCTATCACCAGGGCATTTTCCCCTGGTATTCCGAACCTCAGCCTATTCTGTGGTGGACGCCTTCCAAACGCATGGTGCTTAAATGCAACGATTTTGTTATCTCGCACAGTCTGAAAAAAAAGCTCAGGCAAATTGCCAAACAGGAAAGCGGCCCAAATCCAGCCATTCAAATCAAGGTGGATACCGCCTTTATCCAGGTGATCCAGGCCTGCGCAGCCCCCAGAAACAACCAGACAGGCACCTGGATCAGCCAGGAAATTATTAACGCTTACGCAAATCTTCACGACATTGGGCTGGCCCACAGCCTTGAAACCTGGATTGATGGCAAGCTGACTGGTGGTCTTTATGGTGTTTCAATCGGAAAGATGTTTTATGGTGAATCCATGTTTTCCAATGTGAGCGACAGCTCCAAGATTGCACTGGCCTATGCGGTTCGATTTCTGGCACTCCATGGTATTGAATGGATAGACTGCCAGCAGGAAACCAGACACCTGGGCAGTCTTGGTGCGGCACCTGTTTCACGCCAGGCATTTATGGAACACCTGAAAAAAACCATTTCCCAAACCCCACCCCCCTGGCAAGCCGGAATATTATGCTCAAATGGTCATATCTATTGAATCCGGCGTGGTTATTTGGGTATATTTAACCCATGAGCGAGATTCATGACCCCAACCTGCACATATTACATTACTACTTAACAGCCTCCTACCCTTGCAGTTATCTTGAAGGCAGGACAGCCCGTTCCCGGGTGGTTGCACCGGGTCATCTGGTTAATGCCAACGCCTATGCCAGCTTGTTAAGAACCGGTTTTCGTCGTAGCGGCCTATTCACTTATCAGCCTCAGTGTGATCATTGCCAGGCTTGCATATCGGTTCGTATTAATACGGTCGCTTTCAAACCCAACGCCAGCCAAAAACGCACCATGAAGCGCCATCGTGACCTATCTGCCCACAAAGTACCCACGCAGTGGTGCGATGAGCATTTTCTTCTGTATACCCGTTACCAGCATCAGCGCCACCCTGGCGGAGGCATGGACGACCAGGGTCGCGAACAATATGAGCAATTCCTGCTAAGCAGCCACGTCAACACTGAACTGGTCGAATTCCGTTCGGCCGATGGTGTCCTGCGCATTGTTTCAATTATTGATATTAGTGATGACGGCCTGTCTTCCGTTTATACCTTTTATGATCCCGACTACCCCGGCAGCCTGGGCACCTATGGCATTTTATGGCAGATAGAACAATGCCGACAGCTTGGCCTGCCCTGGTTATATCTGGGATACTGGATCCAGGAAAGCCCTAAAATGTCCTATAAAACACAGTTTCGTCCCATTCAGCAATATATCAATCAACAATGGATTGACTATATTCCCGAGCAAGCATAGTTTTAAATAAAAATAAGCATTAAAATGGGCAAATTCCATTTTTTCTCATCGCCATGTTCAATACATTCAAACTTTATCCATTTGTTCGCCCGCTGCTCTTTTCACTAGATGCCGAAACCGCTCATGAAATGACATTAAAATCATTGCAAAAAGCCCACCAGTGCAAGATTACCCGCGAATTGCTAAAAGGCAACCGCACCCTGCTTCCTACCACCTTAATGGGCCTGCCACTACGCAACCCTATAGGGCTGGCAGCCGGACTGGATAAAAACGGGGAATGCATTGATGCCCTGGGCCAGCTTGGTTTTGGCTTTATTGAAGTAGGCACGGTCACCCCCCGCGCCCAGCCGGGTAATCCCAAGCCCCGCATGTTTCGCCTGCCCCAGGCAGACTCCCTGATTAACCGCATGGGCTTTAACAATCATGGGCTGGATACGTTCCTGCAAAATATCCAAAACAGCGAATGGCGCGAAAAAAGAGGGGTTCTTGGCCTGAATATCGGAAAAAATGCCGACACCCCCATTGAAAATGCAGCCAGTGACTACCTGATCGGCCTTGAAGGCGTTTACCCTTTTGCCGATTATGTCACCATTAATATTTCTTCACCCAACACCAAAAACCTGCGTGCATTGCAGGGTGGCGACGAGTTAAGTGATTTATTGCGGCAAATTGCCGACAAACGCAAAGAATTGGCCGACCGTTACGGTCGCCGGGTACCGGTTGTTGTCAAAATTGCCCCCGATCTTGAGGCCGAACAAATCCAGGCTATTGCCCATATTTTGCCGCGCTTCGAGATTGATGGCGTTATTGCCACCAATACCACACTTTCGCGCAACGCCGTTCAGGGCCTTAAACACAGCGAAGAAAGTGGTGGCCTGTCGGGCCCTCCGGTTCATGAACTGTCACTTAAGGTTATTGAATCGCTCAGAAAAGAAATGGGCGAAGATTTTACAATTATTGGCGTGGGCGGTATTAACTCGGGCAAGCAGGCACTTGAAAAAATTAATGCCGGTGCCAATGCCGTACAACTGTACACCGGCCTTATTTACCAAGGCCCCAAACTTATTGCCGATTGTGTGGATTCGCTTAGAAATTGCGACGCTTTTATGCGCAAATAAACCGGTTTTCCTGGCGCCACGTTAAAAATACGAACACGGGAAAAACCTATTTCAACAATAAAAAAAGCCCCTAAGGGGCTTTTTTTATTACCGGGCTAAAACCGATTAGTTACGGCGAGTAGCGGTTTTAGAGGCATTGGCTACATTGTTAGCCGCTGCAGTTGTGGCTGCAGTCGCTGATTCGGTTGCCTTAATAGTGGCACTGGTAGCTGCAGCCAGATTACCTTCGGCAACTTCAACGGCTTGTTTGGCAGCTTTGTTCAAAGAGTCATAAGCCGTGTTGGCGGTTGCCAGGGAAGACTTCAGCAAAGCAACGGCACTTTCAGAACCGGTAGGTGCATTTTTAGCCAGTTGATCGATGGTTTCAGCAATTTGCTGTTGGCCTTCGGAAACTTGAGTTTCTGTCAGTTTGATCAACTCATTGCTAAGATTAGAGAAAATGTCATAAACATTTTTTGTGTATGCAACGGCTTTTTCAGCGTTAGGCTGAGCCAGGGCTGAAACGAAAGCAACCGCTTCTTGTGGGTCTTTTAATGCAGAAACTTGTTGGGATTGCTCGGCAGCCTCACCCAAAGAAGCCTTAATGACTTGCATATTCAGGTCAACCAGTTTCTCGAAGCCACCAAAGATTGAACCTTGTACGGCAACGAAAGTGTTGATGGCTGATTTTTGACGATCTAAAATTTGTTGTGGAATTGCGCTCATGAGATGTCCTAGGTAAAAAATAAATAAGTTTGTGTAGTAAATAAGCTGCTACATGATAAATTGAACAGCCGGTTGCAATATCATATTCAGGAAATTACTGCCGACCTATTTATATTGCACCGCACAATTCAAATTATACGTTTTTCCTGTTTCCGGTCAAGCTATTTTTGTGCATCGCACAAAATAATTACAAAAAAAAACAAAAACCTAACCATTTGAAATATAATTGTTTTTTATTAAGCCTTGATGACAAGCCTCGTACAGTCACGCTGTGCTTACCGGCTTATTTTATTACTCTCTTTATGAAACTCATAGCCCAAATCTGACGAAATTTTGGCCGCGGTATCAATGAGCAGCTCAACCCATTCATCGCGCATCCGCTCTGAAGGGGAAGAAATGGACAGGCCGGCAACCAATTTGCCGCTATCGTCAAACACCCCCGCTGAAATACAACGCACGCCCAGTTCAAGTTCTTCGTTGTCTCTGGCATAACCGTGACGACGCACAAAAGTCAACTCTTTTTCAAGACGTTCAAGATCTGTAAGACTATTACCCGTGGTACCACCCAACCCGGTACGTAATGCATAAGCACGCACATTACGGGGTTCGGAGGCAGCCAGAAAAAGCTTGCCTACCGAAGTAAGGTGCAATGGCGCACGGCCACCAATGGCCCGAACCACCTGCATCCCTGAGCGCTCGCTCCAGGCCCTGTCTATGTAAACAATATCATCGCCCTGCTGGATAGACAAATTGATGGTTTGCCCGGTAAGCCGATGCAAGGCATGCATATGTTCATGTGCAATTTCCCTGACATTCAGCCGGTCTTTGACCAGGGAGCCCAATTCGAGCAAACGCATGCCAAGCTGGTACATGCCGTTATTAACCCTGTCTACATATCGTCCGGCGGCAAGATCATTCAGGATCCGGTGTGCCGTTGACGAGTGTAAATTGGACAGGGCGGCGATCTCTTTCAGGGAAGCAGGCTCATCCTGCTCGGCCAGGACATCAAGTAATTTCATGGCCCGCTCAAGGACCTGAATAGTAATCTCAGAAGAAGAGGATTTGACCGGTGGTACGATTGGACTCTTGGCAGTCATGCTTATAACTTTGTATGTTGCGATGCAATATATTTTATCCCATCATGTGAAAAGAAGCTATGCTTATCTCCCAACAGACACACATCGCTTCTTATAAGCCCTTCCTGGGCAGCACCGCCTGTGTTAGACACTGAAACGTCCCCCGGCTCTGAGGATTTCTCCTTTCAAATAGGAAAATGCCTCTTGCACGGCAGGTGATGATCCTTTCACACCCAGATCAACAAAGGGTGGGTTATTATCCCTGGCCACGGTGGGCAGACTGAATGTCCTGACACCCGGCCAGTTGATTTCAATAAATTCCAGTGCCGACGTAATACGGGACTCTGGCAATGAGTAGGCCAGAATGGAATGTTCTTCAATACGCTGGAGGTGATGATATTGTTCATAACGCTGATCAAGCGTCCATTCAATCATGGGCCAGGCCATTTCAGGAAAGCCGGGCAGAAAAGTATGATCCTGAATAAAAAACCCTGGAATTTTATTATACGGATTGGGTACAATTTCAGCACCGTTCGGAAATACGCCCATGGCCAGCCGACGCTGGTTTTCGGGTGTTCCCATGTCTATGCTGCCACGGCCTTGTTTGGCCAGCTCCTGAAAACGCGAGGTAATCAGCTTGGCCGCAATAGGGTGCAGTTCCAGTTCGACACCCAGCGCCAAAGCAACGGCATCCCGGGTTTTGTCATCGGGGGTGGCGCCAATGCCGCCACAAGAAAATACAATATCACCAGACGCGAAACTGCGTTTGTATTCCTGCACAAGCGTATCAAGGTCATCTGGCAAAAAACGGGCCCATGACAATTGCATGCCCCTGTTGGACAGCATCGAAATAACTTTCGACAAATGCTTGTCTTCCCGACGCCCGGAAAGGATTTCATCACCAACAATAAACAAACCTATTTTTCTTATCGAGTTATTACTCATGTTTTTCACCTTCTGGACTGCTTGGCCCAAATACCAGATAAAGCATTATTGATTATGCACAGTAGTTAAATTTTGACTTAAAAACAATTATTGTTTTATGATGATAAGCCAATCAGCAACGGAAAAAAAGCACCTGGGGCCTTGCCTGCGTTATTTTTTACGTTTGCCTGCCTTTTTTAGACTATTATTGATTATGTTAATTAAAAATCCAAGTCAACACGCTTCCACGATCGTTAACAAACTGCATAATCCCAATGTCTGGCTTATTGCATGCTATTGCGCACAATGGTGCGACACCTGCAAAGAATACTTTACTGCATTGACAGAATTAAGTCACCGCTTTCCCCAGCACCTGTTTGTTTGGGTGGACATAGAAGAAGAGCCCGAGCTGCTTGATGATATTGATATCGAAAACTTTCCGACGCTATTGATTCAAATTGAAGGAAAGAATCATTTTTTTGGTCCCCTGCTGCCCTACATCAGCCACCTGGAGCGAATATTGCAAAATATCCGCCCAGATAGCCCTGTTCAGCCAAACGGCCCGGCTTCGTTCAGTCGTTTGATTCAGCAGACTTAATATTTTTCTTGGGGCGTCCGCCCAATAAAATAGCCAGTTGCGGCTGCTTGGCAATCGCCTGGTGTTCTATCCATTTTTGTTCCTGCTGCTGTCGCAGGGCCTCTTTTTGCGGATCTTTTACCGATGGCTCGTAAGGCTTGAAGAAAAAATCGTCGATGGGTGCTGACCGAGAACCGGGGAACGTTCGCTTGAAGCGTTCTCCTTTGCCACCACGACTACGCGAATCACTACTGGTATGAGCGCGATTCTGGACAGCCTCAGGGATATTCAGGGCACCACGCGGCACTTTAACCTTAATGAGTTTTTCTATGTCTTCAAGCAGTTTTTCTTCGTGATCGGTATACAGGGCAATGGCCTCACCGGAAGCCCCCGCCCTACCCGTACGGCCAATACGATGCACATAATCTTCAGGATTAAACGGAAGGTCTACGTTAATCACGCAGGGTAAACCGGCCACGTCAAGTCCGCGGGCCGCCACATCGGTAGCCACCAGCACGGTGGTTTCACCCGACTTGAAAGAGTCCAGTGCCTTGATGCGTTCCAGCTGTGATTTATCGCCATGAATGGATTCTGCCTTGATACCTTCTTTGACCAGTTCACGCGTTAAGCGGCTGGCGCCAATTTTTGTATTGACAAAAATAATGACCTGGCTAAGGTTACGCGACTTAAGCAAATGCAATACCGCTACCTGCTTTTGATGGTTAGACACCGGGTAAGCGATCTGAGTCACGTTTTCGGCCGTGGCATTTTGAGGGGCTACGTTGATTTCAATGGGAGACTTCAGGAAAGAGCGCGCCAGCTTTCTGATTTCCCCACTAAAAGTGGCGGAAAACAGCAGGCTTTGCCTGGATTTTGGCAACAGTTTAACGATACGCTCCAGGTCAGGCAAGAAGCCCATATCAAGCATTCTGTCCGCTTCATCAAGAACCAGGGTGTTAACCTGGGACAAATTGATGGTTTTTTGTTCTATATGGTCTAGCAAACGGCCTGGTGTGGCAATAACCAGCTCGCATCCTTTGCGCAACTCTTCTTTTTGGGCGGCGATATCTACGCCGCCAAACACCACGGCCACACGCAAGGGACAACTTTCGCTGTAACGCTTGACACTATCGGCCACCTGATCGGCCAGTTCACGGGTGGGGGCTAAAATAAGCGCGCGCACCGGATGCCTGGCCGGCGACGTGCTATGGCTAGCATAGGGCATTAAACGATGCAACAGGGGTAATGTAAAGGCTGCGGTTTTACCGGTTCCGGTTTGGGCCGCCCCCATGACATCACGGCCATCGATAATAGCGGGTATGGCCTGAGTCTGAATAGGGGTAGCAACTGTATAGCCACTGGCTGAAATGGCGGTTAAAAGGTCTGGATGCAGACCAAATTCACTAAAAGACTTCACACTTTCAGCATTGGCATTAGAGGTATCCGTCATTGGGTCCTGAACAATAAAATAAAATATTCGTGCTTGCAATAATATGCAAAAAATAACAATTAACGGCCTATTTTACTACTCTGGCATCTCATAATAGCCAATTCAGGAAAGTCATGGCCGAATTTATCAAAAAACCCAGCGCAATAGCCACAAAGTACCCATGCCAACAGCAATTAACACCAGAATACTGCGGAAGCGGAAAAACGCCAATCCGGCAATAAGACCCGCAAACAACTCGGGCCCCACACGAGGCATCTCGCCCTGGGCCCAGGGTAGCAGGCTGGGCACAATGATGGCAACCAAAGCGGCCACCGGCGCATAACGCAAGCCGCTTTTTACATTGTCAGACAAAGGGATATAACCACCAATCAGCAAGTAACCAACCCGGGTAATAAAAGCACACAACACCATCAGGGCGGTTGCCTTCAAGACGTATTCAACACTCATTTTGCACCGCCTTTTTTGGTTTTCCTGCCCTGCTTACCATACTTTTCAGCCAGCACACCGGCCACCACGCCCACCACAATTGCCATAAACAAACCCAGCCTGAAAGGCAACTGCTGCCCCACCCAGGAAGCCGCCCCCGCCGCCACAACGGTGACCAGCATAGGATGGGTCCGGACCATGGGAATCACAATGGCCAACAACGTAAACACCCCCGCATATTCAAGCGACCAGGCCCCGGGAATATAACTGCCCACATAAATACCCAAAACGGTTGACACCTGCCATACCAGCCATAACAGGACAGACGCCGACATATAGTAGCCATAATACATGCCTATCCGGCCAGGCCGCTGCGCACGGAAGCGGTTCATGAACAGGACAAACCCGACATCAGTTAAAAAATACCCGGCTACCATCCGCCGTAAAACGGAAAAATGCCTGAAATAAGGATATAGACTGGCGCCAAAAATAATAAATCGCAGGTTAACGATCATTGCCGCAAAAAAAACCACCCACAGCGGCGCATTCAGGGCCATCAATGGTGCCACAGTCAGCTGCAGGGAACCGGCATACACCAAAAAAGAAATTAACACGGCCTGCCAGGCGGCAAGCCCATAATTAACCATGGCGACCCCTGTCACAAACCCCCAGACAGACAAGGCGAACAGATTAGGCGCAATATGCCTGCCGCCCATGAGCCAGGCCAGTTTTTTTATTGAAAGCCGGGCGGGCAGTGATTTTTCACCCGTTGATAACTGCACAGACAAAACGACTTCCTTGTACAATGATTGAAATTATTAACCGTAGACCGAATTCTAGCAAAGCACGGACGTTTTCATTAAAATAAGATCAGGTTTCATTCAGAAACAGGCTTATTTAGCCGCGTTTGCGTCCAAGCCCTGTATTTGTAAAGATTTAATGTTTCGGCTATTGCATGCCCAGAAGGAAAAAAATGTCATCTCAAGCAACACAAGAACCCATTATTGTTACTGCACAAGACCTGCCTTTACATTGCCCCGGCCCCAACGCCCCCCGCTGGAGCCTGCATCCACGTGTTTTCCTTGACGTTACCAAAACCGGTGAAGTCAGTTGCCCGTATTGCGGTACTCACTACAAACTGAAAGAAGGCGAAAAAGTGCATGGGCACTAAAACATCCGACACCCTCAAACGCAGTGTTTTTACCAGCCCTTCCGAGGTCGAGCAGTCTTTTTACGAGGCGCTGCGTGAGGCTGACCTGAACAAACTCATGCATACCTGGGCTGAGGATGAAGACATTGTCTGCATCCACCCCAATGGTGAACGCCTGGTCGGCTCCCAGGCCATCCAGGCCTCCTGGAAAGAAATTCTTGCCAAGGGGCCGCTTAGCATCGAGGCAAAAATACCGGTTATTTTTCATCATGGCATGATCGTTATTCATACTATTCTCGAAAGGCATTATTTTGCCACGTCAATGGGCCAGAAAGAATTACTTTGTCATGTCACCAATATTTTCCAGAAAAATCTCGGCGGCTGGCATCTCATTTTGCACCATGCATCCCTGGCTCCCCCCGATACTGCCCTTGACGAATTGCATCCCACCACCAGTATGCTGCTACATTAACCCCTACAACACCTGTCAACCTTGAATACCCAACTGGATCTTAGTGCTTGTCCTTCTCCGAAGTGGTTGCCCGACGGACAATCACAAACCATTTTTGCGGCGCGGTTCGTGCCTCGGCCAAAAATTGTCTATGCACGTGAAAGAATCACCACGACAGACAATGACTTCATTGATATAGACTGGAATATTCCTGGCCTGCACCCGCTTTCACCAGACATTGACAAGCCTGCCGCACCTACTATTTTTCAGCAAGAGCCACTTGCACCCCCACCCCTGCCGGGCACACAACCTGCCCTGATCTTGTTTCATGGCCTGGAAGGCAGCAGCCAAAGCCATTATGCCCGTGCCATTTGCCATTATTTCCGGCAAAAAAACTGGGTCGTTGCGGTTGCCCATTTTCGTGGCTGCTCAGGAGAACCCAACAAGTTGCCCCGCTCCTATTTTTCAGGGGACTCGGCCGATATCGACACCATTTTCAATCATGTTCGCCAGCGTCTGCCCAATGCCCACTGGCATGCCTGCGGCATTTCAATGGGCGGCAATGCCTTGCTGAAATTCACCGGAGAGCAACAGGAAAGCCTGGGCTGGCTTCAGGCAGTAGCGGGTATATCCGTGCCCCTGGACCTGCTGGCCACCGGTCAGCAATTGGCCACCGGATTTTTTGGCCGTTTTGTGTATACGCCCCATTTCCTGCAAACCATGAAAAAGAAAATCCGGGAAAAAGACCGGCAATTTCCCAATACGATTAATATCCATAAAATCTTGCAGGCCAAAACCCTGTTTGATTTTGATGATGCCTATACGGGCCCGGTGCATGGTTTTAAGGGGGCCCTTGACTACTGGACCCGTTGTTCAAGCAAGCCATTCCTTAAAGACATCCGTATTCCTGCACTGGTATTGAATGCCAGAAACGACCCTTTCATTCCTGAAACCTCGTTACCCGGTATTAAGGACGTTTCCGCATACGTCACCCTGCACCAGCCCAAAACAGGCGGCCATGCCGGGTTTTCTACCGGACCTTTTCCCTCAAGCTTTGAATGGCTGCCACACCGGCTGGAGAAGTTTTTCTGCCAGGGCAGCTAACTGCCTGCGCTGCAGCTGCCACTACCCGTCTCTGTTTTTACCGTATCTGTTTTTAAATACCGGATTCCAGCCGTTGCTAACCCGCTGATTTGGCCACGCCAACAGGCAGGCGCCCTACTTCCTTGCCCCTGAACGTAGAGCGCAGACGTCCGCTGGCCGACAGCCGCATCATATTGGCCAACGCCACCAGTAAACCAAAGGACTCTACCAGGGCGGCTGGAATCCACATGGTCAGGCCACCAATACTTTGATCTTGCAAGGCGCTCATGGGCAATGCCCTGCCACAAAGATCAAACAGGGGATATAAATCAACCGAGGTAAAGGCAATATAAGCGCCAGCCACCATTTGCGGCAACATGGTCAGGGCGGGGGACAGCACACGGGCTCCCGGTGACATGACGGCGGGCGAACCGCTCTTGACGCACCACTGCCCCAAGCGGCCCAACCTTGTTTTGGCCGTCAGCAATGGCGGATGGGAGGGACGACGGTCAAGCACCAGATTCCAATACATAAACCCGCTAATAACCACCGACCAGTTCATGAGCCGATACAGTTTCCAATCGAGCATGGAATAAAACTGAATGGTGGGATCAAGCCAGACCAAAACCAGCATAATAAACAGGATTGGCACCAAAATCTTGTTGGTCAAGAGGCCTTCAATGAAGCGGCCGGGAAAGGTTTGACGGAAATTTTTTAGCCAAACCCTTGCCGGCAAAGGCAAACCCGCGCGCATGACCTGACCGGGATAGGCCGCCATAACCATAAGCGGACCCAAATGGTGCAATACCACATGCTGTATGCGATGGATGAAAAACATGCGTTCGGCGTAGTAGTCGATATGCGTATGCAAAGACAGGTAAATCATGAAAAGCCCGATCCAGAACAGCCATTTTCGGGTACGGGTAACCTTATGCACAGCAGTTCCACGCATGAACAAAATAGCACATACAAGAAATACGATGACCAAGGTGGGAGAAAACTCCCATGGCTGTAGCCAATGCATCAGGTCCAGATTCATAAACCAACCGATCAGAAAAAAAATTAATTAAACTATTATAATCATGCAGATAGCGTATTGTAATAGTTGTTGACCCCTTTTCGGGATAATCGTTAAAAGCGCGAAAAAATGCAATTGCCACCGAACAGCTCAAAAGAAGCGCTAAAATAAACCATCATGAAAGAATTTGATTTTGATATTGCGATCCTGGGCGCAGGCCCGGCCGGCTGTGCGCTAGCCTGTACATTGGCTTCTGTCAGCCAGGGTTCTTTGCGCATTGCCCTTTTCCAGGGCGTCAACAAGCGGCATGACCCAGCCAAAGACACGCGGGTTCTGGCCCTTAATTACGGCAGCCAGGTATTTCTTGAAAAACACCGCATTTGGCCAGCGCACAGCGCTATCATAGAAACTGTCCATGTCTCACAAAAAAACCGCCTGGGCCGCACGCTTATTTCAAACCAGGATTTCCATGTCCCCATGCTGGGCAGTGTGGTTGCCTATGCCGATTTATACCGCAAACTGCAAGAACAGTTACAACAGCTACCCGTCACGGTGCTAAGCGGTGCCCTGGCCAGTGCAACCCAGGAAAACAACAACGCCCCGGTTGTTGTCACGCAAGGCGAAAAAACCTGGCGCACCCGCATCGCGATCCAGTGTGATGGTATTAAACCCAAAGGCATCCATCGCGACTATAACCAGCACGCACTTATTACCTCGGCGCAGGCCCAATTCCCCAAACCGGGCTGGGCCTGGGAACGTTTTACCCGCGAAGGCCCCCTGGCCGTCTTGCCACACCCCATTTTCAAGGATGCCCAGTCTATTGTATGGTGCGCCTCACCAGCGCGTGCTCAAGAACTGGCTCAACTCGATGACGCCACTTTTTCCCAAACCCTTACCGAGCATTTTGGTGAGCGGCTGGGTTTGCTAACCGTACTAGAGAAACGCGCGGTGTTCCCGCTTCATTTAAGCGCCAGCAAAAATACGGTTAACGGGCATATCGCCACACTTGGCAATGCGGCCCAAACCCTTCACCCGGTAGCCGGACAAGGCCTGAACCTGGGGCTTCGCGATGTCGCCACCCTGGTGCATTGCCTTAAGCCCTGGATGCTTGACACCCACCAAGAAGCCTGCCCTTTCCTGAAAAAATTTGCCAACAGCCGTCAATTTGACCGCAGGTTAACCTGTGAATTAACTGATTTTTTACCCCGTATTTTTTCAACCGGCAATCCACTGGTAGAACACGCCTGCGGTTTAAGCCTGCTGGGTATGGATCTTCTCAAGCCATTGCGTCAACCCCTGGCCCTGCATCTGTTACAGGGTTTCAGAAACTGAATTTTCAGGCAAATCGCTCATTTTTTACTCAGCGACAGTCCAATTGGTTAAAATCTACGCATGCATATCGGTCCCTGGCACCTTCCCAATCCTGTTTTTGTCGCCCCCATGGCGGGGGTGACCGATCGTCCTTTTCGCCAGCTTTGCAAGCGACTGGGCGCCGGTTATGCCGTGTCAGAAATGGCCGCCAGCAACCCAAAACTCTGGAACAGTGTCAAAACCTCAAGACGCCTTGACCATGAAGGCGAAATAGATCCCATCGCCGTTCAGATTGCCGGTGCAGACCCTGACATGATGGCAGAGGCCGCCGTCTTCAACATCCAGAAAGGCGCGCGCATTATCGACATCAACATGGGCTGCCCCGCCAAAAAGGTCTGTAGTGTTGCCTCGGGTTCTGCGCTATTGCGCAATGAGCCCCTGGTTGCCCAAATTATAGAGCGTGTCGTTAAGGCCTGTACCCCGTACAATGTACCGGTTACCCTTAAAACAAGAACCGGCTGGGATCGGGAAAACAAAAACGCCTTGCGCGTGGCCCGCCTTGCCGAAAACCTGGGCATTGCCGCCTTAACACTGCATGGCCGCACACGGTGCGATTTGTACACGGGCCAGGCCGAATACGATACAATCGCCCAGGTCAAAGCAGAAATTTCAATTCCCGTTATTGCAAATGGGGATATCACCGATCCCCACAAGGCAAAATACGTACTAGACTACACCAAAGCAGACGCCATCATGATTGGCCGTGCCGCACAGGGCAACCCCTGGATATTCCAGGAAATCAATCATTTTCTTGATACCGGCCAATTACTGCCAAAGCCCGAGTACGGGCACATGAAAGCCGTCCTGCTTGAACACCTGCATCATCATTACACCTTCTATGGTGAATATACCGGGGTTCGATCGGCCCGCAAGCATATCGCCTGGTACATCAACAAACTGCCTGAAGCAGCCTCTTTTTGTGACAGGATGAACCGAATCGACAATAGTCATGATCAGTACACGGCCGTAGAGCAATGGTTTGATCAATTGATTATCCGCCAAGGGCAGCAACCGGCAACCCGCCTGGTGCACTGAAAATACCCTTGTATTTTTATATCCAATAATATAATTCCACTAATATCGTTACGCCATGAATAATACTCAAAATCTTCAAGAGTGTGTCCGTACCAACCTAGAACTGTATTTCAAAGAACTCGGTGACAGCAACCCGAGCAATCTCTGGGAAATGGTCAACAGTTGCGTTGAAAAACCGCTGCTTGAAGTTGTTATGCAAAAAGCCAACAGCAACCAATCCAGGGCCGCTGAAATGCTTGGCATCACTCGCAATACCCTGCGTAAAAAACTTATTACACATCACTTAATCTAATTAATATGAAACTTTCAACTGCCTTACTTTCGGTTTCAGACAAAACCGGCATCGTCGAATTTGCCCAAGCGCTTTCCCAGCGTGGCATCAAACTGTTGTCCACCGGTGGCACCGCCGCCTTGCTGAAACAGGCCGGACTAAGCGTTACCGAAGTTGCCGAACACACCGGTTCACCTGAAATTCTTGACGGCCGGGTCAAAACCCTGCATCCCAAGATTCACGGAGGCCTGCTGGGTCGTCGCGATGACGACATCCACCTGAACACCATGAAAGAACACAACATTGCCCCTATCGATCTGCTGGTGGTCAATCTGTATCCTTTCCGTGAAACCATTGCCAAACCCGGCTGCAATTTTGCAGACGCGATTGAAAACATCGACATTGGCGGCCCCGCCATGCTGCGTGCTGCGGCTAAAAACCATGGTACTGAAACCGGTGGCGTGACCGTGGTGATTGACCCGTCCGATTACGATCAAGTCTTGCAGGAAATTGATGCAAACGGCCAAACTTCTTACGCCCTGCGCCTGAAACTGGCCAGCAAGGTGTATGCCCATACCGCGTCCTACGATGGTGCCATCACCAACTACCTGACCAGCCTGGCCGATGCCGCACCAGCTCAAGAAGCCGAACCGGCCCGCAAACAATGGCCTGCCACCTTGACCGTACAGGTTCAGCAACACCAGGAACTGCGTTACGGCGAAAACCCGCACCAGTCTGCCGCCTTCTACATTGACCCCAATGCCCCTGAAGGCCTGCTGGGCCGCTATCGCCAGTTGCAAGGCAAAGAACTGTCCTATAACAATATTGCCGACTCCGATGCAGCCTGGGAATGCGTGCGCACCTTCGAAGCACCCGCCTGCGTGATTGTCAAGCACGCCAATCCCTGCGGTGTTGCGGTTGCCGAATCAGCCGTTGCCGCTTACCAGAAAGCTTTCAAGACTGACCCCACATCCGCTTTTGGCGGCATTATTGCCTTTAACCGTCAAGTCGATCTGGCCACTGCACAGGCCGTCAGCGAACAATTCATGGAAGTCCTGCTGGCTCCTTCTTATACGGCCGAAGCCCTGGAATTGCTGGCCGCCAAGAAAAATGTCCGCGTCCTTGAGCTGGCAATAGGCAATGGTAAAAACGATTTTGACATCAAACGCGTGGGCGGTGGCTGGCTGGTCCAAGACCCGGATGCCTTCGAGCTTGATACCAGCACCCTGAAAGTAGTGACCAAGAAGCAACCCACCGAACAGCAAATGCAAGACCTGCTGTTTGCCTGGAACGTCGCCAAATTCGTCAAGTCAAACGCCATCGTATTTTGTGCCGATGGCATGACCATGGGCGTAGGCGCCGGCCAAATGAGCCGTATCGACTCTGCCCGCATCGCTTCCATCAAAGCGGAAAACGCAGGTCTGTCACTGAAGAACTCCGCAGCCGCATCTGATGCTTTCTTCCCGTTCCGTGATGGTCTGGATGTGATTGTTGCCGCTGGCGCCGATTGCATTATTCAGCCCGGAGGCAGTATTCGTGACGATGAAGTCATTGCCGCCGCCGACGAACAGGGTATTGCCATGGTCTTTACTGGCACCCGTCACTTCCGTCACTAATACACGCAATGCGCATACTTGGTATTGACCCTGGCCTTCGACGCACCGGTTTCGGTGTGATTGAGGCCAGCGGTATGCGTATTCAGTATGTGGCAAGCGGAACGATCCTCGTTCCCACCGAACTGCCCCTTTACCAGCGCCTCAAGGCCATTCTGGATAATATTCGTGAAGTGATCCAGACGCACCGGCCTGACGACTCGGCGCTGGAAAAAGTATTTGTCAATACCAACCCGGTATCCACACTTTTGCTGGGACAGGCGCGCGGCGCCGCCATGTGCGCACTGGCAGACAGCAATCTGAATGTCAGCGAATACACGGCCCTGCAAATCAAGAAGGCCGTAGTGGGCAACGGGCACGCCAAAAAAGAACAGGTGCAATTAATGGTTCAGCATTTGCTATCGCTTAATGGCTTGCCTGCTCCCGACTCGGCCGATGCCCTGGCCTGCGCCATCTGCCATGCCCACGCCAATCCCCTGTTACAAAAGCTCAAATCCCACGAGCAAAGCCAGCTAAGCCATCAATCACGCATGCGGGCTGGCAGGCTGATTGGTTAACCTTTTTTTATATTGCATTATTATGATTGGACGTCTTACCGGCACCCTTATCGAAAAACTGCCTCCTACCATCTGTCTTGATGTCAATGGTGTTGGTTACGATATTGATGTGCCCATGAGTACCCTGTACGACTTACCCGAATTGGGTGCCAAAGTGACCCTTTTCACGCATTTGGCAGTCCGGGAAGATGCCCATACCCTGTTTGGTTTCCTGCATGCAGCAGAAAGAAGTACTTTCCGTGCCCTGATCAAGGTCAGCGGCATCGGTTCGCGTACCGCCCTGGCCCTGCTTTCTGGCATGAGTGTCAGTGACCTGGCGGCATCAATCGCCAACCAGGATGCGACATTACTGCTGAAGGTTCCGGGCATCGGTAAAAAAACCGCCGAACGTCTTTTGCTTGAACTGCGCGGCAAACTGGGAGATACTCACTCCACGCAAACAAATCCAGTTAACCACAGCCAAACCGATATCCTCAATGCCCTGATCGCATTGGGATATTCAGAGCGGGAGTCACAAGCTACGCTTAAAACCTTGCCGGTTGAAATTACCGTTTCAGAAGGCATACGAATGGCTTTGAAATCATTAGCAAAATAATTTATTCAATTTACATTATCAAATTTCAAGGAAATAATATGCATCCCCAATGGTTTAAAAAAGTTCTTGTTGCCACCGCCATCGGCAGCCTGTGTTTTTCAAGCGCAGCGATGGCCGAGAAAACCCTGAAAATGGCTTATGCCCTTTCCAAAGACTCCCATTACGGTGCGGGTGCCAACGCCTTTGAAGAGTCTATTGGCAAAAGCACCAACGGTGAAATTAAAATTGAACAGTTTGCCAACAGCGCGCTGGGCGGTGAGCGTGAAGTCATTGAAGGCCTGCAAATCGGTACGGTGGATGCGGCCATTTTATCTACTGGCGCCACCCTTAACTTTGTGCCACAAACCGGTGTTTTCGACATTCCTTTCCTGTTCCGTGACCTGGACCATGCCCGCAAAGTGCTGGATGGTGATATCGGCAACAAACTGCTGGCCGAATTCCCCAAACGTGGCCTGGTGGCCCTGGCATGGGGTGAGCAGGGCTTCCGTCACCTGACCAACAGCAAACATGCGGTCAAGACACCGGCAGACCTGAAAGGCCTGAAAATCCGTACCACCGAAAACCCGATTCACATTACCGCTTTCAAGGAACTGGGCATGTTGCCAACCCCCATGGCCTGGCCTGAAGTGCAAACCGCCCTGCAGCAAGGCACCATTGATGGCCAGGAAAACCCGCTTTCCGTGATCGTTTCCGCCAAGCTGTCCTCCCAGCAAAAACACCTGTCCCTGACCGGACACGTATATGGTCCTGCCGTGATTGTGGTTTCCCCCATGGTTTATGACAGCATGTCTGACGAAGACAAGGCAAAACTCAAGGAAGCCGGATTGGCTGCAGCAAAGAGCATGCGCGATTTCGTTGACAATGTAGAAAAAACAGGTCTTGAAACACTGACCAAAGAAGGCATGGAAATCACCCAGGATGTTGATCGTGCCGAATTTGCCAAAATTGTTCACAATGTCTATCCTGAATTCCACAAGAAATTCTCGAAAGAACTGATTGAATCCATCCAGAACACAAAATAAGTTTTTTCTTTTCCTGCGGGGCTGAATGGTTTTTCAGCCCCAACTCTTCAAATTGCCATGAAATCGCTCACTCAATTACTGGACAAGTCTGTCTTCAGACTGGTGTCCATAATGGCGCAATTGCTGCTGCTCTCTGCCGTGATTGCCTCATTCCATCAAGTTGTCAGCCGCTTTGTCTTTGAATCACCCGCCGACTGGACCGAAGTCTGGACGCGCTGCGCCATCATTTGGGTTGTATTGCTGGGCCTGGTACTGGCCTGTCGCCAGGGTGCCATGCTGAAAGTGGAAATACTTGAAAATGCCCTGAATGAAAAACACAAACGCTGGCTGGCGACCTTGGTCATGATTATTACCAGCACCTTCCTGGGTATCCTGACCTGGGTGGGTGCCATGGCTGCCTACCGCTTCCGGTTCCAGACCATCGCAGGACTGGAATTCAGTATCGCCTGGATTTATGCCGCCATTCCAATCGGTTCATTTCTGGCCCTGATCGCCGTGATTATTCACTGGTCACATGGGTCAGCTGAATCCAACGATGAAATCGCCGCTTTGTAAGGCGCGTTGCATTCGTTATCGCTCAATATTCAGGTTGGTTTTATGTCTCAATTAATGATTATTTCAATGCTGCTGTTCTTTGTCCTGACAGTACCAGTAGCTATTTCCATCGGTCTTGCCAGTATTGTCGGTGTCCAGGTTGCGGGTATTAACTGGCTGGTTATCGCCCAAAAAATTTATGCATCGCTAGACTCTTACCCACTGGTGGCCATTCCTTTCTTCATTCTGGCCGGCAACCTCATGGAAGCGGGAGGCATATCCACAAGAATGGTCAATTTCGCCAAAAGCCTGGTGGGCAACATGCAAGGCGGTCTGGCGTGCAGTTGCGTGATTACCTGCATGATCTTTGCCGCCGTGGCCGGTTCAAGCGTGGCAACCACCTTTGCCGTGGGCGCCATCTTAATTCCCGCCATGGTCAAGCATGGCTATCCCAAACCGTTTGCCGCTTCTTTGCAAGCCACATCCGCCGAGCTTGGGGTTATTATTCCGCCATCCGTGCCCATGATCCTGTTTGCGGTTTCCACCGAAACCGATGTGGGCGAATTGTTCATTGCCGGTATTCTGCCCGGTATCCTGATTGCCCTTGCCCTGGTACTGTATGTATGGCTATATGCCAAACGCCATGGCTATGGCAAAAACGATGGCGAAGGCCGCCTTGGCATATGGGAATCCTTCAAGCAGGCATGGCTGGCCCTGCTTATGCCCGTGATTATTCTGGGCGGCATTTATGGCGGGATCTTTACCCCTACCGAAGCATCGGTGGTAGCCGTCGTTTATGCCCTGATCGTCAGTATCTTCATTTATCGCACGATTGGCTTTGGGCAGCTGTCGGAAACCTTCCGTAAAACCGTGATTGCCACTGCCGTCATCATGTTCGTGATTGCCAATGCCGGTCTTTTCGGGTTCCTGCTAAACCGTGCCGGTGTACCTAATGCACTGGGTGAGTGGCTCAGCATGCTGTTTAGCGACAAAGTCGCCTTCTTGCTAGGTGTCAATATTGCCTTGTTCTTCATTGGCATGTTCATCGAAACCTCGGCCTCTATCGTGGTCCTGGCCCCGTTGCTGCTTCCCGTTGCCATTAAATTTGGCGTTGACCCCACCCACTTCGGGATCATCATGGTGGTTAACCTGGCCCTTGGCATGATTACCCCACCCTTTGGCGTTAACCTGTTTGCTGCCTGCACGGTAGCCAAACTGCCCATTGAAAAGCTGATAAAACCATTGCTGCCTTTTGTCGGTGTCACGGTATTGTGCCTGATGATTATCACTTATGTACCGGAAATTTCGCTGATACTACGTGACCTTGCCTATCGCTAAGCCATTAAAAACGGGCCTTATGGCAACATCTGGCCAGCCCTGAACAAAAGACATCGCTGTATGGACATACAGTCTCCAAAAGAGATTACAATACAGCGATACCTTTTTCTATTATTGCGCAGCACGACCATGGCCATTTTCAACGATTCTTTATCCAGCAGCCCTCCCGCCAGGATTGTTTCCCCACAAGCCAGCTCACCTAATGAAGAATCGGTTGAACGTGCCCTGCGCCCCAAATCCCTGGCCGAATATACCGGCCAGCACCGGGTTCGCGAACAGCTTGATATTTTTATTAGCGCCGCCCGCAAACGCCAGGAATCACTGGATCACGTCCTGCTGTTCGGCCCCCCGGGATTGGGTAAAACCACCCTTGCCCATATTATTGCCCACGAAATGGGCTCCCAGTTACGACAAACCTCGGGGCCCGTTTTAGAGCGCCCGGGCGATCTTGCCGCCCTGCTCACCAATCTTGAGGCCAACGATGTGCTTTTCATTGATGAAATTCATCGCCTGTCGCCAGTGGTTGAAGAAATCCTTTACCCGGCCCTGGAAGACTTCCAGATTGATATCCTGATTGGCGAAGGCCCGGCCGCACGCAGCGTCAAGATAGACTTGCAACCCTTTACCCTGGTGGGTGCCACCACACGGGCAGGCATGCTAACCAACCCCTTGCGCGACCGCTTCGGGATTGTTGCCCGGCTGGAATTTTACAATACCGAAGACCTGACCCAAATTGTCACGCGCAGTGCCGCTTTGCTTAACACCTCCATGACTGAAGACGGCGCCCGGGAAATTGCCCGCCGCGCCAGGGGGACGCCACGCATTGCCAACCGCCTGCTACGCCGGGTACGCGATTATGCCGATATCAAATCCAATGGCATTATTACGGTAGAATCGGCCTGCGCCGCCTTAAGCATGCTGGAAGTTGACCCGCAAGGGCTGGATTTAATGGATCGCAAGCTGCTGGACACCATCATTCACAAGTTTGATGGCGGCCCGGTTGGGGTTGATAACCTGGCCGCTGCCATTGGTGAAGAGCGAGACACCATTGAAGATGTGATTGAACCTTATTTAATCCAGCACGGTTACCTGCAAAGAACCCCGCGCGGGCGCATTGCCACCTTAACCACCTGGCGCCACCTGGGGTTGCAGCCCCCTTCCCGTGGCGAAGATACCAACCTGTTTTAATCTTGCATTTGTTCAAGAAATTCAATAATCGCTTCGCCGTAAGCATCCAGTTTATGCGCGCCTACCCCGCTAATAAAGCTTAAATCTTCAAGGGTTTCAGGGCTATTCAGGGCAATCTGCCGCAAGGTGGCATCATTGAAAATCACGTAAGCCGGCACCTCATGTTCCCGGGCAATCGCCAACCGCCATTTCTTAAGTTGCAAAAAGCGCTCCTCGGCTTCGGGCGGCAGGTTAATGACCGGTTTTTTAGTTTTGGGCATAATGTTGCGCGATTTTGACGCCATGCGTTCGGACTCCTGGCGCAGCATAAGCACTTCTTCGCCCTTAAGCACCGCCCGGCTTTTTTCTGTTAGTGCCAAAGTACCATAGCCTTCGATATCCACGGCAAGGTAATGGTTGGCCAGCAACTGTCGCAATACACCACGCCAGGCCATATCGCTTAAATCCTGTCCCACCCCAAAAACACTTAAGGTGTCGTGCTGGTTTTGCGTTACCCTGTCGGTTTTCTTGCCCCGCAAAATATCAATAATGTGGCCGGCCCCAAAACGCTGATCTCGTTCTTTAAACAAACGGTAAACCGCAGACAGAATTTTTTGTGCCGCTACCGTACCATCCCACATTTTGGGCGGGTTCAGGCACACGTCACAATTGCCGCAAGGTTCAATATGCTGGTCAAAATAAGCCAGCAAACGAACCCGCCGGCACTGGGCCGTTTCACACAGGCCCAGCATGGCATCAAGTTGGGCCGCCGAACGACGCTTGAAGACTTCATCACCATTTGAATCTTCAATCATTTTTCTTTGTTGAACCACGTCTTGCAGGCCATAGGCCATCCATGCGGTGGCGGCCAGGCCATCACGCCCGGCACGGCCGGTTTCCTGATAATAGCCCTCTACCGACTTGGGTAAATCAATATGCGCCACAAAGCGGACATCGGGTTTGTTAATGCCCATGCCAAAGGCAATGGTGGCCACCATGACCAGGTCATCTTCCTGCTGGAAACGGGCCTGGTGCTCGGCCCGCCGGGCAACATCAAGACCGGCATGATAGGGCAAAGCCTTGATGCCTTCCTTGCTTAGAAATTCAGCAATATCTTCGGTTTTTTTACGCGACAGGCAATACACAATTCCCGAATCACCCATATGCTCTTCACGAATAAAATGCAGTAACTGGCGACGGACATCATGCTTTTCAACAATGTGATAAGTGATATTGGGCCGGTCAAAACTGGCAATAAACTGCCTGGCATTATCCAGCGCCAGACGCTGGATGATTTCCTGGCGGGTATGAGTGGTGGCGGTGGCAGTTAAGGCAATGCGTGGCACATCGGGCCAGCGCTCGTGCAAAATGGACAGCCCCATATATTCAGGGCGGAAGTCATGCCCCCATTGGGATACACAATGGGCTTCATCAATCGCGAACAGGGATATTTGCCCCTGGCTTAACAATTGCAGGCAACGTTCACCCAGCAGGCGTTCGGGAGCAATATAAAGCAGGTCCAGCTCACCCCGCAAAAAATCCCGTTCTACCTCTCGTATTTCAGACCAATCCAGGGTGGAGTTAAGAAATGCCGCCTGCACACCCAGTTCTTTTAAGGCATCTACCTGGTCTTTCATTAAGGCAATTAACGGGGACACCACAATGGCGCACCCCTGCCTGACCAAGGCCGGCACCTGATAGCACAAGGACTTGCCCGCCCCGGTAGGCATCAGGACGAGCGCATCCCCGCCAGAAACAAGATGTTCGACAATGGCCTGCTGTTCGCCCCGGAAAGATTCGTAGCCAAATACGGTTTGCAAAACCTGGCTGGCTGATGATAGTGACACTACTGAAATATGCTGTCGTTGATTTAACCGTTATTAAAACAATTCTGAACCAGAAAAGTCGTATGATGTTGACATTATAGTCAATGCTGAACAACAGAAATGAAAAAATCCGTTTTTTACAAATTGCTGGCGGCTGTATTGGCCAGTACCTGCGCTACCACCGTGCTGGCAAAAATTCCCGTTTATATTAGCGGCAACACGCCCAATGATCCCGTTGGCACCCATATTGTTGCGCAACTGCAAAACCAGATCATGCTGTCTCCTGTTCTGCAACTGGTTAACCAGCCTGACCAGGCCGTGGCCCGGGTAAGGATTATTGGCGCAGACCCTACCCGTGACGGCCGTTTTACCGCGCTGGCCGAAAACGTGGATATTGTTAATGTCGCTGCGCCACAAGCGGCCTGGCTGAATATCCAGCAGCATATCCGCATCTGCCTGTCTGAATCCAGCCAAACTTGTACCCATCAAATTTATGCCGACCTAGAAACGGTGGCCAAACAATATGGACCACCGTTGCAACAAAAACTGGGCCGCTAAAATTTGATCTGTGTCATCAAACCCAAAACAAGTACCTTGGGTTGCCACCTGTATCACTCTGCCTGTTTATAATGTTGCCTTGTCCCGAAAACAACATTCAACAGGCAAAGAAAAAAACATGAATATCGCTATCGCCGGAGCCGGCCTGTCAGGTCGTTTGCTCGCTTTTGTTTTGTCATCACAAGGTCACCAGGTAAGTGTGTTTGACCCGGCCCCGTCCATGTACAGCCCGGTTGCCGCCGGCTGGACTGCCGCCGGCATGCTTAGCCCTATTGCCGAGCTTGAAAGCGGTGATGAGAACGTCTTCCTGCTGGGCAAGCAATCGCTGGATTTATGGGCCAATCTGGTTCCCCGCCTGAAACAACCGGTTGAACTGCACTTTAAAGGAAGCCTGCTGGTGGCGCACCGTGGCGATGAAGGCGCGGCAGACCGGCTGGTTTCCCTGCTTAAGGCCAAAGCCCCCGTGCATGAACAGCCCCAAGCCCTGCCGCGCCAGGAACTGGCTCGCCTTGAACCTTCCATACAGGGGCCCTCGCACACCTGGCTGCTGGCCAACGAAGGCCAGATTCATACCGTCCAGGCCATGCGGGCACTGGCCGAATCAGCCCCCAATGTGCAATGGCACTGGGGCCAGCCGGTTAGCTCGCTGACCCCGCATACCCTTCATACCAGTACGGGCCAGCATCGCTTCGACTGGGTTTTTGATACCCGTGGGGTGGGTGCCCGTGACAAACCCGTTCATAACCATGCCGAACTTTCCTGCCAGAATGTACGGGGCGTGCGCGGAGAAATTTTCTGGGTCCAGGCACCGGGCGTCAGTTTACATCGCCCCATTCGCCTGCTGCATCCGCGTTACCGTGTGTATATTGTGCCGCGCGCGCCCGATACCATCGTGGTAGGCGCCAGTGAAATCGAAAGCGAAGACCGCTCTCCCGTTTCGGTACGCACCACGGTCGAGCTGCTAGCCGCTGCCCACAGCATTTTGCCTGAACTTGCCGAAGGCCGGATCATTCATTCAGAAGTCAACCTGCGCCCTGCCCTGACCGACAATTTCCCCCGCATTGAAACCGAAACAGGCCTGACCCGTATTAACGGCTTGTTTCGCCATGGCTGGCTAATTGCACCCGCTATGGTTGAAAACGCCTTAAAATCAGTCTTTTCAGCTGATTATTCCTTATTGCAGGCATGACAACAATTTCAATTTCAGTAAATGGTCTTGAACGCATCATCAACCAGGGCACCACACTGGCTGCCCTGGTTGAGCAATTGCAAACCGAAGCCCGTCAGGAACCTGACTCAACCGCCGTTGCCACCGCAGTTAATGAAATTTTCGTTTCGCGTTCCGCACGTGAAGCCTACACACTGCAAGCCAACGACACCGTCTTCACCTTTTCGCCCATTACCGGTGGCTAAGCTAGATTAATATGTCATTCACTATTGCCGATACCCTGCTGTCCAGCCGTTTTTTTCTTGGTACGGCCGGCTATCCTTCTCCCAAGGTTTTACATGATGCGATTGCCGCTTCGGGCGCGCAGGTGGTGACGGTTGGCCTGAAGCGCCAGCTGGCCCCTGGGCAAAACCCCTTAAGCAAAAGCACGACCGAAGGGGTTTCCAATGCCTTTTTCCAGATGCTCAAGCAAAACGGCGCGCATTTGCTGCCCAATACGGCAGGTTGCAAAACCGCCCGCGAAGCCATTACCCTGTCACATATGGCACGGGAAATTTTTGATACCAACTGGATCAAGCTTGAAGTGATTGGTGATGATTACACCTTGCAGCCCGATCCGATCGAACTCATCAATGCAGCCACACAATTGGTCAAGGACGGTTTTGAGGTTTTTCCTTATTGCACCGATGACCTGGTCACCTGCAACCGCCTGCTTGATGCCGGCTGCCGAATTTTAATGCCATGGGGCGCCCCCATTGGCTCGGGCCAGGGCCTGGTTAACCCCTTTGCCCTAAGAACCCTGCGGGCCCGCCTGCCCGACGTTCCACTGGTGGTTGATGCCGGCATTGGCTCTCCGGTTGATGCGGTGAAAGCCATGGAACTGGGCTTTGATGCGGTCCTGTTAAATTCAGCGGTCGCGCAATCGCATGATCCGGTCAAAATGGCCGAGGCATTTAAACTGGCCATTCAATCTGGCCGGATGGCTTATGAAGCCGGCATTATGGCCAGACAGGATATGGCCACACCCACCACACCGGTAACCGGCAGGCCTTTTTTGCTGTAATGCCGTTAGCGATTAACGCAGGGTATCTTTTTACCCTGCCAACCCGCTTTTTTAAACGTTGCTACCATACCAGGGCCGCTGTTACACCAGCCACATCAGAAAACCGTAAGCCACCATACCCACCAGCATGGCCAGACCGGTGTTTTTAGCCGCCTTAAGCACGCCAAGCAGAATCAGCACCGCCAGCACATAAGCGCCCACTTCCTGCCAAGAAGCGGTTTCTGCCAGCCCCGAATACAGCACCACTGTAGTGGTTGACACCAGCAAGGCCGGTCCCATGATGGCAAACCGGCCCGAATTCAGGCGTGACAGCAAGCGGCTGCGCTGCATCAGAACAAACGGCAGGGCCCGCATCAAATAAGTGAACACGCCCATGGCCACCATGGCAATCACATATTCATACTTTTGCATTGTCTTCTCCGGGCGTATAAAACAGGCAGGCCCCAAAAGCCCCCACCAGAATGGCCTGGGTTGGGAAGCCCAGTGAGACCACCCCTATCGTAATCACGACACCGGCAGCCATGGCCTTTAACATATGATGTTGAATACTTTGCACCGTGACCGCCACAAACATGGCCGGCAAGGCAAACCCCAGGGTTTTTTCAACCACCGGAAAAGCCTTTAATAACTCATCACCGGCAAAAACCCCTATGGTTGTTCCAGTTGCCCAAGACAGCCAGGCCAATATGCCCAGGCCCATGTACCAGCTGCCACGGGCCGCCGTTTCTACCTTGTTCATGCCCACATAACAGGTCGCAAACACCTCATCGGTCAGGTAAAACGCCTTGACCAGGCGGTTCTTCAATCCCTTTGGCAGATACTTTTCAATAATCGGACCATATAAAAGATGACGGGCATTAAGCAGGGTTACCAATAAAACCATGGTCACCAGCGGTGTACCCAATTGCAGGGATGCCAAGATAAAAAACTGCCCGGCGCCTGCATAAACAATCAATGAAGTGGCAATGAGTTCCCAGGCACTTAAACCCAGGCTGGCCCCTGCTATGCCAAACGCCATGGCAACGGGAATATAGCCCAGCATAATGGGCAACCCCGCGCGCAGGCCCCGGCCAAAATATTTCAACTGACTCATTCTGATGATTGCTTCTTGATTTGCTTCAGGAAAAAGGTGAGATATTACACTATTGCCATGACCACAAACCGTAAAAAAGTTTTAATCCCAGATTACCAGCTGTTTCCCTGGTGCCAGCGGATGCGCAATGGCCTGCCCATCAATGCCATACACCGCGTGCAAATTCTCTCGGGTAAGTACCTTTTCGGGCGTGTCGCAGGCAATCAGTTTACCCTCGCACAACAAGGCAAGCCGGTCACAATAACGGGCGGCCAGGTTCAGGTCATGCAAGATAATAAGTACACCTATATTTTCCTGCCGGGCCAGCTTGCCCAACGTACGTAATAATTGCTGCTGGTATTTGGGGTCCAGGCTTGACGTGGGCTCATCCAGCAACATATAACGGGCGGCCGGATCCTGTTCGCGCTGGGCCAGCAACTGCACCAGCACACGGGCAAACTGAACCCGCTGCCGCTCTCCACCCGAAAGGGTCTGGTAGTTACGCGCTTGCAGGCTTTGCACATCGGCCCATAGCAGGGCCCGGTCAATCAAGGCCGTAGCCTGCGCCTGCGTGATGTCCGAAAACGGGTACATGCCCATTTCTATAATTTCCAGCACGCTCATATCGAAGGTCAACGAGGCATTCTGCGGCAACACAGCGCGCCGCTGCGCGCATTCAAGCGCACTCAAGCTGGCAATATCCGTACCATTAATGGTAACGGCAATATGGTCATGCGCAGACAGCCCCTGTTTTATTTCACCGCCCAGCACCGACAGCAAGGTTGATTTACCCGCGCCATTGGCGCCCAGCAAAGCCAGTACCTGTCCGCTTTCAATCGAAATGGAAACATGGTCAAGAATACGCCGCTGCTGACGATGAAACAGCAACGATTCAGCTTTCATGGCATGTGTCATTATTACCTCTTGATCTGGCGAATCAATAACCAGAGAAAAAATGGTCCGCCAATCAGACTGGTCACCAGCCCAATGGGCAGTTCTGAAGGCAGGATAATTGTACGGGCCACCCAGTCAGCCCAAATTAAGGCCAGACCGCCCCCCAAAAAAGAGGCCGGCAACAAATAGCGATGATTGGCCCCGATAATCATGCGCATGATATGCGGCACCACCAGACCCACAAAACCAATGCCGCCGGTTACCGCTACCAGCGGACCAATTAACAGGGCCACACACACAATCAGCCGGCGCCGCAAAACCCGCATGGAAAAGCCCAAGTGCTCCACTTCCCGCTCTCCGAGCAGCAAGGCATTCAGGGCTTTCCATTGCCGGGCGGCATACACGGAAAGCATGACGGTCCAGGGCAGCATAAACCCCAGTGTTGACCAGGAGGCCGCAGCCAGACTGCCCATGCTCCAGAAGGTCAGGTCCCGCAGTTCGTTATCGGTAGCCATATAACTGAGCAGGCCAATAAGGCTGCCGGTAATGGCATTAATCGCAATACCCGCCAGCAACAGGCCAGCGACCCCCGGGAAACGGCAGCCTACCCAATAGGCCAGCCAGGTGCAGACGAGGCTGCCCATAAAAGCGGCCAGGGCAATACCCCAGAAACCCGTGTTAGCCAGTACGATAACCAGTACCGCCCCCAAAGCCGCCCCGGAAGAGACACCAATCAAGCCGGGTTCTGCCAGCGGATTCCTGAACAAGGCCTGCATGACCACCCCCGACAAGGCCAGCGCGGCCCCCGCTACCAGGCCGAAAAGGACACGTGGCAGGCGGATATCAAGCAACACCGCCTGCATCATGCGCTGGCTTTCAGGAACTTGCCCCCATAGCAAAGCGGGAATATCCGCAAAGGGAATGGCAACCGCACCACTACTGCCAGACGCTATCAGGCTGATAATCACCAGTATGGCCAAAACAAAAATAATACGGACGGAAAACAGGTTTTTCCGGTAATGACTACTGTGCTGCATTTGATGCCAGTTTAAGTTGTTCAATAGCCTGGGCGACACGTAGCCCCAGACCCAAGGCGAGAAGATCATCCATGACGACAACCCGCTTGTTAATGGCTGCCGGCGTTGTGGCAATGGCAGGATGCTTAAGGAACTTTGCCAGGCCGCCACTGGCCTGCACCGATCCCTCAGTGACAATGATAAGCTCAGGGCCGAAATTTACCAAGCTTTCTGCTGAAATGGGTTTATATCCTTTTTGTGCCGTTTCCAGTACATTGGTCAAACCGGCCAGCGACATCAGGACTGAAGCGGCGGTATGGCTGCCGGCCGCCTGAATGGTGCCCGTCCGGTTAACAATCAGGGCCGTTTTCAGGTTTTTGCCTGGCCGTGCCTGTGCCCGGGCCACCTCGGCACGGATTTGCTCAATAAGCACATCCCCCTTTTCTTCGGCAGATAAAACCCTGGCGATTTGTTGCACCCGCTCGTACAGGGACTCAATGCTGGCACGGTCGGATACCTTGACAATTTCAACCCCCAGTTTGCTGATGCTTTCCAGCGCATGCGCAGGCCCCGCGTTTTCCGAGGCCAGGATCAGGTCCGGCTGCATGGCCACCACCCCTTCCACGGGGACGGCACGATAATACCCCACCCGGGGCAAGCGGGTGGCGGCTTCCGGATACAGGCTGGAAAGATCATCGGCAATCAGGCTGTCACCCAGGCCCAGTTCATACACAATTTCAGTTACCGAGCCCCCCAGGCTGATAACCCGCTCTTTATTGGCGGCAAAAGCCAGGGGCACAAAAAACAGCCCCAGTAAAAACAACAATGATTTTTTCATGGTGGTCTTAAGCCGCAAGCGGCTCCTTGCATAAAGATTCCAGTAAATTACGCCAGGCCGGCAATTCGGGTATGCCCGGTTTGCGTACGCCAAAAAACTGCACAATCAGTTCACCAGATTTTTCATAAACCTCAAGAGACGTCACCCAGCCATCAATGGTTGGCTTATTCACCACCCACACGGAATCGATGGCAGATGTATTTAAATGCAAATTGAATTTTGCATCCAGAATATTAAACCAAGGGCCTGTACGCAACAGTTTATGGACCACGCCGGAATGGATCTGCACCATACCCCGATTGCCGGTAAAACACATGATCGGGATTTCCCGTTCCACACTGAGTTGCAACATGCGCTCAACGGCATCAAGGTCCACCTGCTGGGCCAAATCATCGCCCGCCGCCTGCAAGGCGGTTATTCGGGACACATTCCATTTTTTTAATAAAGGAAAAAACGCATGGGTATCTTTCATGCCCAGCCAGTTGTCACGCAACTGGGCCGGGGCCTGTTCAGAAAGACCGGTTTGCACAGGCTCGGGTGCGGTAACGGCCGGTACCTGTGCCATATCGGTCCTGAAGCGCTCGACCAACGCCTCATAGGCCTGCCTATCTGTCTTTTCAGTGCCGTAAACCTTGTGAATCGCCATACCGGTTTCATCAAAAAACTGAATGCTGAACCGCCCGTTCTGGCTGACTGCCCATGCTGTTTTCCAGCAGGCAAAAAACATCCGCAAATCAATATCCGGCCCCAACACAATGCCAATAGACGCCTTGCCCACCTGGATATCTTCAAACAGGCCATGCCGTTCATGCACGCACCATTCATTGCGCGTCAAGACCATCACTTCACCCAGCGTGTCCAGCTGTTTGAAAATTTCCTTGACATCAGTGCCCAGATAAACCGCTTCGGCATTGCAGCACTGCGCGGCCAGCAATTGCATTTCACTGACATTCAGGCGCTCTGCCACATTACGGATTCGTAACTTGGGTTCCTGCGCCAGCAGGCGGTCACATTGATGACGCAGGGATTCAAATGATTGATTCATATACTTTCACCTTTAAATAGTTAGTGTTGCTGCAAGTGTCAGTATTGATAACTGACAGAGAATGTGGCATGACGTCCCGGTTCGGTGTAATAGTCAATGCCGCGGGAAATCCGGCTACTGCCCGCCGTAGGCACATTCAAGGCATTCCAGTATTTTTTATCAAACACATTCATCAGGCCTACCTGAAAGCGCAAACCTTTTACCGCTTCAGGGGTCCAGTGCGCCATCAGATCAAGCGTGCCATAACCGGGTGCCTTGAAATCGGGGTAAGCTACCTGCGCGGTCGCGTCGGGGTGCTTGACCTTGTTGCGTTTGGCGGCCATTGTCCAGATGGCTTCAGCGCCCCACTGCGAACTTTGATAGCCAAGTGCCAGAATGCCCTTGAGCGGTGCGACCGAATTCAGGTAGTCACCCGTGCTGCGGTCTTTACCCACCGTCCATGCCACAGAACCCCGGGTATACCAATGGTTATTCATATTCCAGTAAGCGCTTGCCTCTAGCCCATAAATACGAACACGGTCCAGATTGGCATGAGTAAACACACCAAATGGATACAAGCCGTTTTGCATCATTTGTGCATAAATGGAGTCAGCTGCAACCGGCACACCCGATTCAATAAAGTTTTTATAGCGCTGGTCAAAGAAAGTGAGTGATCCACCTGCCGTCTCCGTATTCACGGCAACACCCAGTTCCCATCCGCGACTGGTTTCCGGTTTCAGGGATACCTCACCCTTGCGCAGGTAATTGGCCGAAGAACCAAACTGCATATACAACTCGGGGGCGGTAGGTGCCCTGAAACCATGTGCATAACGGGCAAACAAAGCAATCGCGTCATTGGGGTTCCAGGTAAATTCCAGGGATGGCGAAAAATGTCCTCCACTGCGTTTACCCATTTGCGCCAGGTTACCGTTGGGATTATTCATAAACTCTCCAGCCACGGATGGGCTACGCTCGTAATGATCGTAACGCAGGCCTGGCGTCAAGTTGTATTGCCCATTAGCCCATGAAAATGTATTTTTGGCATAAGCAAACCAATCATTGCTTTTAACACGGGGTACATCTGCCTGGTTGGTATGCAGGAATTCGCAAGAGCGGGGACCAAACGGGGCCGGCAACATGGGTGAAACCACAGGGCAATTATCCACCCCGCCTGAATGCTGGCGATAACGGTCGCTGCTAAATCCTGCTCCTGCCATCCAATGCGAACGCAACGGTGCGGCCCCCCAATAACCCGATGCATCCATATTCAGGCCCCAGCCTTTTTGCCCTACACTGTTATGGCGGTTATATTCCCCTGACGGAAAACCATATTTGTAAGGATCGCGGGGAATAATATTCCCCCTGGCATCTTGCTGGCGATAGGCATTCTGTTCATTAAGCAGGTCGGTCCTGTGCCAGTAAGCCAGCATGGAAAACCGGTCAAGCGCATCTCCTTCCTGTTCAGACCGGTATTTATAATCCAGCCAGATCCGGTCACGCTTGATTTCTTCTTTATACTGGTTATCGCCAATGTGATAAGTGGATGTATTTTGCTCGCTTAACTTGTCAATATCCCTGTCAAGTCGAAACAGGCTTGCGCCCAGGCCAAGCTGATGCCCGGGTGCCAAATCATGCTCAATCCGGAACAAGGCCGAATTCCGGTGATAATCAGCCGGATCTTCTTTGGTTCTGTTGTCTCCATAACCACCGGTGCTAGCCTGGTTTTTAATTTCATGCCCTTTTTTATAGGCATACTGGAACAGCATCCGGGTTTTTTCACCCAGCCGGGTAGCCAGCGCCACATCTGCGCCAGCGCTATCATCAAGACCCGAATAGGCGGTTTTAGCCAAAAAGCCAATATCCTGCCCTTCTGGCAACAAATCACTGGGCGACAGACTGGTTAAGGCCACCGCAGCCGTCATGGAATTGGTTTGATTGGCACCGGGCCCTTTAACAATATCAATGGCTGACAGGGTATCAAAGTTAATCGCATCAAGCCCCCCTTTTACGCCACGACTGCCATCGCTTAACCATGGCAATGGCACGCCATCCTCGGTAAGCCGGATACGGTTGGCGTCCAGTCCCCGTATATTCACACTATTGTTCTGACGGTTGAAATTAACCCCCGGAGACAGGCGTTGCCCTAAATCAGTCCAGCTTTCAATGCCCGCATTCTGTAACTGTTTTCTGTCCAGGCTTTCTTCCTGGGGGTTTTCAGCCTCGGCAACCGCCTTTACCGCTGAAAGGGTAACCACTTTCTCCTGCTTTGATGCTGTTTGTGCCAAAGCAGGATTAGCCGCTATCAGACTGGCCAGCAATAGAAGCCCCTGATGACGGGAACAATTTGAAAACCTCATTTTTATGCTTACCTTTTTACCTTATATCAAAAACGAGAATCATTATCATTCGTATCATTATTTATGTCAAGAAGTTTGATGTAGATCAATTTTGAAACATAAATTGGATTTTATTCATCCAATCGTAATAAAAATGAAATACCCTGTAATTAGTCATCTCCTGCTTTAATATCCTATACTGGTACATAGACATACCCCGCTTTAATAACGGGTTATTAAATGCACAGGAAAATAAATGCACAGGAAAACATCACTGCTCCAAAGGTCTATTGAATGGTAAAAAACACCTGCAACCCTCAAACCACCATGGATCAACTTGACCAGCGTTTTCAGGCGTCCATTGCCAAAAGCACGCTGTCAATGTCACCATTACAGGGACTGCTCAGCTATATCGACTGGTCCCGGCATCTGGCCATATCACCGGGCAAGCAACTTGAATTATTCAACCTGGGTGTCGCCCAAAGCCTGGCGCTGGCCCAATATGCGCATCGCACCCAGTCTATTGGCATCCCGGGCACACCCAGCCACCATACCAACCTGAATATTGAACCCCCCATTACCGACAGACGGTTCAGCGATGAAAAATGGAAGATTTGGCCATTTAACATCTTGCAGCTGTCTTACCTGATGACAGAAGAATGGTGGAAAGAAGCCACTACCGATATCCGTGGTGCAACACCTCACCACCTGGATCTTGTACGTATGGCGGGGCAACAGCTCCTGAATGCGCTCTCGCCCAAAAATTTCGTGCCAAGCAACCCCGAGGTATTGCAAAAAACACTAGAAGAAAAAGGGGCCAACCTGCTGCGCGGCAGCATGAATGCATGGCAGCTGTTCATGCAACAATACACGGGCACCCCCGATCCCAAACTTGAAAATTTCAAGGTAGGCCAACACCTTGCCACCACTCCCGGCAAGGTGGTTTTACGTAATCAGCTCATGGAGTTGATCCAATACACACCCACAACAGAAAAGGTCCACCCCGAACCCATCCTGATCACGCCGGCCTGGATCATGAAATACTATATTCTTGATCTTTCTCCGCACAATTCCATGATCAGGCATCTGCTAGACCAGGGCTATACGGTTTTTTGTATTTCCTGGAAAAACCCCGGCGTAGAAGAACGCAATATGGGTATGGATGATTACCTGTCCATGGGCTTTTTTGCCGCCCTTGATGCGATCAACCAAATTACCGGCCAGCACAAAGTCCATGCCACCGGTTATTGCCTGGGTGGCACCTTGCTGTCTATTGCCGCAGCGGCCATGGGTAGGGACCAGGATGACCGCCTACTTTCCATCACCATGCTGGCTGCCCAAACCGACTTCAGCGAACCCGGTGAGCTATCCCTGTTCATTGATAACAGCCAGCTTGCCATCCTAGAGGCGGAAATGGCAGATATTGGTTATTTAACCGGCGAACAAATGGCGGGGGCATTCCTGATGCTGCGTTCCGACTTGCTGATCTGGTCGCGTTATATCAAGGAATTCCTGATGGGTGAAGAATCCACCATGAATGACTTGATGGCCTGGAATACCGATACGACCCGCATGCCCGCCAAAATGCATTCGCAATACCTGCGCAGGCTATTCCTGAACGATGATCTGGCAGAAGGCAAATACCCCGTCAATGGCCGGCCGGTTTCCCTAACCGACATTCACTTGCCGGTTTTCTGCCTGGGTACCGAAACAGACCACATCGCCCCATGGCGATCGGTTTACAAAATTCACCCCCTGTGTTGTACCGACATGACCTTTGTCCTTACCAATAAAGGACATAATGCCGGCGTTGTCAGTGAGCCTGGCCATAAAAACCGCTATTACCGGGTTCTTGCCCGCGCCAAAGACGAGCCTTATCTGGGTCCTGACGAATGGTATGAAACCGCACAACACCATGAAGGTTCCTGGTGGAACTGCTGGTTCAACTGGCTCAAAGAGCGCTCCGGTAAACCGGTATCCCCTCCTCCCATGGGTAATCCCGAAAAAGGTTATCCATTGCTTTGTGACGCCCCCGGCGTTTATGTATTTGAAAAATAATTTCTCTTGGAGCTTATTAAATGACAGTAGTGAATGAATCAGTCAAGCGGACCGCATTGGTTACCGGCGGCACAGGCGGCCTGGGCACGGCAGTGGCCCGTGCCCTGCATAATGCCGGTCACACCGTTCTTGTTACCATGCGTCCTGGCAAAGACTATTCCGACTGGTTAAAAAAGCAAAGTGATGAAGGCTATAACTTCAAGGCCTATATGGTTGATGTTGCCGACTATGACTCTTGCATTGCCGGTGCCAAACAAATGCACGACGACGGCTATCATATTGATATCCTGATCAATAATGCCGGCATTACCCGCGATGCCAGTTTCCGTAAAATGGACAAGGACAAATGGGACCAGGTCATGAAAACCAACCTGGATTCCATGTTTAACATGACCAAACCCCTGTGTGAAAACATGCTGGCTGCTGGCTGGGGGCGTATTGTCAATATTTCTTCCGTTAACGGCAGCAAGGGGTCATTTGGCCAGGCTAACTATTCTTCGGCCAAGTCAGGTATTTATGGCTTTACCAAAACCCTGGCGCTGGAATTTGCCCGCAAAGGCGTAACCGTTAATGCGGTTTCTCCGGGTTACTTAAATACCGAAATGGTTGCCGCTGTTCCCAAAGAAGTCATGGACAGCCAGATCCTGCCCCAAATTCCCTTGGGGCGTTTGGGCGAACCCGCCGAACTGGCTGCGCTTATCGTATTCATCTGCAGTGACTTAGGTGGTTTCATGACCGGTGCCAACGTTGCCATGAACGGCGGACAGCACATGTATTGATCCATATTTCATCCATCAGAAAGTACTTAAAAAAATGCCTGCCCAAGCTATTTGCCGGGCAGGCATTTTCATTTGTCACCCTGTGGGTGGCAGACAACAGCAATTATATCAACCCCTCTGCTTTCATGGCGGCGACAATCGCCGGGCGCTGGGCCAAACGTGTCTGATAGGCGCTCAAATTCGCCCATTTGGACAAGTCCAGATGAATATATTTAGTCCAGCCCAATACCGTAAACAGATATACATCGGCAACGGTAAAGGTATCGCCCGTTAAGTAATCTTTACCAGACAGTTCGGCATCCATATAAGAAAAACGCCGTTCCAGATTGGCACGACAAATATCTTTCCACTCTTGTGGTGTGGCTGGATTAAAGAAGGGACTAAGCCCTTTGTGAACTTCAGTCGCTACGAAGTTCAACCAAACCTGGGTTTGGTACCGGGCAGCAGAACCGGCGACAGGAATCAGGTTTTTGGCAGGATCCAAATCACCCAAATACTCCAGAATAACCTGGCATTCTGTTAATACACCCACATTATCGATTTGCAATGCAGGCACATATCCTTTTGGATTAATGGTTAAATAATCCACACCAGATTCGGTCACCTTCGTTTTCAGATCAACCTGCTCAGCGTCATAAGCAATACCCAATTCTTCCAGGGCGATATGCGGTGCCAGGGAACATGAACCCGCCTTATAATACAATTTCATCTAACTGTTTCCTTCCTCAAATGAAAAAACAGCTACGGGTAACGCTATGCGCAACCCGGATAGCTGCACGCAAAAATTAATAGGCCATTATAAGACAACCGGGTTTTCTGTCATGACGATGCCATCGGCATCACTATACAAATACCAGCCAGACCGGAACACAACGCCACCAATCATGACCGGGATATCCAATACGCCCTGCCCCGCCTTGTGACTCTTGCGGGGATTAGTGCCCAACGCCTTAACAGAAAAGTCCATATTATTAATTTGGGCACTGTCACGAATGGCGCCAGAAACAATGATACCGGCCCAGCCGTTATCCATGGCCAAGGTGGCAATCATGTCTCCCACCAAAGCCCGGTGCAACGAAGCGCCACCATCCACCACCAGGATCTCTCCCGACGATTTTTCTGACAGAACCTGCCTGACCAGGGTGTTGTCTTCATAGACCTTAAGCGTCCGGATCCACCCGCTCATTGCCTTGCGCTTGCCCCATTGCTGAAACTGAAGATCACACGAGGCACTTTCAGGAAATGCATCCATCACATCGCAGGTAAGTAATACTGACATTGCTTGTTCTCCTTTTAGCTGAAAATTTCCAATTTTTTACATTGATGATCCAGTGTAATCCATGATCTTTATATTTTCGATCCGCCTGATCTGTATTTTTATTATATTTTTATATATAATATATTTTTATATATTATATGACACGGAAATTTTCACATGATTATCGATTGGCAAAATTTCACCCCCTGGTCCTCACTGGCCGGGGGTATTTTACTGGGTATAGCTGCCGCCATTTTCATCCTGGCAAGTGGCCGCATTCTAGGCATCAGTGGCATCCTTGGCGGCCTGCTCAAACCCGCCAAGGGCGATACCAACTGGCGTATTGCATTTCTACTGGGACTTTTTTCAGCACCGTTAATTTATTTGCTGGCAGTGGGTTCCATACCCATAGAAATCAATACTGGCTGGCCACTTATTATGCTGGCTGGCTTACTGGTGGGCTTTGGCACTCGTCTGGGTTCGGGTTGCAGCAGTGGGCATGGCATCTGTGGCCTGTCACGGCTTTCAGGACGCTCGCTAATGGCGACCCTGGCTTTCATGGCAAGTGGTATCGCAACCGTTTATCTGGTTCGTCACCTTATTGCTTAACCCTCTGTCTTCATCATCATTAAAGGCTATCAACATCGTGAAACGCATCACCGAATATCTTGTCGGACTCCTCTTTGGCATGGGGCTTATCATTTCTGGTATGGCCAACCCTGAAAAAGTACTCGGCTTCCTGGACATTGCCGGCAACTGGGATCCTTCCCTGGCATTCGTCATGGGGGGCGGCATACTGGTGGGCCTGTTTGCCTTTACCGCCGCCAAAAAACGCCAGACAGCCTGCTTGGGTGACCCCATGAGTTTGCCCGCCAGCCGCAATATTACACCCCGCCTTATTATTGGCAGTTTACTGTTTGGGATTGGCTGGGGGCTGGCAGGCATTTGCCCTGGGCCCGCCTTGGTATCAATGGCCGCAGGTGAATGGAAGGCATTGCTGTTTGTGATTGCCATGATTGCAGGCATGTTTATTTTCACCGCCTTTGAAAACCGTCAAACCCGTTAAAACCACAAAGCCCCAATACCGTGACCCAACGCAAATTGCCCAACTTACTGCCTGACTGGATGCTGGCCTATCAGAAAAACCTGTTTTCAGGTGACCTGACGGCTGGCCTGATTGTTACTGTCATGCTTATCCCACAAAGCCTGGCCTATGCCATGCTGGCAGGCCTGCCGCCTGAAATGGGACTGTATGCCAGTATTTTGCCTATTATTGCTTACACCTTGTTGGGCTCAAGCATGACATTGGCAACCGGCCCAGTGGCGGTCATTTCCCTCATGACCGCCAGTGCCTTGGCACCGCTGGCCCAACCGGGTTCTGCGCAATATATAGAACTGGCCATTCAAATGGCCCTGATATCCGGTGTCATGCTGTTGGTGTTCGGGCTATTGCGGCTGGGGTTTCTGGCGCATTTGTTAAGCCATCCGGTCATTAGTGGCTTTATCAGCGGCTCGGCCATCCTGATCAGCATCGGGCAGCTTAAACACCTGCTGGGTGTTCAGGCTTCGGGCAATAATATCATCGCCACCCTGCTTGATCTGGTCCGTCATTTACCCCAAACTAATTTACTCACCCTGCTCATTGGCAGCAGTAGCCTGCTATTTTTATGGTGGTCACGGCGTTACTTAAGCGCGGTTCTTGAAAAGGCCGGTCTATCATCCCGGCTGGCTGGCATACTTTCCAAACTGGCGCCCATGCTTAGCGTAATCTGCTTTACGTTCATCGTTTATGTGTTCAAGCTTGATACGCAATATGGCGTCAGTATTGCCGGTCATGTTCCGCAAGGCCTGCCTATACTCAGCCTGAATCTGCCCGGCCTGAATGCAATTGGCGCCTTGTGGTTGCCGGCGTTGCTTATTTCGCTGGTCGGCTTTGTTGAAAGTGTTTCGGTAGCGCAATCGCTGGCCTTAAAACGCAAAGAACGCATCAAGCCCAACCGCGAATTAATTGGCTTGGGCGCTGCCAATATTGCCAGCGCCATTTCGGGCGGCTATCCGGTAACTGGCGGGTTCGCCCGTTCAGTGGTCAACTTTTCAGCTGGCGCCAATACCCCGCTTGCCGGTATTATCAGTGCCCTGCTCATGGCTGTTGTTATTGCTTTTTTTACCGAGCTGTTTTATTACCTGCCCCAGGCCGTACTGGCCGCCACGATTATTTCAGCCGTCACAGCACTTGTCGACTGGCACGGTCTGAAAGCCGCCTGGCAATATGATCGAGCCGATGCCTTCTCATTATTAACCACCATGCTGGGCGTGGTTTTACTGGGCGTAGAAGCCGGCATCCTGTTTGGTATTGCCCTTTCCCTTGCCGTACTGGTTTGGCGCAGCAGCCGCCCGCATATGGCCGTCCTGGGCCGTGTGCCCAATACCGAACATTACCGCAACATAGAACGCCATGACGTGCAGACCGTACCCGGTCTGGTCGCGTTACGGGTTGATGAAAGCCTGTTTTTTGCCAATGCCGCTGCGGTAGAGCAAAAAATTATGGCGCTTGTTAATGCTGACGCTGATGCAAAAAACATGTTGCTGGTTTGCTCGGCGGTTAACCAAATTGATGCCACTGCACTGGAAATGCTGGACCAGCTTGAAAAAAGCCTGGCTGCCCGCAATATCCAGCTGTATTTTGCCGAAGTCAAAGGCCCCATTATGGATCGCCTGAAAAACACGCCTTTGGGCAAGCGCATGAAAAACAAAATATTTTTAAGTGTGCACGCGGCATTTCTGCAGTTGAAGGGTATTAATGGCATTTGATTGACGCCAGCGACCGGTAGCAAAAACCTGCATTAAAGCCAGTTACCCCCTAAAGGGGGCCGCTTATGAATGCAGGAACCGCTTGCACAAAACCATTATTTTGAAAGTTTTTGGTGGATTGGCAGGGGATCGAACCCTGGACCGACAGATTAAGAGTCTGCTGCTCTACCAACTGAGCTACCAGCCCAAAAACCGGAAGACCACGTAAGTATAAATATTGGCTTCGGTAAATTAAGTATATCTGAAAATTTCGCGCAAAAAAAGCCGCTTAACCTTTGTTAGCGACTTAATTTAACAAGCAAAATAATTGTGGTGGGCTGGCCGGGATTCGAACCCGGGACCAACGGATTAAAAGTCCGCTGCTCTACCAACTGAGCTACCAGCCCAAATAAAAAAGCCGCTTGTATAAATAAAAGCGGCTAATAATATGTACTACAAATTATGTGCTTTAATTTTCAGTTGGTGGGCTGGCCGGGATTCGAACCCGGGACCAACGGATTAAAAGTCCGCTGCTCTACCAACTGAGCTACCAGCCCCCTGAAAGAATAAAATTATGACTGATATGCACTGTCGTGTCAATATTTTTTTGCTACCAGGCAACTAAAATAGAATCTTGGTACTTTTTCACAACAAAATCCTTAACGGGCTGTGATTGGTAAATTTGCACGAACTCTTTCAGGTCGGCACGATCAAGATCTTTTTCACGGACAGCAATAATATTAGCGTAAGGAGAGTCCCCATCTTCCAGCACCATGGCATCTTCTTTTGGGGTCAAGCCCGCCTCAATCGCAAAATTGGTATTAACCGCTGCAAAGTCCACATCATCCAGTGAACGGGGCAATTGGGCCGCATCCAATTCAATAAAACGCAGTTTTTTGGGGTTTTCAATCACATCAATTGGCGTTGCCTTAATGCCCGCCTTGGGATCAAGCTTAATCATCCCTTGCTTCTCAAGCAATAACAAGGCACGGCCACCATTGGTAGGATCATTGGGCAAGGCAAAACGTGAACCTTCCTGAACTTCGCCAAAGTTTTGAACTTTTTTACTGTAAATACCAATCGGGAACACAACCGTTTTTGCCATGCTCACAATGCCGTAATTGCGGTCGGCATTGGCATTTTCAAGGTAAGGCAAGTGCTGGTAACTGTTGGCATCCAAATCGCCGGCTGCCAGTGCCACATTGGGTTGCACATAGTCAGAAAACTCAATAATTTCAATGTTATAACCTTTTTTAGCCGCTTCTTCTTTTACCACCTCCATGATTTGTGCGTGCGGACCGGCGGTAACACCCACTTTTAGTGTTTTGTCTGCGGCCAATGAGGTTGAGACCAGACCCGCACCCAATGCCAGGGCCAGGATATGACTAATAAATGTTTTCTTCATTTCGAATCCTTCAGGATTATTTATGCGACAAACGTCGGGAAATCCAGTCGCCCACACTTTGAATCAACTGGACCATAACAATTAATACGACGACCACGATCAGCATAACCTCAGGCAAGAAACGCTGATAACCATAACGGATACCCAAATCACCCAAGCCCCCTCCGCCAATGGCACCCGCCATGGCCGAATAACCAATCAGGCTAACCAGGGTAATCACCATGGCGGAAATAAGTCCAGGCAACGCCTCGGGCAGCAGCACCTTGACAATAATCTGCATGGGTGAGGCGCCCATCGCCTTGGCAGCGGTAATCAGGCCACGGTCAACCTCACGCATGGCGGTTTCAGCAACCCGGGCCATAAATGGAATAGCCGCGATGGCCAAGGGAACAATCGCCGCGGTGGTGCCAATAGAAGTACCGGCAATAAAACGGGTAAACGGAATAATCGCCACCATCAAAATAATAAAGGGCACCGACCGGGTTGCATTGATAACCGCCCCCAGAACCCGGTTTAGCGTCAGGTTCTGCCACAGACCGCCTTTATCAGTCACGATCAGGGCAACACCCAGTGGCACCCCCAGAAAGAGCGCAGCCAGCCCCGAGACCCCAACC
>JAVESC010000070.1:0-14233 GCA_034006805.1 Advenella sp.
GGCCTGGCCGCTTCGGGTATTGTCGCCTATTTTGGTTTTAGCCTGGCCGCACAAGTGGCAACCTGCAGCATTATCGGCCTAGCTGGGCTGGTTATTCTTAAAAAAACAGGCGTGCTGTTAAAAAAATGGCATCTTAAGGCAACTAGCGACAGCAATGTCAATCTGGATATTGGCCAGACCGTAGAGGTAAAGTCATGGACAGATAACCGTACGGCAACGGTTTATTACAGAGGTGCCCAGTGGCAGGTAAAGCTGGACCCTTCCATTTCAGAAGCTCCTTCGCCTGGGCAATACGTCATTGTCGATCTTCAAAGCGTGACGCTTATTTTAAAGCCAGTGCATAACATCGCCAATTCCAGCCAATCCATAGGAGAATGACCGTGGAATTTGATACATCCATTATTTTTTGGCTTATTGTCTTTATATTAGCCCTGATCATCTTCATTAAAACCATCGCTATTGTTCCCCAACAACATGCATGGGTTGTAGAGCGGTTGGGGAAATTCGACAGAACCCTGTCTCCAGGCGCAAAATTTGTTATTCCTTTCATTGAAAAAATTGCCTACAAGCATTCATTAAAAGAAATTCCGCTTGATGTTCCCAGCCAAGTTTGTATTACCCGGGACAACACGCAATTACAGGTTGATGGCGTTATCTTCTTTCAGGTTACCGATCCAATGCGGGCCTCGTACGGTTCGTCAAACTATATTGTGGCCATCACCCAGCTTGCACAAACCACTTTGCGTTCAGTCATCGGCCGTATGGAGCTTGATCGTACTTTCGAAGAACGTGATGCCATCAACAGTACGATTGTGTCTTCACTTGATGAGGCCGCAACAAACTGGGGCGTCAAGGTATTGCGCTATGAAATCAAGGACCTGACACCACCCAGCGAAATTTTACGCGCCATGCAGGCACAAATTACGGCCGAACGTGAAAAACGGGCCCTGATTGCGGCGTCTGAAGGTCGCCGCCAAGAGCAAATCAATATCGCAACCGGTGAACGTGAAGCGGCCATTGCGCGCTCTGAAGGTGAAAAACAGGCGCAAATCAATAATGCCGAGGGTGAAGCCAAGGCAGTAACCACTATTGCAACCGCAACGGCTGAAGCGATTATCAAAGTAGCCAATGCCATTGAACAGCCGGGTGGTCTTGCGGCCGTTAACTTGCAAGTAGCAGAAAATTACGTAGAAGCCTTTGGCAATCTGGCCAAGGAAGGCAATACCCTGATTCTGCCGGGTAACCTGTCAGATATGGGCGGCATGATCGCTTCTGCCATGACGATTATTAAAAATACCAATAAAACACCAACGCAATGAAGTACCTGTTTTGCCGTCTATCCCGCCATTAATTTAATTGGTTAAATTTTTCCCATGCCAAAGAAGGCTCTCTGGAGCCTTCTGTTTTATTGGCGGATAAGCTCTTTCTTATTGGCGGCGTGTATCGTGCTTCATGATGCGCTCTTTTTCGCGCTGCCAGTCTTTGTCACGGGCGCTGTCACGTTTATCATGAAGTTTCTTGCCTTTGCCCAGTCCAAACTCCAGCTTGATACGCCCGTTTTTATAATGCAGATTAAGGGGTACCAGGGTATATCCACGAATTTCCACCTTGCCAATCAACTTGTTGATTTCTTTTTTGTTCATTAGCAATTTGCGGGTGCGCGTTGCATTGGGGTGGATATGGGTGGAAGCGGTGGCCAGTGGGCTGATATGCATATTCAGCAACCAGAGTTCGCCATCACGTACAATAACGTAGCTTTCAGCTAGCTGAACCCTTCCGGCCCGGATGGCTTTTACTTCCCAGCCTTCAAGGACAATTCCGGCTTCAAAATTTTCTTCAATGAAATAGTCGTGGCGCGCTTTACGATTTTCTACAATGCTCATGATTTATATTATAAAAATGCTACAGCCGTTAAAATAGGATTTTTTTATGAAAATATATTTATGATGTCGGCTTAAGGTCATATTGTAAATGAATACATCACATAAAAAAGAAATTTATGGCAATATTGCCCTTAAACGTCACTATTTGCCATTGGCTAATTGTTTAACCCTGTAAAATTAATTAATGCATACTGTCCAACGCTCCGTACTTCTACCTTACAAGGCAAGCCAGATGTTTGATCTGGTTTCCGATGTTGAAAAATATCCAGAGTTCATGCCATGGTGTGGTGGCTCGGCCGTGAAAGAACAACTTGAAGACGGCGTGGTGGCATCGGTCACCATCAGTCTGGCAAAAATAAAACAAACATTCACCACTCGCAACACCTACACATTCCCAGAAAAAATAGAACTGAAACTGGTTGATGGCCCGTTTTCTGCGTTAAATGGCACATGGGAATTTATCGCGCTTGATGAAGAGGCCTGTAAAGTACTCTTTACCCTTGATTATGCTTTCAACAGTAAAACGCTTGAGATGCTGGTGGGTCCCGTTTTTAACCGTATTGCCAACAGCTTTATTGATTCTTTCACCAAACGGGCCCAGGTTGTTTATGGCGACCGCTGATTTTCATGTTTCCCTTAGCTTTCCGGTTACGGCCAGCCACATATGGTGTAAAAGTTTTTGCGTGCCGGCCGGAAGTACTATTGCTGATGCTATTGCGATAAGTCGTATAGCCAATGCTTTTCCTGAACTGGATATTAGTAGCCTTGGAATGGGTGTGTTTGGTATTAAATGCGTATCTGGGCAAACGCTACAAGAGGGTGACCGGATTGAGCTTTACCGCAAGCTTGTGTTTGATCCTAAAGAGTCCAGAAGACGCCGTGCGGAACACCGCAAAGCAGGGATCTTGACCAAAAGGCAGCTCAGACAAAAAAAATCACATATTAACAACTACACCGAATACCGGGATAATACTTAAAAAACCATACGACTCAAGGAGGAACAATGTCGTCACCTGTTTTGTTTACTGAACTCAATACCAATAACGCGCGCAAAATTGGTATTGCCACGCTTAACCAGCCCAACGTTTTAAATGGGCTTTCACTAGAGATGTGCCGCTTGTTAAGTGAACAGCTTACCCAATGGGAAGAAGATCCGGAAGTGGTGCTGGTTATTATGCAAGGTGCCGGTGAAAAGGCATTTTGTGCGGGCGGTGATTTACACGGTTTGTATCAAAGCATGCAAACCTATCAAGGGCAGGGCGCGTGGGCGAATACCTATTCACGCGAATTTTTTGAAGTTGAATATAAACTGGATTATCAAATACATACCTACCGCAAACCGGTTATTTGCTGGGGACACGGTATTGTCATGGGCGGTGGCATTGGTCTGATGATTGGCGCCAGTCACCGGGTGGTGAGCGAAAGTTCCCGACTTGCCATGCCGGAAGTCAGTATTGGCCTTTTTCCCGATGTGGGTGGAAGCTGGGTATTAAATCATTTGCCAGGCAAAACGGGCTTGTTTCTGGCCAGCACAGGTGCCATTGTCAACACATCTGATGCGCTTTTTACCGGTCTTGCCAACTACCAGGTAGCGCATAATAATTGGGATATGGTGCTTAATGCCTTGCTTGAATCAGCCTGGCAGGCACCTCAGCAGCGTATATTTAATGATGATCTGGTGCATGCGGTTTTATCTGCGCATCAAGGAAAGCCTGCACAAGCTGGTCCCTTGCAACAGCATTATGCTTTAATCAATGAAATTTGTGCGCCGGCTGATATTAAAACCATTTACCGTAATATTGCCCGGCTCAAAGATAGTGATGATGCCTGGTTATCCCGTGCCGCCAGCACCATGTTAAAAGGCGCTCCGCTTTCCATGGCGTTGGGCATTACCCTGCAACGTAAGGCTTTGCACCTGTCTTTGGCGGATGTTTTTCGTATGGAATATATGGTGGCGCTGCATTGTTGTGCAGATGGCCAGTTACAGGAAGGGATTCGTGCCCTGTTGGTGGACAAAGACAAGAACCCCCAATGGAAACCTTCTGGCATTAACGAGGTGACTGATGAGTTGTTGGCATCGTATTTTGACGTTCCCTGGCCCAAGTCAGACAGGCATCCCTTGTCTGGCTTGGCTTAATACTAATAATTAATATTTAATAAACCGGAAATGGTTCTGTTGAATTATTTCCGGTTTTCAGGCTTTTCAAGTGAATATGGTATATCAACCAGTTCCACTTTGGGGCCATCAATACCGCCAATGCTTATCTGGTTGTGTTCAAGAGCCACCAGCTTGGTTTCAAACAGCAAATAGACCTTGCCATCGAAAGCGCTACTATTAACGATTAAACCACATGGTTCATGGCTGTCCTGTGTATCAAACACATCTTTGCCTGGCTGCCAGGTTTCAGGGTCTGTGGCATTGCTAACGATGCCAATTGCCATGCGGCGCTTTAAGGTGCCGCGATAGTGGCTGCGTGCAACCACTTCTTGGCCGGGGTAGCATCCCTTGGTAAAACTAATGCCATTAATCGCATCAAAATTGATGCTTTGTGCAATGAACAGTTCCTGATTGTTTTTTTCAATCCATGGGGTGCCGCTTAAGATTTCCAGTGCATCCCATTGTGCGCTGTCTTTATGGCTTAATAAGGAACAGAAACCCTCCTGATTGCTCACCAGGGAGTTATAAATACAGATGAAACGTTTGTTGCCAGCCACATCTGGCAAGGCTATCCAGGTACATCCGTCTTTTGATACAACATTCCATGCGGGTATTTGCTGCAGATCCAACTCAAGCCACTTACCCAACTTTTCGATTGTGGGTGACCAAATTCCCTTGACTGCTAGCGTGTCTGGCGTAAAAACCACTTTTGAGCGCATGACATACATGCGCAGGCGCTTAAGTAATGACTCGGCAATATCATTACGAACCAGAAACTTTAAGGTTGGTTCATTATCTGCTGACACCTCTTTCCAGATAAGGAAACTGCCTAGCACCCGTCCTTTGGGAGAGCAATAAGCTGAAAGTACGGCATGGTTTTCAGTGGCCAGTTCTATATCCTGGGTGAGCTGTCCTTGCAGAAAGCTGTTTGCATCGGCTCCGGTGACAGAGAAAACGGTAAAATGGCTGAGATCGCTTTGAAATAAAGTATCGTCAATATGTTCTTGAGGTTCTGGAATCATGGCTATTATCCTGCATTACTGATACAAATTTGAATGTTTAAATAGTACGCCATATTGCTACGCTCAGGTGTATTTCCCGATCCTGATAAAGGTTAATGGCCGCTGGCATGCCGTACTTGGTTTTATTGGCTAGCGCCTTTTAGCTCACTGCTTTGAAGTGATGGTTATTGTCTTGTTGCCTGATACAATTGAGCCTTGTTAAATTACTCCAATACGCTTGTACGCATGAAATTATTCAAGTCCCTTGTTCTGGCTTTTGTTATTTGTGCCCTGTTGCTGGCAATCGGCTTGGGCGGTAAAGTCTGGCACTGGTCCACTAGCGCCGTCCCCATGTCATCTCAAACGGTGGAGTTTACGGTTCCTAAAGGCAGTACCATTCGCACGGTTGCCGAGACCCTGGCCAAAGCGGGGCTGGATATCGAGCCGCAGCTTTTTATTATGTATGCCCGTTATACTGGGCAGGATGTCCAGCTGAAGGCCGGCGCCTATGAAGTTACCCAGGGCATGACACCGGTTGATATCCTGGACAAACTGGCCAAAGGGGATATGATCAGGCGCCAGATTGCCCTGATCGAAGGCTGGACTTATCAGCAAATTCGCCAGGCCTTGCAGGCCAATAAGGATATTACACAAACGTTGGCTGATATTACCGATAAAGAATTATTGAAGAAACTGGGTTCGGACCATACGTATCCTGAAGGCTTGTTTTTTCCTGAAACCTACGTATTTGTGCCAGGCGATAGCGATTTTCAGATTTTAAAACGGGCTTATGATGCAGGGCAGAAACAGCTAATGCAAGCCTGGGAAAACCGGGACCCCGACATTCCCCTTAAAACCCCTTACGAAGCCCTGATTCTGGCCTCGATTGTTGAAAAAGAAACCGGACATAGCCAGGACCGGGATCGGGTGGCCGGTGTGTTCATTAACCGGCTCAAGGCAAATATGCTGTTGCAAACAGACCCGACCGTCATTTATGGCATGGGTGACAAATACCAAGGCAGGATTCGCAAAAAAGACTTGCAAACCGATACGCCATGGAATACGTATACCCGTGCGGGATTGCCACCCACGCCTATCGCCACGCCGGGTGCATTGTCCATACAGGCAGCCCTGCACCCCGAAAAACACGGATTTTATTACTTTGTTGCCCGAGGTGACGGCACCAGTGAGTTTGCCGAAAATCTTAGAAAACACAATCAAAACGTACAAAAATATATCTTGAAAAGGGGTCAGTAATGACAGGGCTTTTTATTACACTGGAAGGCGTTGATGGCGCCGGAAAAAGTACCCACATGAAATGGTTGCCCGATTTTTTCACGCGGCATGGCCTGGAAGTGGTGATGACGCGCGAGCCCGGGGGCACACCAGTAGGTGAGAAATTGCGTGAAATCCTGCTCCATGAAGCCATGAGCCAGGAAACCGAAGCCTTGCTGATGTTTGCCTCGCGCCAGGAAAATCTTAACCAGGTCATCAAGCCGGCCCTGGCACTTGGAAAGCTGGTGCTTTGCGACCGGTTTACCGACAGCACCTATGCCTATCAGGGGGGGGGCCGTCATTTTGATACCAACAAAATTTCTGTATTGGAAAACTGGGTGCAAGAAGGCCTGAACCCGGATTTAACACTGCTGTTTGATGTGCCGCTTGAAGTTTCGCGTGAACGGCTGGGCAGGCACGGCGCCGCCCTTGACCGGTTTGAACAGGAAAACGATGCGTTTTTTGAGGCGGTGCGCAATGCCTATTTACAGCGGGCTGCCAATGACCCACAGCGTTTTATGCTGATTGATTCCACCTGGCCTTATGAAGCGGTTAAGGAATTTATTGAAACCCGCCTGCTGCAATTTATTGGACAGGGAAAAAATGCACATACCTGAGTTTCTGCCATGGCAGACCGCCATGGCCAGTCAATGGCTGGGTAATAAAGAGCGTTTTTCACATGCCTGGATCATTCATGGCATACCGGGCATAGGCAAACTGAAATTTGCCCATGCGGCCGCTACCAGTTTATTATGCGAGTCATCCCATAACGGGATTGCTTGCGGGCACTGTGAATCCTGCGGCTGGGTAAAGTCGGGAAATCATCCCGATTTACGGATGGTATTGCCCGATGCCCTTGCCGTTAAAGAAGGGTTTGCCACTACAACTGAAAATGATGAGGACAGCGGATCAAAAAAATCCCTGTCCCAGGACATCAGGATAGAACAGGTTCGCCAGCTTGAAAAACTGTTCACGGTTTCTACCCACCGGGGTGGATACCGTGTGATTGTGCTGTATCCGGCAGAAAGTCTGAATGCCGCGTCTTCCAATGCTTTGCTTAAGGTCCTTGAAGAACCGCCAGAAAACACCATTTTTCTTTTGGTTACGCATTCCATTCAGCGTTTGCTGCCAACGTTGCTGTCACGTTGCCGCCGTTTGGCTTTGCCGGTTCCCGAAATGTCTATCGCTTTATCATGGTTACAGAAAAACGGGCTTGAAGATGGCCAGGTTTGGCTGGCTGCCACCGGCGGGGCGCCGTTAAGTGCCTTGGCTTTTAGCCGGTCTGATTATGAGCCGGTTAAGTACTGGCTTTCGGCGTTTAGTGACAAACTGGCCCATCGGGAAATGCCCAATCTTGATAAACTGGCGGAACAACTGGAAAAGATACCGGCAAAACAGTGGCTGGATAGCCTTCAGCGATTTGTTTTTGATATTAATCTTAACTGCTTTGGACAGGCATCACGTTACTTTCCCACTTTAGGGAAAAATGTGTCTGCCATTGCCGGCAATATGGCGGCAGATAAAATTTCGCAGTTGCTTAAATGGCTGGCAGAGCAACAGCGCATTGCCGATCACCCGCTTAATGCCCGTCTGTTTATTATGTCAACCCTGCAGCGGGTTGCATTAAGCTGCATTTCAAAATAATTTTTAATTTTTCATAAGTCATCAATCATGTTTGTCGATTCACACTGTCATTTGGATTTTCCTGAATTAAGCCAGGACCTGGATACCATTCTGGATAAAATGAAGCAGAATAATGTCGGGCAAGCCTTGTGCGTTAGTGTTAATTTGCCCGATTGGCCAAGGATCATCGCCTTAATAGAAAAATATCCGCAACTTGTCGGTTCGGTTGGCGTTCATCCTGACTACGAAGATACGCCCGAGCCTACCGTTGAAATGCTGTGTGAGCATGCGCAACATCCTAAGATTGTGGCTATCGGTGAAACCGGGCTTGATTATTATCGTTTGAGCGAACCGCTGGATTGGCAAAGAGCACGTTTCCGCGTTCATATCAAGGCGGGGGTCCAGTCGGGCTTGCCGTTAATTATCCATACCCGCTCATCTGCCGAAGACACGATCCGTATCATGAAAGAAGAGGGCGCTCATCAGTGCGGTGGTGTCATGCATTGTTTTACTGAGACCTGGGAAGTGGCACAGGCAGCCATTGAGCAGGATTTCTACATTTCGCTCTCCGGCATTGTTACATTCAAGAATGCCCATCAATTGCATGAGGTAGCGCAAAAAGTACCATTGGAACGTTTGCTGATTGAAACCGATTCACCTTATTTGGCCCCCGTTCCTTTTCGAGGCAAATTGAATGACCCATCCAAGGTGATTCATGTTGCTGAAAAAATTGCCGATCTCAGGGGGGTAACATTAAAAGAAATAGAAGAGGTCACTACGGACAACTTTTTCAGGCTGTTCCAAAAAGCAAAATGGTAAATCAAGGTTAATGTGCAAGGTATGTTTATCTTGCAAGCCTTGATGTTTTGTATACTTAATGTCTGTTATGATCCTGTTAATTAAAAAGGTATGCAATGCGCAATATTAAATTGAAATCTTCTTTGTTGCTTGGGGCCATGGTTTTTTCCCTGTCCGCCTTGGCCAATACATCGGGTGCCTGGTGGAATGATATCAAAAATGACCGGGCGTCTTTTGTCAAACAGGCCATAGAAAAAGGTCAAGATCTCAATGCGCTTAACCAGGGCGGCCAGCCGCCTATCATACAAGCCATCCGTGACGATTCTATGGGAGTCTTTGATGTTTTGGCCAGGGCCCCCAATATTAATCTTAATATTGAAAACATCAACCGGGAAACGCCTTTGATGTATCTGGCCATTATTGGTGATGTGCGCCGCGCCGAGGGGCTTATTTTCCGGGGGGCTGAAGTGAACAGGCTGGGTTGGGCGCCTTTGCATTATGCTGCTTCAATGGGGCATGTGGACATGATCCGGATGCTACTGGCCAATGGGGCATTTCCCAATGCACCGGCCGCGGAAGGAAGCTCACCCATTTATATGGCAGTCACTTCAAAAAATCCTGAAGCAGTACGGGTCCTAATGGCTGCCGGCGCAGATCCCAAGGCCGTTAACCAGTTAGGTAAAAGTGCCATAGACCTGGCCCGGGAATTGAATTTGCCCGGACTTGTTGAAATTATGCTTAGATAAATGGATCTTGCCATGAAAGCTCATTCCCGTATCGTGTGCTTTAATATCCTGTACTCCCTGATGCTACTGGGGGCCGGTACAAATGCCCATGCTGAACAAGTGTATTGTCAAAGCCCCTGGCTCAAGCCCAACGGGAAAATAGAAGGTAATATCAATGGCGGTAAAGGACATTTTACAATCAGGATCAAGCAGGTAACACAAGCATCTGGCAGTGATTGCAGTGCCGACTTGCATATCCAGGCAAATGCGCCCATTGCCGGACAGCAAATCAATGGCTCAGGCAATTTTCGTTTGATGGTTAATAGTGGCGGCTCAGTTTTAAGTGGTTCATTTGATTCGGCCGGCTTATTAGGCACTATTATGCGCTCTGTGATTACAAGCCGGGTCAATGGCTATTTCCTTAAGCCAGCCAATATCATCAATGAGCAGTCTGGTTCTTTACCAGCCCAAACATACAGGGCAGATGCCCAGGCATCAATGTCCTTGCCGTCTTCGATACCCATTAGCCAGGTCAATGTCGAGAATGCTTTTTTACAGTCAGCCCAGCGAAAAATCGGCAAGCAGCAGCCGATCCAGACCAAAATGGGTCCCATGAGCTGCCAGCCTGTTACCTATTCAGGCACCATTTCCAGTGGCCAGATTCAATCCACACTTATTTCCCCTGGCAAGTCCGCACGTAATAAGCCAATAAGCGTAACCGAATGGTATTGCCCTGAAAAGGGCCTAACTATGCAGATGGATATCAAAAGCGGTAATTCGGTTTATACCGTTGCGGTTACAAGCGTTAATTAACCTGTCTCCTTATGTGTCCCTATTTAAATTTAATATAAATAAATGGGGGCAGATTAATACTTTATAACAGAACAAGTACAATCAAGTATTAAGTGAATAAGGCTGTTTATTTCACAGGAGAAACTCAATGACTTCAGAAATATCCACTTCGCACCCACTCCCCTCATATTTAAATCCTAATGACTTGGGTGCATGGGGTATCTATCTTCAACAAATTGACCGGGTTACCCCTTATCTAGGCTCCCTTAGCCGTTGGGTAGAAACGCTGAAACGACCAAAGCGCTCCTTGATTGTCGATGTTCCTGTTGAACTGGATAACGGTACGATTGCACACTTTGAAGGTTATCGTGTGCAGCACAATACATCACGCGGCCCGGGCAAGGGTGGCGTACGTTTTCACCAGGATGTCTGCCTGGCAGAAGTAATGGCGTTGGCCGCCTGGATGTCTATTAAAAATGCAGCGGTCAATTTACCCTTTGGCGGTGCCAAAGGCGGTATTCGCATCGATGCACGCAAGTACTCAAAAAAAGAACTTGAACGCGTGACAAGACGCTACACCAGCGAAATTGGTCTTATTATTGGTCCAACCAAAGATATTCCGGCTCCCGATGTAAACACCAGCCCACAAACCATGGCCTGGATGATGGATACCTACTCTATGAATGAGGGGGCTACAGCCACCGGTGTGGTTACCGGTAAGCCTATTTCCCTTGGTGGCAGCCTTGGTCGTGTAGAGGCCACAGGCCGTGGGGTATTTGTTGCTGCCTGCGAAGCAGCTAAAGACCTGGGCCTGAGTGTCTCCGGTTCAAGAGTGGCTGTACAGGGTTTTGGTAATGTGGGTGGTACTGCGGCCCGCCTGTTTCACGAAACAGGAGCCAAGGTGGTGGCCATTCAAGATCATACCGGCACGATTCACAATGAAAATGGTATCAATATCCACGACTTGTTAAATTATGTCGAAGATCATGCCGGTATCATGGGCTTTACAGAGGCCGCTGCCATTTCAAATGAAGATTTCTGGGGTGTTTCCAGCGATTTTCTTATTCCTGCAGCACTTGAAAATCAAATTACCACAAAAAATGCAGACCAAATCAAGACCAAAATCCTGGTAGAAGGCGCCAACGGCCCAACCACTCCCGAGGCTGATGATATTCTTACCCGGAAAGGGGTGTATATCGTTCCGGATGTTATTTCCAACGCAGGCGGTGTAACGGTTAGCTATTTCGAGTGGGTACAGGATTTTTCCAGCTTTTTCTGGAGCGAAGAAGAAATTAACCAGCGTCTTGAGCGTCTCATGCGTGACGCCTATCGCTCTGTCTCTGATGTTGCCAAACATCATCATGTAAGCTTGCGGACCGCTGCATTTATTGTTGCTTGCACCCGCATTCTAGAGGCGCGCGAAGTGCGGGGTCTTTACCCTTGATTTTTGCTTATAAAAGCTGTTTGTGAAAGTTTGCGGTGTTAAACCCTGGTTTTAACAGCTCCGCCTTAAGGATTCGTTAAAACCGGGGTTTCTTTTTAATGGTAAACCTTAGTTTTTTTCTAAAGATTGCGCGGTTTGACCAAACAGGATTTTTCTGGATTCTTCATCATGTACGGTTGGTGAAGGGTTAATTTCATGGGCAATTTCATAAGCACGTATTGTTGCAGGTCGTGCTTTTATTAATTCATACCAGCGTTGCAGGTTAGGGAAATCGGCCAGGTCTTGCCCCTGTTTTTCATGGGACACTATCCATGGATAGCAAGCCATGTCGGCAATGGAATATTGGCCTGCAATATAAACCCGGTCTTCCAGGTGTTTATTCAGGACACCATACAAACGGTTGGTTTCATTACGATAGCGTTCAATGGCATAGGGTATTTTTTCAGTGGCGTATTGTGAAAAATGATGATTTTGACCTGCCATGGGGCCTAATCCGGCCATTTGCCAATATAACCATTGTAATGTTTCGGTCCTGATCCTTAAATCGGAAGACAGAAATTGACCGGTTTTATTCGCCAGATAATGCAACATTGCACCGGACTCAAAAATTGAAATGGGCTCACCTTGATCAATCGGGTGATGATCTACCATAGCGGGTATACGATTGTTGGGTGCGATTTTCAGGAAGTCAGGAGAAAATTGTTCTCCCTTGGAGATATTGACAGGAATAATTTTATATTCAAGACCTGTTTCCTCCAGGAATATCGTAATTTTATGTCCGTTGGGTGTTGTCCAGTAATAAAGATCAATCATGATAAGGCTTCCTTAATATCGGTTTCTATTTGTTCAGGTTTGGTTACAGGGGCATAACGCTTGATAACTTCACCCTGGCGGTTAATTAAAAATTTAGTGAAGTTCCATTTAATATTTTGGCTACCCAAAACCCCACGCTTTTCTTTTTTTAACCAAGTATACAATGGATGTTCGTGACTGCCATTAACATCAATCTTGCTCATGATGGTAAAGCTGACGTCATAATTCAATTGGCAAAAAGAAATAATTTCTTCATTGCTACCGGGTTCCTGGTGACCAAACTGGTTGCATGGAAAGGCAATAATTTCAAACCCCTGTTTTTTATAGGTCTGATAAAGTTTTTCAAGGCCATTGTATTGAGGGGTAAAACCACAATTGGAGGCCACGTTGACAATAAGCAGCGTTTTGCCTTTCAGGCTGGATAATTCAAGTGTGGCGCCGTTTGCCTTGGTGGCAGAAAAATCATAGAGCGTGTTCATGTTGGGCTTTTCTCCATTTCATCCCGGATCGGGCTACGGGAAGTAACTGCGCATCCTATTGATGCACTAACAATAAAGGCAATGGCCAGCCATTGTGGAAATGTCAGGAATTCATGTAAAAGAATAACACCTGCAACGGCCCCCATGGCGGGTTCAAGGCTAAGTAAAATACTCATGGTTTTACGGGGTAGGGCACGCAAGGATATCATTTCAAGTGAGTAGGGGATGGCACTGGACATAATGGCGACGCCCAAGCCAAACAGCATTAGGGTTGGATTCAATAGGGCGGTACCTGCATGTTCAATGCCAAAGGGTAAAACCACCAGGGCAGAAACGGTAATACCCAAAGAAGAGGCCTGCCCCGGGTGAATGTTGCGGGTTCGTTGGCCAAAAATGATATACAGGGCCCAACCTACACCAGCAATCGCGGCATAGGTAACCCCAACGGGGTCCAGCGCAGCGATTGAATCCTGCTGGGGAATAAGCATATATAAGCCAGCTGCTACCATGGCAATCCATAGAAAATCAATTTTTTTACGTGAAGAAAAAATAGCCAGGGACAGGGGGCCGATAAACTCTATGGCTACTGCAATCCCCAAAGGAATAGTACGCAGCGACATATAAAACAGGAAATTGATGGATGCCAAAGATAAACCATACAAAATAATGCTTAAGGCATCTTTGCGATTGAGTTTAAAGCGCCAGGGTCGCCATATGCAACATAATAGCAGTGCCGAAAATACCAGCCGGTAAGTGGTTGTACCTTGCGCACCCACTTCGGAAAAAAGGGATTTGGCAAATGAGGTACCAATACACAATGAGGCCATGGAGCCAATGAGTGCAATAATCCCTAGTGTTTGGGAATAGGCAGGAGAAGAGGGCGTTGACATTAGTGGGAAATATGATACGTATCGAAGGACAAATGATCTATTCTATCGGATTGGAAATTTAATTGTTGAACAAGTCCCGCTGCATTCCCCCACCTGAACCTTAATGGTCAGGTGTCGGGTCAAGGCGGGAATCTTTGCCGGAGGTGGTTTGTTGGTCAATGTCGTGTCTGACGGTTTCCGGTGTGACCGCCCCTGCGGAAGCGAAAAAATAGGCCCGATGCCGGAAATACGGCTTCCCGTAAAACCGGTTTAACCCGTCTCCAAAGCGGTTATGTACCGTATAATACTATTTAGTATGAAAGGTCAATTACTGCACATCACCCCCAGCAAACAACAGGCGCATATCCTGATG
>JAVESC010000071.1:0-14201 GCA_034006805.1 Advenella sp.
AGCAGGGTTTGCATGCTAAGCGAATACGTTTGTGAACCATCCGGGTTGGTGGCACTGGTTAAGGCCGGCATGTTCACCTGGGCAAAAACCGGGTCGGCCATTAACAACAAGGCGGGCAACAGGCAAACCAGCAGTGTTTTAATGGGTAAATGCTGCTTCAGGGCTTCGCGAAAAGACCGCTTGCCACCGGGGGCCGGTGTTGAAGTTAAGGTTGAGGTGGTGCCAGTGACCGCTTGATGAGTCTCATTCTTGGTGTTGCTGAAGCGGGCTTCTGGCCTTGCTACATTTTCGCAGTCGTTGAAGCCGGTTTCTGGTTTTGCTTCAGTCGTTGTTCCTGAGGATGTTTCGGGGGCAGGCATTTTATGCAACAGGTTGATTTGTTGGGCAGTTACGCCCAGCACCAGTTGTTCGTTACCGGCCTGCACCACGACAATTTCACTGCGTGGGCCAAGCGGGGTGCGGGAAATAACGGGCAAGGCGGGGTTGCGCCTTATTTTACCCAGCAGCCCGGTTTTGCGGGCCACCATGCCAAACAGGATAATACAAAACAGTACCAGCCCCAGTGCGGCAAAAACCCGAATAATGGCCAGTTGATCCATAAATTATCCCTTACCTTGCCAGGCGCCGTTTTAGCGACGGCTGAAAGGACGGTTCAGGCGATTGAGGCGTTCGGCCGGGGTAATAATATCGGTTAAGCGCACGCCATAATTGCCATTAACACTAACGATTTCACCCTGGGCAATTAGCATGCCATTAATAAGGACATCCATGGGTTCGCCGGCTTGTGCGTTAAGCTCAACTACCGAACCCTGTCCCAGTTTAAGAATATCCTTGATAGGCAGGCGTGCACGGCCCAGTTCAACACTAAGCTGAACCGGAATGTCCTTGATAAAGGAAAGATCATGGCTGGCCTGGGTGGCAGGTGGTTCGGGGTCAAAAGACTCAAAAATGGAATCGGCCGTCTGGTTTGCCGATTCACTGGCCTGTTCGGCCATGGCTTTTTCCCATTCGCTGGCCAGGTCGTCCTGGTTGATATCGTCAGATGGAGTAGTATTGCTCATGGTTTTTTCATATTAAAGTGGATTTTCAGGATTAATGCGGCCGGGGCTCAGGTCATTGTCATTAAGCGAAATTTCATCATCAATGGTGCTGTCTTCAACGACCATTTTTGGCTCTTCGGGCGCGTCAAAATACGGAATTTCAAGGTGTTTAATAACGCTTAGGGCATAATGTTTGTTAAAAGTGCCATATTTGGCACTGAATACGGGGATGTTATCAACCTTTGCCTCTACTGCTGTTGGCAGTTCAATAGGCAGGACACTGCCTTCTTTCAGGGCCATTAACTGTTCGATGGTGCATTCGATAGTGGTGAAATTGGCTACCAGTTCAACCTGGGTAGCGGGCACCTGGCCCGATAGCTGGCGCAGCCATTTGTTTTCATTGCCCTTGACGCTTTCATCCTGGAAAGGTTCGGTTAGCAAGTCACGCAGTGGCTCTATCATGGAATAGGGCAGGCAGACATTAAGCAGGCCGCCAATAGTACCAAACTCAATACGGATGGGGGTTACCACCACCACTTCGTTGCTGCCGGCAATATTGGCAAACTTGGTATGCATTTCAGAGCGCAGGTAGTGGTATTTAATGGGGTAAACCGGTTTCCAGGCATGAATATAGCACTCTAGCGTGTGCATGAGCAGGCGCTGAATAATGCGCTGCTCGGTGGCGGTAAAGTCGCGTCCTTCAACCCGGGTATTTTGCTTTATTTGCCCGCCAAACAGGGTTTCTATAATCAGGAACACCAGCGTCGGGTCAAAGCAGAACAAAGACAGGCCGCGCAGGGGTTCCAGCCTGACCATGTTCAGGTTGCTGGGCACCGGCAGGTTGCGTTCAAATTCGGCAAATGTCTGGATTTTAATGGGCAATACCGAAATATCGGCATTGCGTCGCATGAAACTAAGCAAAACGGCCCGCAAGTTGCGGGCAAAACGCTCATTGATGAGCTCGAAGGTTTGCATGCGCTTGCGAATGACCCGTTCGGGCGACGACAGGTCATAAGGGCGAACGCCATCGGGGTACACCGGCTCTTCAGTTTCAATCTTGGGCGTGGGTGTCCCTTCTATTTCTGCAAATAGGGAATCTACCTCGTTTTGAGATAAAAACGTATCATAGGCCATTTTTATTGCACAACAAAATTGGTAAACAGAACATGGGTAATGTGCTGGGTATACGGTTCGGGATAAAATGCGGGTTGCAATACCCGTTTGACCATTTCTTTGATCAGCTCGGGTGTTTCTTTGTCATGAATGGTTTCAGGGTTCAGGGAAGACAGCTCGATCAGGATGCGGCTGCGGGCCTCGGGCAGATACTTGGTCACCCGTTCCATGCTGGCCTTGTCTTCGAAGCGCAGGGTAAAGCCCACATACAGCACACGAGAAAACCCGTTACGGTTAAGGGTAATGGTAAAGGGATCGAGTTCCAGGAAAATGGGATTGGCGCTAACCGGGGGAACCGCTGCAGCGGCAAGCGGCTGGCTGGTTTGCTGGGCTGCCGGCTGGGCAGATTGTAAATTGCCCATGTAATACCACATGCCAGCACCACCAATACCAAGGCATAAAATAATAATAATCAGTGTCTTGAAAAAAGACCCCGACTTGGGGGTTGCGTTATTTGTCTCTTTGCTCATGTAGGGCCATTAACCAAATCTAATAAAAACACCAGGATCAGCCTCTATTTTCGCTTATAAACAGCAAAGCCATAGCCTGGAATAAAGGGGGTTTTCTTCCTTTATAGGCCATTTAAGGGGCTATGCCAAAAGATTGGCAGTGATTGTATCAGGCAAATGTGTTGATCAGGCCATCGTGCTGGGGTGATGGCCTGGCGGCATGCTTGCTGGACTCGGCCAGACCATCGGCAGGGCTGTCTTCAGCTTGGGCAAGCATGTTTGAAGCGTTACGATCATCTGTGAAGAAACTTTCTTGCTGGTCTTGCTGTTCTACATGGGCCTGCCCCAGGGAGAGTCCTTTTTCCTGCAAGGCCTGGTGCAAATCGGCCAGGGAGTTTTCTAGCGCCTGGCGAACCGTGGCGTTGCTGGCCACAAATGCCGCCTGGGCCACCCCATCCTGAATGCTGATAGAAACTTTAATGGGCCCCAGCTCGGGCGGGTCTAGTCGCATTTGGGCAATATGAGTGCCATTAACCTGCTGCCTGAAAAACAAGCTGGCCTGGGTGGCCACTTGCTGGGCCATGGCCTGTGACCAGCCGGGGTGGTAAAAAGAAGTGCCCAGGGCAATAAGGGGGCTGGCGGGTGCCTGGGCCTGGGTGTTGGTAACCGAGGCGCTAGCGGCTGCCGCAGAATGGGCCGCCACCGAAGACTCAAGCAGCTTTTCAGCTGCCTGGTCTGACGCCATCATCTGGTTGGCCTGCAGTTGGGCCGATGTTTTCAGATTGATGTTTCGCGGGTCTGCCAGGTTGGCCGTATCAGTCTTTGGTGACAGACGGCCAAGCAAAGCGTCGCGAAGGTGATCAGCCACCTTTTTATTGGCATTAAGGCTGGTGGCCGGGCCCGCGACGGCTTGTTTGTCAAGTGCCGCCTGCTGGCTGGCTGTAAGCCTGCTATTTTCTGTATTAAACAAGGTCTCTGGTTTTGCCTGGGCAGAACCCGCCTGCGTATCTTTAACGAACCGTGCCAAAGCCTCTAAAGTGGCCTTCTCGTCTCCTTCTGAATTAGCCAGATTTTTGCCAGACAGGCGAGTGGACAGGTTTCGTTGAGGTTCGATAAGCTGGTGTAAAAGGGTGTTTTCAAAGGCCGGTTTGCCTTTGGGCTCTGTATTCAGTCCTGCTGCCAGCTTGCCCTGCCCAAGAATGGCCTGTTCGGCCAACCAGTTGGCCTGCAGGGCCTCATCCGGGATTTGTGCTGCGTTCAGCTCATTGTCTGAGGTAGCGGGTTCGCGGGCGTCTACAGGGGTGTTTTCTTTATCGGCAAGCGAGTCAAGCTGTGCCGGCTCATCATTTGTTGATGTTTTGTGTTCAGTAGCGGTACGGCTATTTTCTGTCTTGCCCGAAGGCTGATTGCTTTGGGTTATGGATTCTTTGCTGTCTGCTTTACCTGCTGTGCTACTGTTTTCAGCGGTGTTTTGGGGGGCAGAAGATGGCTTGTTTTGCGCAGGCACCGCAGTTTGCATGGCAAGAATGCTTGAAAACGCGTTATCTCCACGGCTTGCCGGGTTGTTGCTTGCAGCATCAGATTTCTGGAGCTTGCTGGTATTCAGGTTATTGCTGATGATTGTCATTGTCATACCCATAAATTTAACGGCCAGACGCCTGGCGCCTGTTAGCGAAATAAGCCCTTGCGGCAAACTCGTCATTCATTTTCTGTTCTTGCCGGTTGGCAATTTTTAACTGTTCCTGCTTTCTGCGATTAATAAGCGCCTGCATAGAGTTTACTTCACGGCGGGCCTCAAACCAGGCTTCACGTTCTTTTTCCACCTGCTTGCCCAGCTGGGTAATAATGGCTTGCTGTTGCCCCAGTGCCTCTTCCAGGGTGGAAATGAATCGCTGGAAATTTACGCACTGGGCCGAACTCATGCCTTCTTCCAGGCGGGCCTGCAAACGGGCAATGTAATCCAGCCGATATTCACCCAACATGTCAAGCTGCTTGCTTGCTTGTGTAAGGTTGGCTTCGGTTTGGGCAACCACTTTCGCTTTTTCGTCCATTTTCTGAACCGCCAGTTCATGCAGGGTTTCAAAAGAATCGCGGTGATGGTTCATAAGGTAAGTCCTGCAAACAGGCGGCCAAGTTCCCGGGTAGCTTGTTCCATATCAATCTTTTCCTCAATATCCTGCATCAGGAACTTACGCAAGAAGGGGTAGCGGTCAATCGCTGCGTCAATTTCCGGATCATTGCCTTTTTTATACGCACCTACGGCCAACAAGTCACGGTTGCGCTGGTACATGGAATACAACTGCTTGAATTTGCGTGCCTGGACTAAATGCTCTTTGCCAACCACCGCCGTCATGACCCGGGAAATAGAGGCTTCAATATCAATGGCCGGATAATGGCCAGTTTCGGCCAGCGAACGTGACAGCACAATATGGCCGTCAAGAATCGCCCGCGAGGCATCGGCAATCGGGTCCTGTTGGTCATCGCCTTCGGTAAGCACGGTATAAAAAGCGGTAATTGAACCCGCTGTTTTGCCATTCATGTTTTTACCATTGCCGGCCCGTTCCACCAGGGCGGGCAGGCGGGCAAACACCGATGGCGGATAGCCCTTGGTGGCCGGCGGTTCGCCAATGGCCAGGGCAATTTCCCGCAGCGCCATGGCATAACGGGTTAGGGAGTCCATAATAAGCAGCACATGCTTGCCCTGGTCCCTGAAAAACTCGGCCAGCCGGGTGGCATACACACACCCCTGAATGCGTAGCAGGGGCGACACATCCGCCGGGGCGGCCACCACCACAGAGCGGCGCATGCCATCCGCACCCAGGTTCTGTTCAATAAATTCTTTGACTTCCCGGCCACGCTCGCCAATCAATCCCACCACAATCACATCGGCCTTGGTAAAGCGGGCCATCATGCCCAGCAAGACTGATTTACCCACACCTGAACCGGCAAACAGGCCCATACGCTGGCCACGGCCAACCGTTAGCAGGCTATTGATGGCGCGTATGCCTACATCCAGCGGCGTATCAATGGGCGCGCGGTCCAGCGGGTTGATATACGTGGCGGCCAACGGCGCCTGCCAGGCATTGTTAAACGGACCAAGGTTGTCCAGCGCTTTGCCAGCCCCATCCACCACCCGGCCCAGTAAAGAAAAACCAACCGGCAGGGTATGGCCACCCTGGTTGCTTAAGTTGGCATAAGCATCATCGGCTGCCTGCAATGGAACCTGGGGTGGCAGGGTGGCTTCAACCGCTTCAACCCGCGCATTGGGTGGCAGGCCGGCAATATTGCCGTAAGGCATTAAAAACAGGGTCTGCCCCTGAAAACCCACCACCTCGGCATCTACCCATTTATTGCCCGCCATCTTGATACGGCAGGCCGCGCCCACCGGCAAGGCCAGGCCGCTGGCTTCCAGTACCATGCCGGTCGCGCGGATAATGCGTCCGGCACTGGTTTGCACCGGGCTGTCTTCTACCCGGCTGGCGGCACGCTTAAGCTGGTCTTGCCAGGCGGCAATGCCATGAATAGCGGGTGCTTGGGCGGGGGCAGGCTTATTCAAGGCTTACTCCTTGTTTTGATTCGCTGCGGGAGCGCTTATGCCCAGGCTGGCAATGGCTTGGGCCCAGCGGGTTTGCAGGCTGGCGTTAATTTCGCCGTAGGCGGTTTGTACCTGCCAGCCGCCCCGTTCAATGCCCGGGTCGGCCTTAAGGCGAATATGTTCGGGCAGGGGTAGCTGCCCGCTTTGGGCAATTAGATCAAGATCTTCGGGGTTAAGCTGCACTTCCATGGCCTGACTTACGCCCGGTGGCTGGGTAATCGCCTGCTTCACTAAAGGAATAATATGTTCAGGGTGCTGTTTCAGTTCTTGCCCAATCACATGATGGGCAATCGTGGTAGCCAGTTCTATCAGGGCCTGGCCCATGCTGGTATCCAGATGGGTATATTGTTCTTGGGCCTGTTCGGCCAGCGCCAGCAAACGGGCTTGATGGGAGGCCGTTAACTCGGCCGCTGCCGCCAGGCCTTCGTTATAACCCTGCTCATAACCGGCATCGTAGCCTTCTTGATGGCCGGCCGCCAGCCCTTCGGCATGGCCGGTGGCATAGCCCTGTTCTTGCGCTTGTTGCAAGGTATTCTTGCGTTCCTGCGCCAGTTGTTGCTGGCGCAGCAGTTCGGGGTCGGGCTTGGCCTGCTGGATTTCCTGCTGCTTTTTAAGCGTTTCAGGGTCAACAATCGTGTCCATGCGCCAGGGCGACCAGTCAGTCTCATTCATGGCCGGCTGTGTGGTGTTTTTTTTGAACACCGGGTCGGCCAGCACCAGGGCATCAGGAAGGTTTTTGGGCCTAGATGTAATCATCGTCCTCTGTCTTGCTTAAGGAAATCTGGCCGCTATCGGCAAGGCGGCGTGCAATGCCAATAATTGCGCGTTGTTCTGCCTGAACCACCGATGCACGTACGCGGTTCATGTCCTGGATCTCGTCACGCAGCATTTGCGCCGCACGGTTGGACATATTCTTGAAGAAGCGTTCACGGACAGTCTCACTGGCACCTTTCAGGGCAAGCACCAGCATATTGTTGTCGGTAATTTCGGCCATGATGGTTTGCAAGGTAACATCATCAAGGTCAGCCAGGTTCTCGAAGGTAAACATTTCTTCCTGAACTTGTTGGGCCAGTTCGGGGTCACGCTCTTGCAAATGCGTAATCATGGAGGTTTCCAGACCGGTATTCATCGTGTTGAGAATTTCGGCCGCTGCACGGACACCGCCCATTTTACTGCGTTTGGCGGTTTGGCCAGAAAGCACATTATTAAGCACTTCAGTGAGTTCGCGCAGCGCGGTTGGCTGTACACCGCCAAAGGTGGCAATACGAACCAGCACATCATTGCGAACCCGTTCGGTTAACAATGCCAGGGTATCGGCGGCCAGGTCGCGATCCAGGTGAACCAGAATGGTAGCAATAATTTGCGGGTGTTCGCCGGCAATCAGATCGGCAATGTTGGCAGGCTCCAGCTGGTTCAGGGCTTCAATACCATTTTCGTGCTTGGTCAGATCCAGAATATCTTCCAGAATACCAGCGGCGCGATCGGTACCCAGCGCCTTGTTCAGAATGGTACGGATATACTCTTCAGAGCCCATATTGACCGACATGAACTGGTCCGCATCTTTGCGGAACTGTTCAAGCACTTCATTTACATTATTGCGTGTCATGTTCTTCATGCCAATCATGGCGGCCCCCAGTTCCTGAACTTCATGGGCACTCATGTAGCGCAGTACTTCAGAGGCCGCCTCTTCGCCAATTGACATCAACAGGATAGCGGAACGTTCCATTTTATTTTCTGCTGTCTTCATCGTTTTGGTTCATCCAGGTTCTAAGTACCATTGCCACGGCACGCGGGTCTTCGGTGGCAATTTTCTTGACGACATTAAGATTGTCTTCGTAATGGTCGTGTTTAACGGGTATTTCGGCCTTGGCCTTGCGTTCAGCTTCTGCCTGGCGCACTGCAGCCTGTTTCTCGGCTTGTTCCATGTTTTTACGGTCTTCAAGCGCGCGAATAAGTGGTTTGAATGCCTTCAGCCAGATAAGCATGACGGCAATAAACAGCAGCAGATATTGCCCCAGGGTTTTGGCCAGGGCATGCATGTCGGGGTCTTTCCAGACCGGAATCTGCGGTTCGGACGATGTGAATTCGCTGTTCACCACATTCAGGCTGTCGCCGCGCTCATCAGAAAAACCCACGGCTTCTTTGGCCAGGGCATTGATTTGCTGCATGATTTCCGGGGGGAGGGGGCTTACTTCACCGCTTTCGTTTTCACGGTAATTAACCACCACCGCGACAGAAAGGCGCTTGATGGTGCCGACGGAATCCTTGACATGGCTGATGGTGCGGTCCAGCTCGTAGTTAATGGTGGCGTTATTGGTTTGGCTGGCCGGGTTAAGTACCGTGGTGGCGGTGCCTGCCGTGGCATTGGTCGCCGCATTGGTGCCGGGCGGGTTTTCGATGGGGGCAACGGGTGGCGCTGGGGGTTCGTTAGACAGAGCGCCCGGTATACCCATGGGCTGGCCAATGCCGGCCTGGGCTGTGCGGTTGGTTTGCTCGCTGCGAATGGCCGCTTCATCGGGCTTCTGGTTGGGGCGATATATCTCGGAAGTTTGTTCGCGCTGGGCAAAATCCATGCTGGCGCTTACCTGTGCATGGACATTGCCACGACCCACCACCGGCACCAGAATGGAAATAATGCGGGCCGTTAAGCGCTGTTCCAGTTCATCGGTAAATTTAAGGTGTGTCTGGTTGGCGCCAATCCCTTCAAGACCGGCACTGGAAGACAGCAGGCGGCCGTTTTGGTCAACAATAGAAACATGATCGGCCGTCAGACCGGGAATACTGGAAGCAACCAGCCAGGCAATGGCGGCAATCTGGCCGTCACCCAGGCTGCGGCCCGGGCTAAGCTTAACCAGTACCGACGCGGTTGGCATCTTGCGGTCACGCACAAACAGGGTTTGCTTGGGAATGGCCAGATGAACCCGCGCGCTTTCCACTGAATTCATGGCTTCAATAGAACGGGCCAGCTCGCCTTCAACCGCACGCTGGTAAGTGACTTGTTCGGCAAACTGGCTGGCCCCAAACTGGGGGTCGTCCATGAGCTCAAAACCCACCCCACCACCTTGCGGAAGACCTTGTTCGGCCAGCATCATGCGGGATTCATGGACTTTGTCGGCAGGCACCAGAATGGCTGAGCCGCTATCATTGAACTTGTACGGAACGTTCTGTTTTTCCAGCGCGGTCACAATGGCGCCGCCATCCTTGTCTTGCAGGTTGGAAAACAGAACCTTGTACTCAGGCCCGCGCATCCACAGCAGGCTAACAACGATTAATGCAATCAGCCCGGCGGCAGCACCCATTAATACCGGGCGCGGCAACACCAGCAGGCGTTCCAGTATGGGGAAGCGGGCAGCAAGCTTATCCATGCCGCTCATATCAGTCTTCCTGTAAACCGTAAGGCAGTTTGGGCTGTGAATTCAATAATGACCATGGGAAACAACAAAAGACAATTATCCAGTTAAACTTTTTCAGATGGGTATTATCACCCAGGCGGGTGTAAAGCAATCAGGGGTTAAAGCGGTGTTTTTTGGCTTGTTCGCGCTATTGAAACGGGTGGGCGGGGGATAAGATAGGGTTATTTGCCACATTAGAATCGGCAGGCAGGCGTTATATTTTATTTATACGTCGAGCGTTATATTTTATTTATACGTCAGGCTTTTATTTATACGTCAGGCGTTATATTTTATTTATATGTCAGGCGTTATTTGAGTTTGTTTCTTAACCAGAATCGTCAGAAGTACGCTATTGATGCTTGTTTGCCAATCAGCACAGTCAGGACATTTTTATGCAAGCCATATCGCCCCTTGCCATTTCAGGCATGAATACATTGCAGCAACAAATGATGGAAATGGCCAACGGCGCCAAAGCCGGCGCGGTTTCCAGTCAATTGGGAAATATGCAGCCCATGGGCGTGCAGGCAGGCGGGTTGTCGTCTATGGGCTTGCAAAGCACAGGCGCAGAAAAAACCTCTTTTGCCAGCCAGCTGGACGCCGCCATTAAAAGCATTTCCGCCACCCAGCAAGCCGCCAATATCCAGGCCGAACAATTCATCATGGGTAAACCGGGCGTTTCGTTGAACGACGTCATGATCGATATGCAAAAGGCCAGTATTGGTTTTCAAAGCGCGATCCAGGTAAGAAATAAACTGGTCCAGGCGTACCAAACAATTGCCAGTATGCCGATATAATTCCCCTCCGCAGGAGGAGAATGTGAAGCACCAGCGTTTCCACGAAGTAGAAAAATTCCCCTCTGTGGAGGGGTGGCGCGAAGCGCCGGGGTGGTTCTAAAGCAACCAAAGTGCCTATCGAAGCCCATGGTGGTTCTAAGTCAACCAACCCGCCCATCGAAGCCCCAAGTTGGTTCCAGCCCAACCGAAGTGCTTGCTAAAGTACCGATTCAGCTCTTTTCCAGCCCCGCTTCCAGCGAGTAAATCCATGCCAGCAACTCAGCTACCACGGTGTACAGCTCTGGTGGGATTTGCTGGTCCAGGTCTACCTGCATTAGCATGGCCACCAGCTCTGGGGATTCATGCACGGGTACGTTATGCTGTTTGGCCAGTTCAATAATGCTTTCTGCAATATTTCCCATGCCTTTGGCCACGACCTTGGGGGCCGGGTCAGTGGCGTGGTAGGCCAGCGTGACAGCCGTTTTGCGCGTTTCAGGTGAACCAGGCTTATTCATGGAAGATCCTCTTGTTGCGCGGTTCGCTTTGGTTGCGCGTTTCGTTTTAACCAGGCCTGTTCATCGCACTTTCTAAACCAGACCAGTTCATCACATTTTCTTTCGCCCCTGTCCATTACGCTTCCTCTTGCCCTTGTTCATCGGCCTGCAGTTGCCCCGCTTGGTCAGCCTGCCATTGCCCCGGATCGGTAAAAACCTCAAAGGAATGGGTTTGCAGGCCCAGGGCTTGTAAGCGGTTGGTAAACTCGGGCATGCGTTGCAATAGCAAAGACGCGGTGCTTTGTCGGTCTTTTAATTCAGGGTTGTCAATAACCTGATACTGCGCTTGCACATGCTTATTAATAATCTGTACCATCACCTGGATTTTCCCCAACATGGGCAGGTTTAATGTAAGGGTGGTTGACCATGGCGTGACTGGGGCCTCTTGCTCTGGGCCGGGGGCTTGTTCACTGGCGGCATTATTCTGTTCATCTTCTGCCTGGTTGCCTGCTTGCTGGGCGGCAAATGCTTGCGGGTTGTCTTTCTGGATTTCCCAGGTCATGGCGGCACCTTGCCAGGCCTCGCCCTGCCACACGATGCGTTGCTGTTGATGCATTTCCAGCTGTTGCTGGACCAGGCTGGCCAATGCCCCTGATAATGGGGGCGGGGCAGGGGTTGCTTCTGCCTTGCCTTGGGTAAGTACGCTTAATATGGATAACTGCCGGGCTGCCTGCTGCTGCGCTTGCTGCTCTTTCAGCAACTGTGCCTTGGGATGGCTGGCCAGTTCTTTCAAATTGCCATTGCTACGCAGCATGCGCCACAGCGTGGCTTCATACGACAGGCCCGGGCGGGCAATTTCACGGGTTAGGGTTTCGCGGATAATCGAGGCAAAAAGGCTGGAGCCCAGTGCCCGCAACGCATCTTCTTTTAACGGTATGTTGGCGTTTGTTGCCTGAGAAGAAGCGCCAGCGCCAGCGGTCTGTAAAAGCGTGTTCGGATTTGTTGTTGGGGAATGAGCGTTCGTGCTACTTGCCTGTGAAGAAGCGCCAGCTGCCTGTGAAGCCGCACCACCCGTTAACGAGCGGGCCGATAAAGCCGCCGGGTCGGCAGGGCGCGACAGGTATGACAATAACTCTTTGGGATTTTTGGGAATAATAGGTGCATGGTTGGGGTTGCCTAATGGCGCGGCCTGTTCGGGCATTTGCCCCAGCAGGGCCACCATGCTGCGCGCGGCACTGCTCCAGCGGGTAGAAGTTGATTCTGCCGGGTTGCGGGCTGCGTCTTGTGTGGTATGTTTGCCTGCCTGGCCCATTGCCTGCTGGCTAACGGTGCTGTTAACAGGGCTTCCCTGTATGGGACGGTGCCCCAGTGATGCCTGCACACTTTGCGCCACCGCCTGAAAATTGCCAGCCTGTTGCTGCGCCTTGGTGGCGTTTTCAAGGGCTTCGGGCCGTGCAACGGCCCCCGTGGGTAAAACTGATTGCCGGCTACGCGCCGACTGCAATTGCCCCTGTGTGGAAAGCGTCACGCCCAGCGCGGTTTCCAGTCGTTGTACAAGAAGGGTGCTTAAACTGCCAGAAGACATAAGGCATGCCTACCCCGCCCGCTTAATGCCAGAATAAGCCTTGACCATTTTCTTTTGCTGGTTGCGGGTATGCAATAATTGTGACAGTCGCTTCATTTCAGGAGAAACCGCATCACGCACCGCGGCATCGTGCAAAAGCACCTGGCGCAGCAAATGGGAACAAATTTCCCTTTCGGCCTTATTGCCGGGCTGAAGATGTACCTTATTACGCAACACCTCTACTTCGTGCACATAACTTTGCCCCAGGGAAAGCGTGGCTTCCCAGTTTTCCTGCCGGGCGGCATCTTCCATTTTCTGGGTAATATCCACCAGTTGTTGGTATGCCTCTATCACACAGCTGTTGCACTCCTGGGGAAGAGGCCCCATGGCATTGGCGGCGTGCGCTTTGTTGTAATCTGAATGAAAATAAGTCATTTTCTGTATCTTTCTGGTCTAATAACCGTAAACCAAATCCCTATTTAAGGGGCTTATTACCGGTGGCTGTTTTCCAGGCATCGGTAATATCAAGCAGCATTTTTTCAACAACATCCAGATGCGATTCCTGCTGGTTCACACTGGCTAACAACAAGTGCTGCGACATCAACCTGAAACTAAGAATCATATTCTTGGCTACTTCGCCGGCAGATTCGTTTATACCGGGAATAAGGCCAGAATCAATAATACTGATGGCCTTTGAAATATTCTCGCCCCGTTTGGCAATATCGCCATTCTGGAAATACAGCCTGGCCTTCATAACGCAAGACTGGGTGGCTTCCAGCATGATGGTTATCAATTCTTCGGGGGAAGCGGTAAGTACCTGTGTCTCAAGACCTATTTTTGCATAAGCCCTGGCGGGGTTCTGGCCGTAAGTTACCTTGCTAGTGTTCATCATAATATGAAATAAACCCTTGAAAATCAATCATTATTTGTTACTGTCGGTATTCCATATGGACAATTGCTGGGTTAAATAGGCCGAGGTGCCATTCATTTTTGCCACCAGTGAATCCAGCGCGGTAAATTGGGCCCGATAACGTTCCATCGTGGCTTCGATTTGTATCTGTTTACGCTCGAACTGTGAATCCAACTCGTCAATTCGTGTCTTGGTACCGTTGGTGGCAGAGGTCACAATGCCATTGGTGTTGTCAATCAGTCCTTTGGTGACATTTTGCGTATAAGTGGCAATCCCATTATTCTTATCCTGGAACAGCCTGGCAATGTCGTCCCGGTTTTCGGCCAAGGCCTTGTCAAACTTCTCTTCATCCAGCTTAATGCTGCCATCGGCCTGGGTGCGAATACCCAAATCAGACAGCGTTTTAAACGCACCACCATTGCTGCTTTGGAAACTCATAATGCCGCTTAAACGGGTTTGTACCGTACGGGCCGTATTGTCACCGTTCAATATGCTGCCGCCAGCCCCTTCGGTATAGGCCGTGCTGCTTTTAATGAACTTCTGGACATTGTTATAAGCGTTAATGAATTCATTAATGGCTGACTTGGTTTTGTCATCATTGCGCGTAACTGTTAGCGTTTGCGCTTCGGTATCTACCTTGCTTACGTTCAGGGTTACGCCCTGGATCACATCTTCCAGCTTGTTAGTGGCCTGGGTCACTTCAATCCCGTTTACTTTAACAATTGCATCAGACGCAGCCTGCTCGGTCATGCTGGCTTTGTTTAGCAACGTGCCCAGCGCACCATCGTTACCCTCCACGGTAATTTCACTA
>JAVESC010000072.1:0-14034 GCA_034006805.1 Advenella sp.
TTGTCATCGGGCGACACCGAATGTGGATAAGCCGCCTCGGTGCGTGAATACCCATGTTCCCACACATCTGCCACCAACATCTGCGCTGTATGCGGCGCATTCACCAGCACGTTATCCTGCGCATTCCCCTGCCCCTTCTCGACCTGCTCAATCTCCTTGCGAATCGCAATCATTGCATTAATAAACCGGTCCAGCTCCTTCAGGCTCTCCGACTCGGTTGGTTCTACCATTAACGTACCCGCCACCGGAAAACTCATCGTTGGTGCATGAAAACCATAATCCACCAGCCGCTTGGCTACATCATCCACCGTAATGCCGCTGCTCTCTTTAACAGGACGTAAATCCAGAATACACTCATGCGCAACACGCCCATTACGCCCCGTATACAGCACAGGGTAATAAGGCGCCAGCCGCTTCGCCATATAATTGGCATTCAGTAAAGCCACCTCGCTGGCCCGCTTCAGCCCTTCGGCCCCCATTAGGGCAATATACACATAAGAAATAGGCAAAATACTGGCAGACCCGAAAGGTGCCGCCGCTACCGGCCCAATCACTGAATCGCCTTCACACTGCCCCTGCTCATTCAACACCGCCGGCAAAAACGGCGCCAAATGGGCACGCACAGCTATTGGCCCCACACCCGGTCCGCCACCGCCATGCGGAATGCAAAACGTCTTGTGCAAATTAAGATGGGATACATCAGAACCAAACCATCCCGGCTTGGCCAGCCCCACCATCGCGTTCATATTCGCACCATCAAGATAAACCTGCCCCCCTGCCTGATGCACCAAATCGCAAATCTCGGTAATCGCCTCTTCAAACACCCCATGCGTAGACGGATAAGTCACCATTAAGGCAGCCACCCGCTCACCCACCTTTTCCAGCTTCGCCTTAAGATCACTCACATCCACATTGCCATTTTCATCGGTGGCCACCACCACCACATCCATACCCGCCAAATGGGCGGATGCCGGATTGGTGCCATGGGCAGAGGCAGGAATTAAACAAACATTGCGTTGATGTTGCCCATTGGCCTGATGATAGGCACGAATGGCCAAGAGCCCGGCATATTCACCCTGGGCGCCTGAATTGGGCTGTAAACTAATCGAATCGTACCCCGTAATCTCACACAAGGCCCGTGACAGGCGTTCCAGCAACGCCTGATAGCCAGCCGCCTGGTCGCGGGGAGCATAAGGATGCAGGTTCGCAAACTCGGGCCAGGTAATGGGAATCATCTCGGCCGTTGCATTCAACTTCATGGTGCAAGAGCCCAATGGAATCATGCTGCGGTCCAGTGCCAGGTCTTTATCGGCCAGACTGCGTAAATAACGCAGCATATCGGTTTCAGAATGAATACTTGCAAAAACAGGATGCGACAAAATAGCCGACTGCCTGGCCACACTATTAGGCACAAAAACATCCAGTTCGGCATAAAGCCCGGCCACATCCGGCGCTGGCTGACCAACACCCTTGGCAATCACACTTACCAGCTGCTGAAGATCTTCCAGGGTAACCGTTTCATCCAGAGACACGGCAAAACTGTCGCTGTCAGGCTGACGCACATTAATTTGTGCATTCAGGCTCGCCTTGACCACTCCCGGCGCCAACGCCGTTTTGACATGCAACGTATCAAAAAAAGAGTCATTGACCGTACTCAAGCCCATACGTGCCAGGGCTTCTTTTAACACCAGCGTGCAAACATAAACCCGCTGCGCAATCGCACGAATACCATTGGCGCCATGGTAAACCGCATACATACTGGCCATTACCGCCAGCAAAACCTGGGCGGTACAAATATTGGACGTGGCCTTTTCACGGCGAATATGCTGCTCACGAGTTTGCAAGGCCAGCCGTAACGCCGGATTGCCCTGTGCATCAACCGAAACACCCACCAGACGGCCAGGCATATTGCGTTTGAAGGCATCTTTACAAGCCATGAACCCGGCGTGCGGGCCGCCAAACCCCAAGGGCACGCCAAAGCGCTGCGCACTGCCCACCGCAATATCGGCATGCCATTCACCCGGTGCTTTCAGAATGGCCAGGGCCAGCAAATCGGTAGCCACCGCGACCACCGTGCCTTTGGCCTGCAGGGCCGTAGTCAAGCCAGCGTAATCAAGCACCCCACCAAGACTATGCGGATACTGCAGCAACACCCCAAAACAATCCGGAATATTTTCCTGTTCATTGCCACAAACCACCTCAATACCCAAGGCTTCGGCACGGGTACGAACCACCGCTATGGTTTGCGGATGACAGTGCATTGACACAAAAAACACCTTGCTTTTGGATTTGGATACCCGTTTAGCCAGTGTCATGGCCTCGGCGGCGGCCGTTGCTTCATCAAGCAAAGAGGCATTAGCAACTGGCAAGCCGGTCAAGTCAGCCACCATCGTCTGGAAATTGAGCAAGGCCGCTAGCCGGCCCTGGGAAATTTCTGGCTGATAAGGGGTATAGGCGGTATACCAGGCCGGATTTTCAAGAATATTGCGTAAAATCACATTAGGCGTGTGTGTGCCGTAATAGCCCTGCCCTATATAATTTCTGTACAGTTTGTTGCCCGAGGCGATTTTTTTCAGTTCTCCAAGCACATCGGTTTCACTGCGGGCATGATCCAACGCCAATGGTTCTTCAAGGCGGATACCCGAAGGAACAATTTCCTCAATCAGGTCATCCAGGCTTTCAGCGCCAATAACAGACAGCATTTTTTTCTGCTCGGCCTCGGTGGGCCCTACGTGTCGAGCAATAAATGCCTGGGACACATCCTTATGTGTACGCAACATATTTTCTATCCGATAAAAATGGAGACTATTCTGCCTGTTCCTGATAGCCGGCGGCATCCAGCAAATTTGCAAGATCGGCCGGATTATTGGGTTTGATCTTGAAAATCCAGTTTGCATAGGCATCTTCATTGATCAAATTAGGTTCTTCTTCAAGAGACTGGTTGAAAGCCACAATTTCACCATCCACCGGCGCGTAAATATCTGAAGCGGCCTTCACCGACTCAACCACTGCCGCCGTTTCACCTGCACTCAGGGTCTCGCCTACCTTGACATCACCCACATAAACCAGATCACCCAGCTGGTCTTGCGCATTGTCGGTAATGCCAACGACAAAAACATCTCCCTCAACCAAAATCCACTCATGGGTTTTGGTGTATTTACGATCGGTAGGCAACTTCATTGATAACTCCTGATTTATATAAAAAAACACGTTTCACACGTGACATTAGCATTAATTTATTTTTAGTGATGTACTTTTAAGGTTTATGTATGATGGCCTGTCATACCGCAAGGTCAAGACACCACTGGCTTGCCATGACGCACAAAAGGCAGCGCACACAAGGTGGCTGGCAGCCATTTGCCACGCAGCTCCACCTGTACCGGCTCACCGGCCTGAACACCTTCGGGCAAACGGGCAAAACCAATAGAAAAACCCAAAGTGGGTGACATGGTACCACTGGTAATCTCGCCATCGCCCAATTTGGCCCTGACTTTCATATGCGCCCGCATTACCCCACGCTCATTCAACTTTATGCCCATAAAAGCATTACGTTTTGGATCCCGGGAAATGGCCTGACGACCAATAAAATCCCGGGCGTCATCTTTAAGGCTGACTGTCCAGTTCAATCCTGCCTGGGCGGGTTGAACAGTTTCATCCATATCCTGGCCATACAAGTTCATGCCGGCTTCAAGGCGCAAGGTATCACGGGCTCCCAAGCCACATGGCCTGGCTCCCTGCGCCAGTAACTCGTTCCAGAAATCCACCACCTGACTGGCGGGCAAAACAATTTCAAAACCGTCCTCTCCGGTATAGCCGGTACGGGCCACCATAAAATCCGGTTCAACAAAGACAGCCGTAAATGCTGACAAGGACTCGGTTTGCGTTTTCAGGCCGGCGCGGATATTCCAGACTTTTTCCCGGGCATGTGGCCCCTGCACGGCAATCATGGCCAGGTCATGACGCGGTGTAATGAGGACCCGCCCACGCCCTTCCTGTTGTGCCTGCGCCTGCAGCCAGGCTACATCAACTTTTGCCCTGCCGGCATTGACCACCAGGCGCCAGCTGTCAGCGGCAAAGAAATAAACGATCAGGTCATCAATCACTCCCCCTTCGGGGTTAAGCATGCAGCTGTATAAAGCTTTGCCAGGCTCGGCAAGCCTGGCCACATCATTGGCCAGCACACGACGCAAAAAATCAAGCGCACCAGACCCGGAAACATCCACATTCAGCATATGGGAAACATCAAACATACCCACCGCATTGCGCACCGCGTGGTGCTCTTCAATTTGCGAACCATATGACACCGGCATGTTCCAGCCGCCAAAATCCACCATTTTGGCGCCTAGTGAAAAATGGATACCGTGCAGGGGGGTAGATTGAAGATTTTCAGATGACATGGGGAAACCTTGGTTAAATTTCTGAAAATTATATTACTAATTTACAGGGGCAAATAAGCTGTTTACTAGGTATTTACCAGAACTGCCTTCTAGACAAATTCATGATACAAACTAACCTCCTGGTTTTACCAACCATTAAAACTTAATGGGCCTACATATTTTTGCAATATCCCTGTCATGCTAAATCTGTTAATGTAGACCCGATTACAACCAAAAGGAGAAAACTATGGACAATGGTTTTTACGCAACCCTGATTGCAGAATCAAAAACAAACCCCGGCATTACGGTTATTGAAGATGCCCGTATCCGGGGTGGTGACGCCAATTATCTTTACTCGGGAACCATTCAGGCAACAACCCCTGATGAAGTGGTTGCCAACCTTAAAATCAAGGCTTATACAGCCCATGACAATGAAACGTTTGGCACTGTAAACGATACTTTCGACCTATCCCTAACCGGGATCAAAACCGAAACCGGCTTTGAAATGACCGGCTATTCACCCAGTGGCCGGGAAATCAAGATTGAAGCTACCAAAATAGCCAATATAGATTTATAGGCTTGCAGATTGTATACGGGCTATTGCGGGCTGCCTGCTTTTAAAGCGCCTGCCCACAAGCCACCCCGGATGCCCAAGCCCACTGGAAGTTATAACCACCCAGCCAACCTGTTACATCAACCACTTCACCTATAAAATACAGGTCTGGCATTTTTTTAGCCTGCATGGTTTTTTGATCCAGTTCTGCGGTATCCACGCCCCCTTTCATGACTTCGGCTTTTTTATAACCGGCCGTACCGGTAGGTATTAATTGCCAGTCATGAATCAGGGCGGCCAACTCCCTTATTTTCTTATCGGGCATATCAGCCAGGCGCGTATCCTGGGCAACACCCAGGTTTTCAAGCCAGCACTCTGCCAGCCGTTTGGGCCACATGCCAGCCAGCACCGTTAACAATTGCTGCCGGTTACCCGGTTTTTTTTCAATCAAGGCCAACTCAAGATTTTGCGCAGGCTGCAGATTAAGCATAATGGGCGTACCCGGTTCCCAATAGCTGGAAATCTGCAAAATGGCCGGCCCCGACAATCCTCTATGGGTAAACAGCAAGTCTTCATCAAATTGCGGTTTCTTTTTGCCACTGCCAGTGACCACCACGGTTTCCAGGGATACGCCCGCCAACGCATTAAAATGCCGCCAGGTGTCAGCATCAAACGTAAGCGGCACTAATGCCGGACGGGGCTCCACCACTTTCAGGCCAAACTGGCGGGCAATTTTCATGCCATAGTCGCTGGCACCCAGTTGGGGAATCGCCATCCCGCCAGTGGCTACAACCAGCTTGGCAGCGCGAATGGTGCCTGCCGATGTTTGCAACACAAATGACTGGTCTTCCTGCCGGTTGATGTCATTAACCGTACACCCCATGCGCCAGGCCACCTTGCCCAGCTCACATTCGGCCCGCAGAACGTGAATAATATCTTCACTGGAATGGTCACAAAACAATTGCCCCTTATGCTTTTCATGCCAGGCAACCTTGTATTTTGCCAACAAAGCCAGGAAATTTTGCGGTGTATAGGCCAACAGGGCCGAACGACAAAACCGCGCATTATTGGAAATGAATTGCTGGTGCGTTGTGCCCAGATTGGTGAAATTGCAACGGCCACCCCCCGAAATGCGGATTTTCTCGGCCAACTTGGTGGCGTGGTCAATAAGCACCACTTTCCGGCCACGCTGGCCAGCGACGGCAGCACACATCATACCTGCCGCCCCCGCCCCTATGATGGCCACATCAAATACGGCCCCGTTACTCATCAAGCCTCAGACAATCCACGTAAAGCCGGGTATTGCCATCTTTATCAACTTCACTACCCAAACCATGAATAAACGTTTCAAAACCGGGAAATTTCTTATTGAAGGAACGGGCAAACTGCAAATACTCAACAATGGTTTTATTGAAGCGCTCGCCTGGAATTAACAGGGGAATACCCGGTGGGTAAGGCGTTAACAAAACACCCGTCACTCTTCCTTCAAGTTCATCAATCCTTACCCTTTCAACATCACGGTGAGCCATCTTGTCGAAGGCATCGGACGGTTTAAGCGCAGGCACCATATCACTTAAATACACTTCGGTGGTCAGGCGGGCCACGTCATGATCCCGGTAGGCCTCGTGAATCATCTGGCATAATTCGCGCAGCCCCATATGTTCGTACTGTTTATGTTTTGCGCAAAACTCGGGCATAATGCGCCACAATGGCTGATTACGGTCGTAATCATCTTTAAATTGCTGCAGGGCCGTCAGCATGGTGTTCCAGCGCCCCTTGGTAATGCCAATGGTAAATAAAATAAAAAAGGAGTACAGGCCCGTTTTTTCCACCACAATGCCATGTTCGGTCAGGTACTTGGACACCAGCGAGGCGGGAATACCGCTTTCTTCAAAGCTGCCGTTAATATTAAGCCCGGGGGTAATAATAGTGGCCTTGATCGGGTCAAGCATGTTAAAGCCTTCGGCCAGATCTCCAAAACCATGCCATTCTTCACCGGAACGCAAAAACCAGTCATCTTGCGTGCCTATATCATCGGGCGCCAAACGATTCGGTCCCCATACACGGAACCACCAGTCATCTTTACCATACTCGGAAGCCACCTTGCGCATCGCACGACGAAAATCCAGGGCTTCCTTGATGCTTTCTTCTACCAGCGCAGTACCACCAGGGGGCTCCATCATGGCTGCCGCGACGTCACAGGAAGCGATAATCGCATACTGTGGTGAAGTTGACGTATGCATCAAGTAGGCTTCATTGAAGATATTACGATCCAATTCGCGGGTTTCGGACTCTTGCACCACAATTTGGGAAGCCTGTGAAATACCCGCCAGCAATTTGTGGGTAGAGTGCGTGGCATACACCATGGCATTCTTGCTGCGCGGGCGCCCTTCACCAATGGCATGCATATTGTTATAGAACTCATGGAAAGCCGCATGCGGTAACCAGGCCTCATCAAAATGCAGGTTTTCAACCATGTCACCCAATTTTTCCTTGATCATTTCAACGTTGTAAATAACACCGTCATAAGTACTTTGGGTAAGCGTCAGGATTTGCGGCTTCTTGTTTAGCGCATTACGGGCAAACGGGTTGGCTTCAATTTTCTTAAGAATATTTTCGGGTTCGAATTCTTCAAGGGGAATAGGACCAATAATACCCAGATGATTACGGGTAGGGCGCAAGAAAACCGGGATGGCGCCGGTCATGGTAATCGCATGCAAAATGGATTTGTGACAGTTGCGATCTACCACCACCACGTCATTGGATGCCACGTTGGCATGCCACACCACTTTATTGGATGTAGAGGTGCCGTTGGTGACAAAAAAGCAATGGTCGGCATGAAAAATACGGGCTGCATTCTTTTCAGATTCGGCCACCGGCCCGGTATGGTCCAGCAACTGGCCCAGCTCTTCTACCGCATTGCAGACATCGGCACGCAACATGTTTTCACCAAAAAACTGGTGAAACATTTGCCCTACCGGGCTTTTAAGGAAAGCAACCCCACCCGAATGCCCTGGGCAATGCCAGGAATAAGAGCCATCCTGGGCGTATTTAACCAGTTCACGGAAAAACGGGGGTGGCAGGCTGTCCAGATAGCTGCGCGCTTCGCGGATAATATGACGCGCTACAAACTCGGGCGTGTCTTCAAACATATGAATGAAGCCGTGCAATTCACGCAGGATATCATTGGGAATATGCTGGGAAGTTCTGGTTTCACCGTACAGGTAAATAGGGATTTCGGCATTGCGAAACCGCAGTTCACCAATAAACGAACGCAGGTTTTTAATCGCAAACGCGACGTCCTCGGGAGAGTCCACATCAAACTCTTCGTCGTCGATAGATAAAATAAAAGCACTGGCCCGGCTTTGCTGTTGGGCAAACGAGCTCAGGTCACCATAGCTGGTGACTGCCAGTACCTCTACCCCTTCTGCCTTGATGGCATCAGCCAGGGCACGCACACCAAACCCGGAAGCACTTTCCGAGCGAAAATCTTCGTCAATAATAACAATGGGAAAGCGAAACTTCATTCGAAACTCCTTCACTCACAATACCGTGAGCAACTATTATGTTCTTGGCAGTGTTACGCCCTGTTGACCCTGATACTTGCCGCCACGGTCTTTATATGAAGTTTCACACTCTTCATCACTTTCCAGAAACAGCATTTGGGCACATCCCTCACCGGCATAAATTTTGGCGGGCAAAGGGGTAGTGTTTGAAAACTCAAGCGTCACATGACCTTCCCATTCGGGTTCCAGCGGCGTGACATTGACGATAATGCCGCAGCGGGCATAGGTACTTTTACCCAGGCAAATAGTTAGCACGTTGCGGGGAATCCTGAAATACTCCACCGTACGGGCCAAGGCAAAGGAATTGGGCGGAATAATGCATACATCACCCTCAAAATCAACGAATGATTTTTCATCGAATGATTTGGGGTCAACAATCGTGGAGTTGATATTGGTGAAAATCTTGAACTCGCCGGCACAGCGTACGTCGTAACCGTAACTGCTGGTGCCATAACTGACGATTTTTTCACCGTTTACCGAGCGAACCTGCCCCGGTTCAAAGGGTTCGATCATGCCGGCAGCCGATGCCTCCCGGATCCAACGATCATTCTTTATGCTCATTGCCTTACTCTCAGTGAAATTGCACAGACCGGTTTCGTCTTGTTCTACAAAACCGGGCCTATAATTTAAAATGGAATTGTAGCCTTACCTGAAGGACTGCAACCCTGATTTACCCTAATCCCTGAAAAAACGCCGGTAGACCAATTCAATACCATTAGTCGTACCCACTTTTGCATCAACCGTTAAATATCTAAGCAGTTTATAACTGGCCTTGACCACCGTACCGGTTCCGGCCAGTGCCTGTTCTACACTAGCAGTAACCCCATTGCCAAATTTCTTGCTGGCCACAAAAAACTGGGTGGCCAGGTTGCTGGAGGCATCAAATTCAAGGCCTGAAGCCACGGTTTGCTCTGGCAGCACGCTACCCGACTTACCCAGGTCACCGGTACGCACCGCAATATCATCAATGCCCAGTTGCCGGTAAAACGGTTCACCGCCCCCCAAAATAGAGCTACCCACAGAAAACAGCAAGGCAATATCACCGCCGTTGCTATCCGGCCCCCTGCCCATAATCAGCCAGGAAAGTTTTTCAACTTCGCTGACATCGGGGTAAGAAACCAGGGTAATTCTTGGTCGTTGGGCGGTACCCACTACGCGCAGGCCGGCCTCCACCTCTTGGCCAGTCCGCAGGGCTTCGATATCCAGCACAGGATTCGCAATATTACCCTGGAAGGTAATAAGCCCACGCCGGATTTGCAAACGCTGTCCATAAGCCTCGATGGCACCACCACGGGTGCGGAATGCCCCTAAGGCCGTCAATCGACCATCTCTTTGTATGATATTCAGGTTACCCACCAGACCCGAGTTCAGGCCCATTCCTGCCAGATAAAACCGTGGCCCCAGATCAACCGTAAAATCCAGATCCAGGTTTGTAGTAGATTCACTTGGCACCACTTCTTTCTGACCCGGCTGCAACACGATCACATCGCTATCCACCGAAGGCACCGTTCCCAGAATATCAATACTGGCCCAACCGGCATCGGCCGTTACCTTGCCCACAATATCAATATTCGGCAAGGAAGCATTAATATCAACATTGCCACTGACCATGGCAAAACGGTCTGCCCTTTGCACAATCGGATAATGGTCAAGCACCACTTTTGCATCGCCCTTGGCTGTCATCAGATTCCATTGACCGGTAATATTCAGGCTGCCATTCTGGGCCTGTGGGTTTTCTTCAATCCATTGCCGGGTACGCCACTCGGTTGGGACCACCCTGATTACCGAAGGAAAACGCAGGGAATTGATGACAAACTCGTTATTACGGAAGGTTCCCCTAAGGGTTCCGTCAAGCAGGCGTATCCCATTATCAATCTGCACAACCCTTAATTTATCGCCCGTGACAGTACCTGAAGAGACCCATTGGCCGGACGCATTGCTTTGCACCATCATGTCTATATTGACGCTGCCCCCCAGGTCAAGCAGGTCTCCGGTAAAGGCCGAGAGCCAGGCAATGTTGCCCAGTTTGCCTTTAACGGCAACATTGGTGCCGCCATTCAGGTCTGGCACCAAACCATTCATCCGGCTATTAACGCGAGCCGTCAAGGTACCGTTTTCCCGGGTATCAATAAGCAGATCGGCCAAAACCTGGCTTTGTGTTCCCGATACCGGATTAGCCCTGACCCCCAGGGACATTTGCGTCAAACCCAAAGCCAGGGGATTCTGAAGGGGAACCACGAAATCCCCACCCGTGCGCTTCAGGTTAGCCGTACCCGCCAGTGCACCATTAAATTGCAAGTCCCAGTCAAGATCAAAGAACAGGTTTTCATCAATGACCTGCTTCTTGCGATTATCAACAATACCGCCGTTACTGTTCTTGTTGTTTTCCAGCATACCCAGTGCATCTTGCAGGTCTTTGACCAAGGCAGGGTTAATTAACAGGCGATTGATGGCTCCCTTGCTGGCCCAATTTCCATCCTGGCCACTGGCACCCTCTTGGTTGAGCACAACCTCATGCCTGCCTGGCAGGCCAATTTTCAATATAGAAGCACCCAGTTGCCATTCGGGCTTGCCTCCCACCCCTGCAGGCAGGAACATGGCATCCAGCGGCTTTTCCTGATTGGCCGAGAAGCCGGCATGTGAAACCTGAAGCCGCTCAAGAGAACCTTTCCAGCCATCGGCGCCCGCAGACAGCTCTCCCCAGAAACCCTTCAAGCCCACATCAAAACTAACGGGTGCCTGACCCAATTCTTTGGACTTGCCCTGTGAAAACGTGCCGTTAAGCCCAAGGACATGACTGGCCAGTGAACCATCCAGATTACCGTTTACAACCAGGCTGCCCGGCAAGCCAGGCCAGAAGTCGGCAAACCGGGGCGCATTGACCGCCAGTGCCAGCTTGTCTGCCGCTTGCCCGAAAGCGCCTGACGAATTGATGGTACTGCCGCCCAGCGTCAGGTTGATATCCGCCTTGGGAATCGTATAAATATGCGGATCAATGGCGCCAAGCGCCACGCCCCCGGATGAACCCAGTTGACGCTGCAAAGCAACATCGACACTGCCAGCCAGCTTCTGATTGTTCCACTGACTGCCCTCGTCAACCCCCCCCTTGACATGCACACGCAAAAGACCGACCTCCGGAGACAGTTCCGAGTCAAGCGCCAGCCTTGTGCCAAGCACCGAAGGAGGAATAATACCTTCAAGCCACTTACCCAGCGCCAATTTTTGCGTAGCCAGTGACCCAAGGATATGATAAGAGCGGTTTGCCTCGTTGGGTGTTACCGTGACGTCGGTTTGCAAAGCAGAGCCGTCAGGCAAATCCAGGCTGATAGTGGCATCGTGCAAATAATAAGCTGACAGCATATCGGCATTAATATTGGCACTGAGGTTTGATTTTTCACCCTGGCCCGAAGCCGTCAAATTTATAAGGTCGCCTTTACCGTCACTACCCGGTTGCTGCGTGATATTCAGGCTTAGCGCATGAAAATCAAGCGGTACCGGTGTGGCAAACGGCAGGACACCCGTACCATTGGTTCGCTTAAGGTTAAAACTGCCCAGCAAAACCCGGTCAAATGCCAAATCCCAATTGCTATCCAGTACAACTTCCTTTCGTTCCTCTTTCTTTTTACCATTGACGGCCACCCGTTTTTCTTTCAGGGTCGGATCCAGTAATTTCCTGACCTGATCGATCAGCTCGGGGCTAATCGCCAAATCCCTGATTGCCCCCCTGGTTTGCCATTTTCCGTCGCCCCCCTGGGCACCTTCCTGAAAAATAGATACCCGATGATTATCGGGCAACTCAAGACTTAACGCCGACGCGCCCACCGTCCACTGGGTTTGGTCGCCAACGGCAGAAGGCAAGAGCGAAAACGACAGGGGTGAGGTTTGCTGCAAACGAATGCCGGCATGTTTGGCATCCAGTGTATGAAGGGTACCCACCCAACTATTGCCTTCGTTGACATGGGCCCAGCGCCCGCCAAGATCCAGATCCAGGGTTACCGGTGCCTTGCCAAGACGGTTATCAGCCGCATCGGCATACATGGCTTGCAAGGCCAGTTTGTGATTGTGCAAATTGCCATCGAGGACACCGTTAAAATTAATGCTGCCTGGCAAGCCTGGCCAGAATGCAGCCAGTGTAGGCGCATTCACATCAAGCGCCAACTGGCTGTGTTCTTCACCAAAACCGCCAGAACCGGCAATCCGGTTATTGCCCAGCACCAGGTAAATATCGGTGTCTGAAATGCGCAGGTTTTCAAAATTGGCCTTAGCCTGTTGCGGTGCTGTCGCATCTACGGCAACCGAAGCGGACGGGAACAGGCCACTGGTGTTGATGCGGGTTTTCAGATGCCCTTCCAAGGGCTGCTTATTCCACTGGCTTGGCTGATTAAAGCGGGCATCCAGCACTACATTCTTGATTTCCTGCTGATCCAGCAAGTCTATGTCAACCTGGATATCGCTGTTCAACAAGGCCTGGGGCACCGCACCCGCCAACAATTTATCCAGCGCCAGATTTTCCATGCGCAGCGTGGTGCTGATTTTATCCGCACTATGTTCACCCTGGTTTTTATGCACCTCGGTTTTCAATTGCAAGCGGGAATTGTCAGTCAGGCCAAGGTTGACATGACCATCACGTAAAGGAAAAGGCGAACCCAGGTCAAGATTCAGCCGCATATCCAGGGAAGACCGGCTACCCTGCCCGGTACCGCTAATGACCATCAGCGCAGGCGCGTCAGCTTGTTGGGTTTCATTCACCTGGATACCCAGGGTATTGAGATCTAGTGGTATGTTCACATCCAGCGGCAAGATGCTATCGCCTGCGGTACGCTGCACATTGACCGCCCCTGACAAGGCCTGCGCTTGCTGGAAACTCCAGTTGCCATCGTAAATGACATCGGCTATTTGTTTGGCTTTTGCCGCGGCTACCGGTTTGGGGTCGCTCCCGCTGGCCAATGCCTGCTGGATATCTGTCATTAATTGATGACTGATGGTTAAGTTAGAGAACGCTCCCTGCGTTGTCCAGCCGCGCTGGCCGCCTGCTGACAACAAGTGTTCCAGGGTTCCTGGCTGGCCATTTAACACCAGCTTGAATTGCGAGGCCCCCGCTGACCATTGCAGTTCCTGCTCACGGGCGTCCGGCGCCAGATAAAGCGCCAGTTTGTCTTGCTGTTCAAGGCGAATATTGCCATGCTGTACCGTCAGGCCAGCCATATCGGCCTGCCAAACCGGCTGGCCCTGCTCATTTTGACCCAATGCCCCTTCTAAGCGAGTTTCCAGATTGACGGGAGCCTTGCCTAACTGGCGGGAGTCCGATTGGGCAAATGTGGCTTTCAGGAGCGCGTCATGCTTGGCCAACGAGCCATTTACCTCGCCATGTAGATTACCCTTGCCTTCAAGGCCTGGCCAGAGGCTGGCCAATTCGGGCAGGTTGATGTCCAGTAACAAACGGCTGTCAGCATGCCCAAAACCACCCGAAGAGCGGATTTTATTTTTGCCCTGAACCAGATCGATATGCGCATTGTCAATATAAAGACCATCGGCCGAA
>JAVESC010000073.1:0-13614 GCA_034006805.1 Advenella sp.
TCGGTAACGCGTATCTGGTCTGTTCCTGAACGAATACTGTATCCGGCGCTTGGCGGCCTGGTGGCCGGGCTGCTTTTGTGGTGGGCAAGCAAATTCAAGGTGGACAGCAATGCCGACTACATGGAGGCGGTGGCCATTGGCAATGGGCACTTGTCACTGCGGCAGGGGTTTTTAAGGGTTCTGTCTTCCTTAAGCGTGATTGCCACCGGCGGTTCGATTGGTCGTGAGGGTGCCATGATTCACCTGGCTGCCATGGGCGCTTCGGCCACAGGACGGCTTTTTTGCTTCGAGGCGATTCCCTTACGCTTGCTGGTCGCTTGCGGAGCGGCCGCCGGGGTTTCGGCCGCTTATAATGCACCGGTTGCAGGGGCCCTGTTTGTGGCTGAAATCGTGCTGGGCAGCATGTCCATGCAAGTTCTTGGTCCTTTGTTGCTGTCTGCGGCAACCGCAAACATTACCATGCGTATGCTGGGTTATTACCATGTCATGTACGATTTGCCCGAGCTCATGCCAATTGAACCGTCTTTCCTGGTTTTTGCGGTTTTACTGGGGATTGTCTCGGGTTTGTTGGCCCCCCAGTTCTTGCGTTTTCTTGATTATGTCAAACGTCTGTTCAGGAAAACCGGGCTGGGGTTGCCATTGCGGCTGGCTCTGGGTGGTTTTGTTCTGGGCTTGTTTACATTGTTAGAACCCCGTGTGGCCGGCAACGGTTACAGTGTTCTGGGTTCTTTTTTGCATGAGCCCTGGACCTGGACGGCAGTGGCCACGATATTGTTAAGCAAGGTTCTGTCCACCGGCATTACGGTTGGGTCGGGGGCGGTAGGTGGGGTGATTACCCCTGTGATGTTTGTGGGTGGGGCTTTGGGTTTATTGTGCGTACAGCTTTTGGGTTTGCTGTTGCCAGTGGTGCCATCCAATACCGCGCTGTTTGTGTTGCTGGGCATGGGCTCATTTTTGGCCGCAGCAACCAGTGCGCCATTAATGGCGATCCTCATGATTTTTGAAATGACGCACAGTTATACTATAATATTGCCCCTTATGCTGGCCAGTGTGTTTTCCTATTTTACCTCCCGGTCTATTGCGGGCACGGTGATGTACGCGGTCACTGAATCGCGTGACAAAGACCTGCTGTTGCGGCATCGCTTGCGCCAGCTCAGGCTGGCTAATTTGGTCAGTCCGGTAAGTACGGTTATTAAACACCATCAAACGGTGCAAGATGCCCTGGATATGTTTATTGAATATGGTGTACGCTTTATTTATGTGGTTAATGAAATGAACGAATACCAAGGGGTGATTGCCCACAAGGATATTAGCAGTTTCCTGTTGTCTGGTAACGACATGCAGGCGTCCTTGTCAGGAGAACTGATTAACCGTTCTTATTTGACAACGCTAAAGCCCGACATGACGCTGGATGAAGTGCAAGATTATTTTGTGGCCTTCAATGGCGAGCGGTTACCGGTTTTAAGCGCAGATGAAAGGCCGCTCTTGCTAGGGGTGGTTTATAAATCTGATGTGCTTAAGAAGTTTAATGAGTTGAAAAAATTGCTGGATGCCAGCAGCGACGCTATTTTGGATGTAAGAGCGAGAAAATTGTATGACAATCGTCGAAAATAAACAGCAGGAAAAATTGGCGCCAGTCGGGCTTTATGCCCGTGCGGATGCACCATGGCGACTGTCGGTTGCGCCCATGATAGATGTCACAGACCGTCATTGCCGTTTCTTTCACCGCCTTTTGGCGCCTAAAGCATTGCTGTATACAGAAATGGTTACAACCGGTGCCCTGATTCACGGTGATATTGCCAGACACTTAAGGTTTAACGAAGAAGAGCATCCACTGGCCTTACAATTGGGTGGCAGCGACCCACGGGAGCTTGCGCATTGTGCCCGGCTGGGTCAGGAATGGGGCTACGATGAAATTAATCTTAATTGTGGCTGTCCTTCCGAACGGGTGCAAAAAGGGGCTTTTGGTGCCTGCCTAATGGCAGAACCCCAATTGGTGGCCGATTGCATAAAGGCCATGCAAGATGCGGTAAATTTGCCCGTAACGGTCAAGCACCGCCTGGGGCTTGATTACGAGACCTCTTATGGTTTTGTGCGGGATTTTGTTGGGAAAATTTATAATGCCGGGTGCCGGGTGTTTGTTTCGCATGCCCGTAATGCCGTGCTTAAGGGGCTGTCACCCAAAGATAACCGGGAAATTCCACCTTTGCGTTATGCGGTGGTTGCTCAACTTCGGCAAGATTTTCCCGATGCCCTGTTTATCTTGAACGGCGGGCTTAAAGAAGTGCAGCAAATGCATCTTATGGCTAATGAGTTTGATGGTGTCATGATAGGGCGTGCGGCATGGCACGATCCTTATTTGCTGCGTGAAGCCAGCCAATTATTATGGCCCGGAGTTGATGTTCTTTCCAATGAGGAAATTGTTGAAATCATGATGGCTTACATCGCCAAAGAGCGGTTGGCAGGGGTGCCTATGCGTTTGACGGTCAGGGCTATGTTGGGTCTGGTCAATGGCCAGAAGGGCTCGCGGCTGTGGCGCCGTACCCTGTCCGATCACCGTTTGCTGGCCACTAATGATCCGGCTTTGCTTATGCAGGCTTTTACGCAGTTGGCAAATAGTCAAACTGTGGTATGAAGCGTCAAAAATAAAAATTATTTACAATAATTTTTTTATCTCCGGCAAAGAGAAAATTGGCTTTTTTATCAATTGATTGTATAAATGAATAAGGCTTTCAAGCGGTTTTTCAAAGCTTGATGTTCTTGCTAAATTACTATATATTGTGGTTCGGCTTCGCGCCCTTACTAAATGTAGAATTTTTCTAATGGCTGTCTTTACTGTTTTTTCATCAAATACAATGAAGATGGCTGTTTTATTTTAATAAATCCACGCCAAAGCAACCGTTAATATTCCTGTGACAGACAGGTTAATAAGCGGGAAATGTTGTTAATATTTTTTCGGGTAAATACATGAACAAGAACCTATTAGTCACCAAACGTAGCGGGGAAAAAGAACCCCTGAATCTGGATAAAATTCACCGTGTTGTTGCATGGGCTGCTGAAGGCTTGGATCATGTTTCTGTTTCTCAGGTAGAGTTGCGTTCCCATATCCAGTTTTATGATGGTATCCGTACTGATGATATTCATGAAACCATCATCAAGGCAGCAGCCGACCTGATTTCCGAAGAATCACCCGATTACCAGTATTTGGCAGCACGCCTGGCTATTTTCCATTTGCGCAAGATTGCATTTGGTCAGTTCGATCCACCCAAGCTATATGACCACGTTGTCAAAATGGTAGAGATGGGTAAATACGATGCTCATATCCTTGAAGACTACACCAAACAAGAGCTGGAGGAAGCCGATTCCTATATTGATCACTGGCGTGATATGTCGTTTTCCTATGGTGCGGTAAAACAGCTTGAAGGCAAATACCTGGTGCAAAACCGGGTTACTCATGAAATTTATGAAAGCCCCCAATTCTTGTATATTCTGGTTGCGCTTTGCCTGTTTTCCAAATACCCCAAAGAAACCCGCTTGCGGTATGTGAAAGGCTTTTATGATGCCATTTCCACCTTCAAGATTTCTTTGCCAACCCCCATTATGTCGGGTGTTCGTACGCCTACCCGCCAGTTCAGCTCATGCGTGCTGATTGAATGTGGTGATAGCCTTGATTCCATTAATGCCACCACCAGCTCAATTGTGCGTTATGTATCGCAACGCGCCGGTATTGGCATTAACGCGGGCCGCATTCGTGCGGTGGGCAGTACCATCCGTGGCGGTGAAGCCAAGCATACCGGTTGTATTCCTTTCTATAAACATTTTCAAACAGCGGTTAAATGTTGCTCGCAAGGCGGTGTGCGTGGTGGTGCGGCAACCTTGTTTTATCCTATCTGGCACCTTGAAGTTGAATCCTTGCTGGTACTTAAAAACAACCGTGGCGTAGAAGAAAACCGGGTACGCCACATGGATTACGGCGTGCAAATCAATCGTCTTATGTATCAGCGCCTGATTAAGGGCGGTGATATCACCCTGTTTTCTCCCTCTGATGTACCCGGTCTGTACGATGCTTTCTTCGAAGACCAGAACCGCTTTGAGACTTTATACCAACAATATGAAAACGATCCTGCCATTCGCAAGCGCAAGGTAAAGGCGGTAGACCTGTTTTCGCTCATGATGCAGGAACGCGCCGGTACGGGTCGTATCTACATCCAGAACGTTGACCATTGCAATACGCACAGTCCCTTTGATCCTGCTGTGGCGCCGGTTCGCCAAAGTAACCTGTGTCTTGAAATTGCCTTGCCAACCAAGCCCCTGAACGACATTAACGATGAAAACGGCGAGATTGCCCTGTGCACGTTGTCGGCGTTTAATCTGGGCGCCATCGCGTCCCTGGATGAATTGAAAGATTTGTCTGAACTGGCTGTGCGCGCGCTGGATGCCTTGCTGGATTATCAGGACTACCCTATCAAGGCAGCCGAAATTGCCACCATGAACCGTCGCACCCTGGGTATTGGCGTGATTAACTATGCTTATTACCTGGCTAAAAACAATGCCAAGTATTCTGACGGCAGTGGTAAGGCGCTCACGCACCGCACCTTTGAGGCCATTCAATATTATTTGCTGCAGGCATCGGTAAAACTGGCCAAAGAGTTTGGTGCTTGTCCAGCTTTTAATGAGACTACCTATTCAAAAGGTATTTTGCCTATTGATACCTACAAAAAAGACCTGGACGCGATTTGCAATGAGGCCTTGCATCTGGATTGGGAAGCCTTGCGCAAGGATATTGTTACCCATGGCTTGCGCAACTCTACCCTGACTGCTCTTATGCCTTCAGAAACCTCCAGCCAGATTTCCAACGCCACCAATGGCATTGAGCCACCTCGTGGCCTGGTCAGTGTCAAGGCGTCCAAGGACGGTATCCTGAAACAGGTTGTACCCGAATACAATCGCCTGAAAGACAAGTATGAGTTGTTGTGGGACATGCCTGGTAATGACGGTTATTTGCAACTGGTTGGTATTATGCAAAAATTTGTTGATCAGTCCATTTCGGCCAATACCAACTATGATCCGTCCCGTTTCCCAAATGGTCGTGTGCCCATGAATCAGTTGCTGAAAGATTTGTTAAGCGCTTATAAGTTCGGCCTTAAAACTTTGTATTACCAAAACACCCGTGATGGTGCCGATGATGCACAAACCGCTGATCAGGGTGACGATGATTGTGCCGGTGGTGCCTGCAAAATTTAAGCAATGGTTTTAATAGAGTAAATAAATTATGTCTTATAGTACTTTTTGTCAGATAGCCAATGACCCATTAAAAGAACCCATGTTTTTTGGTCAACCCGTGAATGTGGCTCGCTATGATCAGCAAAAATACGAGATTTTCGAGAAACTAATCGAAAAACAATTGTCTTTTTTCTGGCGTCCCGAGGAAGTGGACGTCTCCCAGGACCGGATTGATTACGCAGCCTTGCCCGATCATGAAAAACATATTTTCATTAGCAACCTGAAATACCAGACCTTGCTGGATTCTATCCAGGGACGTAGCCCCAACGTGGCATTGCTGCCGCTGGTTTCTATTCCTGAACTGGAAACCTGGGTACAAACCTGGTCGTTTTCGGAAACGATTCATTCTCGATCCTATACGCATATTATCCGGAATATTGTCAGTAATCCTGCGACAGTATTTGACGATATTGTGGTTAATGAACATATCCTTGCCCGTGCCCGCGATATTTCCGTTTATTACGATGAGTTGATCAAACTGACTGAATACTATGATCTTTTCGGCGAAGGTACCCATACCCTTAACGGGAAGAATGTTACGGTCAGCTTGCGTGAACTGAAGAAAAAACTTTACCTGTGCCTGATGGCGGTCAATGCCCTTGAAGCCATCCGTTTCTACGTCAGTTTTGCCTGCTCGTTTGCGTTTGCCGAGCGTGAGCTTATGGAGGGCAATGCCAAAATCATCAAGCTGATTGCCCGTGACGAAGCCCTGCATTTAACCGGCACGCAGCATATTCTTAACATTATGCGTAGCGGTGAAGACGATCCTGAAATGGCCGAGATTGCCAAAGAGCTTGAGCAATCCTGTTTTGACTTGTTCAAAAAGGCAGCCTTGCAGGAAAAGGAATGGGCTGAATATCTTTTCAGGGATGGTTCCATGATTGGCCTGAACAAGGATATCCTGTGCCAGTATGTTGAATACATTACTAATTTTCGTATGCAGGCGGTTGGCTTGAAACCTGCCTTTGACGGTAATAAACAAAACCCGATTCCATGGATCAATGCCTGGCTGTCATCCGATAATGTACAGGTTGCGCCTCAGGAAGTGGAAATCAGTTCCTACCTGATCGGTCAGATTGATGCCGAAATCAATACAGATGCACTACAAAATTTTGAGCTATGACCCTTGTTGCAACACTGGATACCAGTTTTGATTTACTTGATGGAGAAACCCTTCTTGAGGGGCTTGAAAGAACCGGCCACGAGGTGGAGTATCAGTGTCGCTCGGGTTATTGCGGGTCTTGCCGCACCCGCCTGATATCTGGCGAGGTCAGGTACCTGTCCGAGCCATTGGCTTTTATGTCACCTAATGAAGTGCTGCCATGCTGCTGCGTGCCGGTGGCGACGGTACAACTGGATGTGAGTAGGGCCTATGAACCCGAACAGCTTGCTTTAAGTGAAGATCTGGAACCGCAAAACAGCCTGGATTTCAATAAATCCTGATTTTTCTGTAAGCTGAACATTCCCACGCAAGAGCATGCTCGTTCCCACGCGCTGAACTGCCCCCAAAAAGTTGGACATCTCTTCAACTTATTGGGGGTAGTTCATTTCTTTTGTAGGAGCGAAGCATTATTCATGTTTGCGCCGACGCTGCTTCGCGCCGAAGTCGCTGCACCTGAATAATACCGTGCGCCAGTACGGGAAGTGTATATAGATAAAACAATACTTTTCAGAGACTAATCAATCCAGCTTGATTTGGGCGCGTTCAATTACTTTCTGCCACTTTTTGCTATCATCAGCAATAAACGCCTTGAACTCTTCAGGCGTGCTGCCTTCCAGTTTGCCGATATAGGTTTTTTCCCAGCGTTCGGCCAGTTCCTTGTTATCGTTTACTTTTTGCATCGCTTCACTCAACACTTTTAGTGCTTCAGGTGGCGTTCCGGCAGGTGCCAGCAAGCCTTGCCAACCGAAGGGGCTAAAGTCGTCAAGACCGGCTTCTTTGAAGGTGGGTACATCGGGAAAGCTGGGATGGCGCTCGTCACCGGTAATGGCCAAGAGTTTTAGTTTTCCTGTTTTAATGCCACCGGCAGCGGCGGGCAGGGCATCAAATAAGAAATCCACCTGTCCGGCCATCAAGTCGGCAAATGGGTTGGTGGTGCTGTACGGAATGAAAACCGGGCTGGTTTGACTGTCAAAGCCAAACCATTCACCTGATAAATGGGAATAGCTGCCTACACCCATGCTGGCAATATTGAATTGCCCGGGATTTTTCTGTAATTTTTCGATTAAATCTTTCACATCGGTAACCGCTACTTTGGGGCTGGCAATTAAGCCGGTGTTCATGATACCCAGCAGGCTGACCGGAACAAAATCCTTTTCAATATCATAGGTTTTTTTGGTATACAAATGCGGCTGGATGGACAATGTGCTGGTTGAACCAATCAACAACGTGTAACCGTCGGGTTTTGCCTGGGCTGCGGCAGCATTGCCAATGGCGCCTGATGCGCCCGGTTTGTTATCGATAATAACGCTAACACCCAGGTTTTTCTGCAGTTCGGCAGCGACTTCACGGGCATTGGTATCAGGGCCTGTGCCAGGGGCAAACGGTGTAATGATGCGAATGGGACGATCGGGGTAAGCCGCTTGTGCACTGAAAGCGATAAGCCCCAGGCTTAGTCCGATAGTGATTTTTTTTGAAAGCTTGTTGATGTTGAAACGCATGGTTGTCTCCTCAGTATGTAATTGTCCAGCAGCAATTGAATAAAGCTTGCTATTTGTCAAATTATCATAATATAATAAAAATATCAATGATAATTTTATTAATATTAATCAAATTATCATTAAATGATATTTTTCTTTTGGAGACAAAGATGACGCAAGCCAAGGACAATATTCAGCTTTCACTTAGCCATCTGGGTATTTATGTACATGACCTGGAAAAAATGAGTGCTTTTTATAAAGAAACATTTGAATTCACTCAAACCGACAAGGGAGATCTGGGCCATACCCAACTGGTGTTTTTAAGTCGTGATCCTGCCGAGCATCACCAACTCGTCTTGGCAACCGGACGGCCGGAAAATCTTCAGTTCAACTTGATTAACCAGATTTCATTTCGTGTACCCAACCTGGATAATTTGCGTCGTTTTTACGAGCGTGTAAAAAAACATAATGATGTTAATGATATCCAGTGTGTTACGCATGGTAATGCCGTATCCATTTATTGTCGTGACCCCGAGGGTAACCGTCTTGAAATTTTCATGGACACGCCCTGGTATTGTGACCAACCCCTGCGCGAGCCTATTGATCTTGATCTAAGCGATGACGCCATCATGGCGCAAGCCGAAGCCATTGCCCGCAAATATCCAAAATTCAAGTTGCGTTCTGAGTGGTACGAAGAAATGCGCCAGTTGATGGGGGTGTAATATGAAGACAGAAAACGAACTGTATGATGTCGCAATTATTGGCTACGGCCCGGTTGGTGCCACCCTGGCCGGCCTGTTAGGCCAGGAAGGCTTGAAGGTATTGGTGCTGGACCGCGAGGCGGATATTTATCCATTGCCGCGTGCCATTCATTTTGATGGTGAAGTCATGCGGATTTTCCAGAGCCTGGGTCTTAAAGACAAAGTGCTGGAAATCAGCCGTCCCGGTATTCATGGCATGCATTTTGTGAATGCAGAAGGGGAAACCTTGCTGGTTCGGGCGGGCAGTAACGAAAGCGGCCCCAATGGATGCGCCAATAATTATTATTTTCACCAGCCCCAGCTGGAAGTTTTGCTGCGGGAAAAGGCAGCCAGCCATGAAAACGTGACGCTAAGGCTAAGCACCGAGCTGATGGGTATTCAGGAACAAAGCGATTGTGTTGAATTGACGGCACAAAACCATAATACCCATGCAAGTAGTCATTATCGAGCCAAATACGTGGTGGGCTGTGATGGTGCCCGTTCATTTGTTCGCAATACCATGAATAGTCCCATGGAAAACCTGGGATTGCGTCAGCAATGGCTGGTCTTTGATGTCTTGCTTAAACAGAATGTAGAGTTGCCACCTTATACCATCCAGCATTGCGATCCGGCACGCCCCATGACCTATTGCAATGTGGTGGATAACCGCCGCCGTTGGGAAATCATGGTCATGCCCGATGATAATCTTGAGGAATTGGTTAAACCTGAAAATATCTGGAAAATGCTTGAGCGCTGGATTAGCCCAGAGCAGGCAGACCTGGAGCGTGCCGTTATCTATACATTCAATTCCCTGATTGCCCAGGGCTGGCGCAAAGGGCGCCTGATGCTGGCCGGTGATGCCGCCCATCAGACCCCGCCATTTCTTGGGCAGGGCTTGTGTGCCGGGATTCGTGATGCGGCCAACCTGTACTGGAAACTCGCATCGATTATCAAGGGCAATGCCAGTGATACCTTACTGGATACTTACGAGTCAGAGCGTTCTGCGCATGTCCATGAAGTTATTGGGCTGGCGGTGTATCTGGGCAGTATTATCCAGACCACAGACCCTGACAAAGCGGCAGAACGCGACAGGAAACTGGGTGAAGACGGCTGTCGTGAATTTTTCATGCCGGTTTCGCAATTGGGTGAGGGCCTGTGGGATAGGCAAAGAAAGGCGGGGGGGCAATTGTTTTTTCAGCCTAAAAACAGAGAGGGTATTGCGCTGGATGATCTAGTAGGCAACCATTTTGCGATTGTACATACCAATAAAGCCAGTTTTAACAAACTGGAGGATGTGTTGTCTGAAAGGGCTAATATCGTGCCGGTGGAACTGGATAACCAGGAGGTTGGCAACTGGCTGGCGGAAAAAGATGCAGAATTTGTTGTGCTGCGCCCAGACCGTTATGTACTGGGGACAGGTAAAAATAAGGCACAATTACAGGCATTGTTATCGTTAGTGCCGTGATGCCGTTTTTGTTAAAGGTTTTATGATGAGTGAAAAATCCCCTTCCAGCCTGGCCCGTATGTTAACGGTGCTGGATTTCTTTACCGAAGACACGCCCATATGGAGTGTCGAGGATATCGCCCAGAAACTGGGGGTTTCCATTCCCACCTGTTATCGCTACATGAAAATGCTGGTGGAATCGGGTTGGCTTGCTCATCAATCAGAGTCTTGTTATACCTTTGGCCCGCGTATTCTGGTCATGGATTATTATGTGCGGCAGTCTGATCCGGTTTTGCGTGCCAGTGTCCCGCACATGCAGGAGCTGGTGGCTAAAACCGGGTTTGCGTGCATTCTGTCTGCATTTTATGGTGATCGGGTACTGGATTCCCATCATGAAAAAAGTGATGGTAAAACTTTTCTCAGTTATGGCAGGGGCATGCCACGCCCTTTATTTCAGGGGGGCGCCCCAAAAGTGATTCTGGCCCATTTACCCCCCCGGCAGTTGCGTAAAATTTATGACGGGCATGTTCATGAACTGAAAAAATCAGGTGTGCCGGAAGATTGGAATGGCTTCAGGGCCTATTATCAGCAGATTAAAAAACAGGGTTTTTATTATTCTGCCGGTGAGCTGGAGTCTCATTTGGGTGCCTTGTCGGTACCCATTGAAAAGGTGGGGCAGCCAGGGGTGTGGGGAGCCCTGTCGCTGGTGGCAGAATTATCGCGTTTCGAGGTGGTTGATGTCCAGAAAATGAAACAGATGCTTGAAGTCGCTACTCGAAGTATTTCACAAAGTTTGGTTTAATTGTTTTCAATAATATGAAAATCGGAAGAAGGAAGAGATATGAAATTAATTAGTTTTGTTTTGAATGGTAAAAATACCTATGGTGTGGTTACCAACGATAAAAAAGTGCTGGATCTGGGCCCCTTGTTGGGGGACCGATTTGCGGACCTGGCCAGCCTGCTGGGCAATAATGATCTTGCTCCGGTCCACGAGGCGCTTGCAAACAATCCGGCAACGCTGGATTATGATGCGCTGGCGTTGCTACCCGTGATTCCCGAGCCGGGCAAGATTTTTTGTATTGGCCTGAATTATGCCGACCACGTCAAGGAAACCAATCGTGAAGTGACCGAATCGCCCACCATATTTTTGCGCGTGGCTGAATCCCAGGTGGCACATAATGACAGCATTGTCTTGCCGCCAGAATCTGTCAAGCTGGATTACGAGGGTGAAATTGCGATTGTGATTGGCAAAGGTGGCCGGCGTATTTCAGAAGAAAATGCCTGGGATCATATTGCCGGTTATGCCTGCTATAACGATGGCAGTATCCGTGACTGGCAAACGGCCACTTCACAGTGGGGCCCCGGCAAAAACTTTTGGAAAACCGGTGGTTTTGGACCCTGGCTGGTGACTGCCGACGAAATCAAGCCCAATCAGGCGTTAACCCTGGTGACCCGCTTAAATGGTCAGGAGATGCAGCGCACCACGACTGAATTGTTAATTCACAGTATTCCAAGGCAGATTGCTTATATTTCTTCATTCCTGCCGTTGAATGCCGGTGATGTGATTGTGACCGGTACGCCCGGTGGTGTGGGTGCCAAACGCAATCCGCCCGTTTTCATGAAAGAGGGCGACATTGTGGAAATTGAAGTGGATGCCGTGGGTGTACTGCGCAATACCATCAGCGCAGAATAAGCGCATTCAATAAAAGGCTTTTGTCAGAACATAAAATACCATTGCCTGAACTTAAGCACAGCCTGAAAGCAAGAATGTCATCTGCTTTCAGGCTGTTTTTCTTGGTGTTTTCACTTCTTGATTGTTATGAAAAACCTTGTAAGATACTTGGTATAAGAAAAAAACAAACCTTACTATCACCAAGGAGATGACATGGATCTTTCTGAATTAAAGCAATTTGGCCTGGATGTAACTTATCCCTATAAAAAAAAGTATGACAACTTCATAGGTGGCCAATGGGTAGCCCCGGTTTCAGGTGAATATTTTGAAAATATTTCCCCCATTACCGGAAAACCATTTTGCCAGGTAGCCCGCTCGGGAGCCGAAGACGTTGAACTGGCGCTGGATAAGGCCCATGCTGCCCGGCGCGCCTGGGGTAAAACATCGGTTATGGAGCGTTCTAATTTGCTACTGCGCATGGCAGACCGGATGGAGCAGAACCTGCAGTTGCTGGCGGTGGCCGAAACCATTGATAATGGCAAACCCATTCGTGAAACCATGGCGGCTGATTTGCCCCTGGCGATTGATCATTTGCGTTATTTTGCCGGTTGTATCCGTGCCCAGGAAGGCGGTATTTCAGAAATTGATGAAACAACCGTTGCCTATCATTTTCATGAGCCGTTAGGGGTGGTTGGCCAGATTATCCCCTGGAATTTCCCCATTCTGATGGCGATCTGGAAACTGGCGCCGGCCTTGGCGGCGGGTTGTTGTGTGGTGTTAAAACCCGCCGAGCAAACGCCGGCATCCATTCTGGTGTTAATGGAATTGACGGCAGATATTTTCCCGCCCGGCGTGATTAATGTGATTAACGGTTTTGGCAAAGAAGCCGGCAATGCCCTGGCAAGCAATAAACGCATTGCAAAAATCGCGTTTACCGGTTCAACCGCAACCGGTAAGCATATTTTGCATGCGGCCGCCGAAAACCTGATTCCTTCCACGGTGGAGCTGGGTGGTAAAAGCCCGAATATCTTCTTTGCCGATGTGATGGACCAATCAGATGCTTTTCTTGACAAGGCACTGGAAGGCTTGGCCATGTTCTCGCTTAACCAGGGTGAAGTATGCACTTGCCCATCCCGAATCCTGATTCAGGAATCCATTTACGAGGCTTTTATTGAAAAAGCCATCAAGCGTGTTCAGTCTATCAAGACCGGTAATCCGCTTGATTCAGCCACCATGGTGGGGGCGCAGGCATCGCAGATGCAAATGGACAAAATCATGTCTTATATTGATATCGGAAGGGAAGAGGGCGCGGTTTGCCTCACGGGCGGTGACCGTCATCGTCCGGGCAAGCTTGAAGATGGTTACTATATTAATCCCACTATGTTGCTGGGCAAAAACGACATGCGTATTTTCCAGGAGGAAATTTTCGGGCCGGTTGCGTCGGTAACCACCTTTAAAGATGAAGAAGAAGCGCTTGCGATTGCCAATGACAGTTATTATGGCCTGGGCGCTGGTGTATGGTCACGTGACGGATCACGTGCCTACCGGATGGGAAGGGGCATAGAAGCGGGTAGGGTATGGACAAACTGCTATCACCTGTATCCGGCGCATGCGGCCTTTGGCGGTTACAAGCAATCGGGCATTGGACGGGAAACCCATAAAATGGCCTTGTCCAATTACCAGCAAACCAAATGTTTGCTGGTTAGCTACAGTCCGAATGCCTTGGGTTTCTTCTAGTTTTTATTGGTTAAATAAAGAAATTAACTAGAAAAAATAATAATCGTTTATTGTCCCCCTGCCAAAGCAGGGGTTTTTTTTAAGGTTAGCCGAAATGT
>JAVESC010000074.1:0-13576 GCA_034006805.1 Advenella sp.
TATCCACCCCTGTTACTGCTTTTTCAGCAGAAAAATGTTATAAATATGCTGTATAAATAAACAGTATATTATCATGAACACACTTACCAATCCCATACCAATTTGGCCCGACTCATTGCCTGTACAAGAAATCAGCTGCAAAACACCGGCCGGTTTTCCCTCGCCCGCCCAAGACCTGGCCGTGAACCGGATTGATCTTAACGATATTTTAATCCAGCATCACGTATCTACCTTATACAAAAAACAAAGTTGATTAACTTTCAACTTAACCCTTACCCATCACCCATCAAGCAATAATGTCATCACAAAAGCATAACTACAATAAAGTTTGATTTTCACATTTAATGTAGTTACAATAAATAAAATCAGGAAGCAGTATGAGAATCCAGTTTGATCCAGCAAAAAACGAATCAAACTACACTAAACACGGTGTATTTCTTACCGATGCTGAAAAATTCGAATGGGATACAGCCCTATGTGCAAGCGATGATCGAATTGATTACAAGGAAACACGAATATCCTGCATAGGCTATATCAGTCAGCGCCTGTATGTAATTGTCTATACTGAAAGGGGTACTTCCCTGCGTGTGATTAGCCTAAGGAAAGCCAACCTGCGTGAGGTAAAACGTTATGCCGAAACTTAAACCCGGAACCATTCTTCCTGGCCCCAAAGAAGATGCCGCCATAACCAAAGCCGCCATGGCTGACCCAGACACTTTTCATCCCACCGACGAGAACCTGAAACGTTTCGGGCGTATTGCTGTGCGGGGTCGCCCAATAGGTAGCGGCCATAAAACCCAAATTACCATACGTTTTGACAATGACATCATTACGGCCTTCAAAAAAACAGGTACGGGTTGGCAAACAAGAATGAACGATGCGCTTAAAGAATGGCTGAAACATCACAAACCATCCAAACTTTAATTTTTTAGCTGTTTTCCTGAAGCAGTGGCTTTCCTGAAAACAGCCCATCTGCCACACATAAATATCCACCCCTGTTACTGTTTTTTTAGCAGAAAAATGTTATAAATACACTGTATAAATAAACAGCATATTATCATGAACACACTTACCAACTCCATACTAATCCGGACCGGCTCATTACCTATACAAGAAATCAGCTGCAAAACACCGGCCGGTTTTCCCTCGCCCGCCCAAGACCTGGCCGTGAACCGGATTGATCTTAATGATATTTTAATCCAGCATCCTGAAGCCACTTATTTCATGCAGGTAAAAGGCAATAGCATGACCGGTGCCGGTATTGATGATGGCGATCGCCTCATTGTAGACCGCGCCATTACGCCACGTCATAACCATATCGTGATTGCGGAAATTGACGGCGAAGTGACCGTGAAACGGCTTTATGCCAAAAACGGCTTGTTAAAACTAAAGGCCGAAAACGCCACTTACCCCGATCTCGTTCCCAGTCCTGGCCAGCAGTGGTCTGTATGGGGGGTAGTGACTTATATTATCAAGGCCACCCCATGACGGCCTTTGCCTTGATAGATGGCAATTGCTTTTACTGTTCCTGCGAACGGGTTTTTATGCCTTCTTTAAAGGTCAAGCCACTGGTGGTACTGTCCAACAACGACGGTTGTGCCATTTCGCGCACCGACGAAGCCAAGGCGCTTGGCATTCCCATGGCGGCCCCTTGGTTCAAGATAAAACATCTGGAATCACGGGGGCTGGTGGCACTGTCAGCCAATTTCCCCCTGTATGGCGACATGAGCGACCGCATGATGCGGGTGATCGGGCGTTTTTCACCCACCCAGGAAGTGTATTCCATTGATGAATCTTTTCTTGATTTATCCGGAATAACGCCCAATTTAACTGAATACGGCCAACGAATCCGGCACGAAGTGTTAAGGGATGTAGGGATTCCCACCTGTGTGGGCATCGGTGCCACCAAAACACTGGCCAAGCTGGCCAATCATATGGCCAAGAAACAGCCCCACTGGAACGGGGTGTGCGATTTAACCACCCTGAGCCGGCAGGAACTAGCTCGGGCCATGCGTCATATTCAAGTAAAAGAGGTTTGGGGGGTAGGCAAAAAAATAAACGAACGGCTCAAAGGGATGCAAATTTTTACCGCACTGGATCTGGCCAGACTGGATCCAGAAACCGCACGCCAGAAATTCAGCATTGTGCTGGCAAAAACTATTCAGGAACTGCGAGGCACACCCAGAATTGAATTCGAGGCCGACCAAGAACCAAAGAAACAAATTATTTCTTCCCGCTCATTTGGTATGCCTGTTACAGGCATACAGCAGCTGGCCGATGCCATATCAGAATTTACCGCCATTGCCTGCCAAAAACTGCGCCGGCAATATTCCATTGCCGGCGGCATCTCTGTGTATATCAGAACCAGCTCATTCCGGCCTGGAAGGCAATATAGTGGTAATCACTTGGTGTATCTGGATACCCCCTCTGCAGATACCATCGCCCTTACGCAGGCGGCCTTATCCGCCTTGCATAAAATATTCCGGCCTGGCTGCAATTATGCCAAGGCAGGTGTCATGCTGGTGGATATTGAAGCGGCCACAGCTGTGCAACAGGCACTTTTTCCGGCGGGGCCTGAAGAAGAAAAACGGGATACGCTCATGAACACGCTGGATTTGATCAATCACCAGTTTGGCAAAAACACCTTAAAAATTGCCTCAAGCGGGATTCACGCTAAAGAAAACTGGTACATGCGGCAAGAAAGAAAAACGCCTGGATATACCACCAACTGGAATGAATTGATGGTTGTGCGGGCTTAGTAGGGGCAGTTCACCTGCGTAGGAACAAGCGGCCAGCCATAAATAAAAAGCAAAAATGCTGGAATCCCAATTAATTTAAGTAATATATATTACCATTAACATATTAATAATTAATTATTACTGCGCCTGTATAAACGTGCAGCATCGTTACGTTGGTTGGATGTTTTTAAATGACTGGTAAAGGGCATAGGCTTACCGGCCTTGGTGCCGCATTTATTGCTGCGGCTATTGCAAAAATAGCAGGACTGGACGTGTTTTTACAAACGGTAAGTGCTCTCGTAGCAGCTGCTTCCACCTCCTTACCCGACTGGCTCGAAATTCCCTATTACCGCAAAGGGGTACGAACCGGTTCGCTTATTAAACACCGCACCTACACGCATTGGCCCTGGTTTTGGGTTGGTTTAATTTATTGGGCGTTTTCTATTAAAGGGCCAGAAGGGGCTGCCATGATTGGCGCGGCAACCGGTGCATTAACGCATATTCTGGCCGATGCTCCCAATCCCATGGGGATTCCCTGGATTCATCCCCGGCAACGAATTCGTTTTGGAAAAAAAGGCTGGTGGCGTTCCGGTAGATACGAAACAGTCCTGGTGAGTTTATTTACGGTTTTTGGTGTAAGCATTTGGGTACAGGTGAACCCTGATAATGTATTTGCACAAGGCTTAACGCAACTAACCCAGGAAAGCGTTAAACAAATAAACGTTGTTTTACAACCCCTGGTGCAAAATTTTATAACACACTTAAGCAGCTACGTTAATTTTTAGATTCACGTTCATATGCGGGAGCATGGGAAGCAGTTAAAAAAATAGGATTGGGGTATTTTTTATATTTTTTCAAGGAAATTAGGAGCCTCACCAGTACCTAAGCTCTTTTCCTGTTTAGACCTATGTGTAGACCTCAACCCATCAGACATAAAAAAAGGACTTCCCGTTTTCACGTAAGCCCTTGATTTAATTGGTCGGAACGGAAGGATTCGAACCTTCACCCCTTGCACCCCATATCCAGCGATATACGACAACTTTTTAAGTGGGCTGAACAGCGGCAACCGTGGCGTACCTTACTTTCTAATGGAAATCCTGCCCTATTAGTGGACGTTAATAAATTATTATCCGTAGACTATCAGGAAGAACGGGACAGAGTATTAAGCGCTGAAGAAATACGAAAGCTGGACAAAATAATAAAAGAACATGAAATTGCCTATGAACAAGCCAAGAACAAACGAACTGCACAGCGTGCCATCAACCCACGGGCACAATGTGCAGTATGGTTATGCCTATCAACCATATGCCGGATAGGTGAATTATTAATGTCCCGCTGGGAACATGTCGATTTTGAAAACCGTATCTGGTTTATTCCCCGTGAAAACGTTAAAGGCACTCGGGGTAAAAAGAATAACCATTATGTTTATTTGTCTGACTTCTCATTAAAACAATTCAAACGGCTGCAAACCCTAACGGGTGATACAGAATGGTGCTTTCCCTCTCGTGACAAAAAGAACCATGTTTGCGTAAAGTCTGTTTCAAAATTGATTGGTGATCGTCAAGAGCAATTTAAAGACCGACCCAATGGACTAAAAGGCCGTAGAAACGATAATACCTTAGTCTTGGGTGATGAAGAATGGACACTGCACGATATGCGAAGAACCGAGGCAACAATAATGCAGAAAATGGGGATATCACTGGATATTATTGACCGTTGCCAAAACCACATTATACGGGGTTCCAAAGTACGCAGGCATTACATGAAATATGACTATGCCGAAGAAAAGCAGGAAGCATGGGAAAGATTAGGCGCCCAGATTGAAGAGATATTGAAACCGGATAAGTAACACCCCGCACCCTTACCCCCTTAAAAGGTGGTGTTACAGGTGTTACGGGTGTTACAAGGACAAATAAAAACCCATTTATTTACCAAATATTGGTACAATTTGGTAATTCAACAGAAGGAAATCACATGAGCAGAAATACATCTGTAGCCCTCGGCCAGCACTTTAGCAATTTCATTGATACACAAGTAAAAGGTGGTCGCTACGGCTCCGCAAGTGACGTAGTAAGAGCTGGGTTAAGGTTATTGGAAGAACACGAAACCAAGGTAAAAGCATTACAAGACTCGCTAAACGCTGGTCTTCAGTCCGGCGAACCTCGCCCATTTGATAGCGATTCATTCCTTAACAGGATGCACAAAAAATATGGCTAAACCCTATCGGCTTTCCCCATTAGCCGAATTAGACCTTGAAGAAATTTGGCTTTACACCCTTAATCGCTGGTCGCCTGAACAAGCGGATAATTATCTCCATAACCTTACATTAGCCTTCGAGGCGCTGACCTCAGGTAAAAGGCGAGGCAGCCCATCTGTGCTACCTGACTTTCAAAAATATTTATGTGGTTCGCACTTGACATCCTCCCCTCCCTCTCGCTAACGCTCGGCCCCAAGGGGCCAAGGAAGGGGATTCCTACCGTGTTTAGCCCACAGGGACTAACTCACCTCGGTGGGTTCCTGTTGCTGGCGACCTTGCTGCATCGCTCACTTCACAGGCGAACCGGGCGTGCCCCGCCCTTAAAATATTAATCGCACCGACCTTGTCGGCATGATCTTCAAAATGGCATTGAACACAATGAAACTGGGCTTGAGTCTGACGGTTATCTTTGGAGACATAACCGCAACAAGGACAAGTCTGGCTGGTATGCTGCGGTGGTACGGCAATCAGCCAGCCACCGGCCCAAGCCGTCTTGTATTCAAGCTGTCGCCTGAATTCTCCCCAGCCCTGATCCAGAATGCTTTTGTTCAAACCCGATTTGGCCTTGACGTTGTTGCCCGGCTGCTTGCTGGTGCCCGATGCCGACCTGGACATATTACGTACCTGCAAATCTTCAATTACGATCATGGCGTGGTTTTGGCTGATCTGACTTGAAGCCTTATGCAGAAAGTCCTTGCGGGCGTTGGCAATACCAGTATGTAGCTTCTGGATTTTGGCCTTGGCCTTTTTCCAGTTACTGCTGAATTTCACTTTACGGCTCATGGCCCGTTGATATCGGGCCAATCGTACCTGGTGCTGCTTGAAACGGTTGAGCGGTGCAATATAACTGCCATCGCTTAACGTGGCAAAACGGGCAATGCCCATATCTATGCCAATGGCGGTAGTCGCTTTAGGCAGGGGCTGGTCTACTTCCCGCTCAGTCTGGATGCTGACAAACCATTTACCTGCTGACAGGCTGACAGTGACATTTTTGACCTTGCCCTGAACGTTCTGGCTGTTGCGATAACGTATCCAGCCTAGCTTGGGCAGGAAGATGCGGTTATTTTCTTGCTCCAGCTGAATACCTTGCGGATAACGGAAGCTATCTGACCGGCCTTTTTTCTTGAAGCGGGGAAATTCGGCCCGTTTTTCAAAGAAGTTTTTGTAGGCCCGTTCCAGATCCTTCAATGCCTGTTGCAAAGCCTGGCTGGGGGTGTTATTCAACCAGTGGGTTTCCACTTGTTTTTTCCATCCAGTCAGCGCCTTGCACAACTCGACATAACCCAGTTTCTTTTCACCCGCTTTATACCGTTCCTGCTGCAAGTGCAATGCCTGGTTATACACATACCGACAGGAACCGGCAAAGCTGCGCATGGCGCGCTGCTGCTGGCCATTGGGCATGAGTTCGAATCGGTAGGCTTGAAGGCGTTGCATGAGGTTAGTATAGTTGAAACAGAAAAGAGTGCAAGAAAATGGTGTCCTTCGGACCCCGTGCTATCCATCCCCACCATGAATGATGGGGCTTTCCGCACTTAGTGGGTAAAAGGCCGTCCAGTCGCGATCAATAGTGACTTTCCTTCCACGTTTCATCAACGCTTGCGATGATGAACTGGCATTCAGAATCTGTATTTTTCCGGGAGGAATTCCGGTCATGGAAGACAATCTGTCTATGGCCAGGGTATCGGCACGATGATAAAAAGTCGCCAGCGTTTCGTTAAACGATTGCCGCACAGAATTCAGGCCTTCATCGGCATAATCCTGCAGCGCATACATGGCCAACTTGTTCTGCTGGACCTTAATAGTCATTTCGTTCATCAGCTTTCGATTGGCCGGGGTAGGATTCAGCTCGAATTGCCAGGCTGCCGCTTGCAGATTGTTCACCTGCTCTTGAGCAAACTGTCGGCCTTCGCGCAACGCGTCATCCCACTCGACTTGCTATATGGTTTCCTTTTGCTAAGCAGGAATTCTAACTTCCTTTATACGTTTCTTTATACGGCAAGAACGTGCGGTTTGGTGCATGCTTGTGATGTCAGTTGAGACAAGCTAAACTAGATGATATTGATTTATAAGGGAATTTTCAGAGGATTTGAGGCCGCGTGAAACTCTATGATCCGCGGGTTGGCATGCCACCCTGTCCGCCATAGTTTTAAATTAAGCCCTTGATCATCAAGGGCTTTTTTTGTTTATGTCGAAGTCAGCCTGACATTCATCATGCCCCTGGACCAAACTTGATGGCGGCTTCCAAGAGCGTGCCCATTTCACTGATCACTTGAGGAATATCCTTGCCACCGGTCAAGCTGCGGATCGTCCGGTCAGCCGTGATCGGGTCAATATTATTTTTGCCAAAGTCAGACATCACTTTACTGATTTGTTCCCAATGCGCACGAGACGCCTTGAAGCTGTCGACACTGCCCGCACCGGGCTTGATGCGATCCAGCATGGGCGTGACTTTGGTATCAAAGTCTTTGGCGGCGCCGCGGCTAACTTCTTGCAAGCGCTCGAAATAACCCAGGCCTTCGGCGTCATGCATCATGTGCGAAGTTTTATACAGGGTCACGTCTGCCGCCTGTTGACCCCAAGCCTTGCTGACCCTGGACTTGTCGGCGCCCAACCATGCCTTGTCACGGTAGCTTTCGGCATGCTTGCTGGTCGTGACACTTTCCCACGCCTGTGGGGCGCTTTTGCCCGTAACCTTGGCATAAGCGTCATTCCAGGATTGCTGAGCATCGTTTTGCCAGTTGTAGAGCATGGCAGGTTCGCCATTCTTGGTCAGAGACTTCATGGCTGTTTCGTCAAGACCAATGTCGTAGTCCATGCCGACTGATCCGGCACTGGCTGCGTTACGCATTTCTTTCAAGTCCTGTTGATTCCAGCCTTTCGCATTCTGGTTCGCGTCGAACTCGGTTTTAACCTTGCCATGCACGTCTTCCAGATGCAGCACATACGTGCGCTGGGTTTGCGGATCGCCCTTGTACTTCAGGTAATTCTTCGCATTGGGATTCCCGTTGACGTTCAACACCTTCTCGCGGACTTGCCTCTGAAGCTCAAGTAACTCTTCAGTCGGACGCCCGGCACTGCCCGCATCCGCCAATCGTTGTTGAGCATTACGCATATCCTGGACCAAATCCTCTCCTTGCTTACGCGCGCGCTTGAACTGCTCAAGGGCTTCGCGCTCGAAGGCGGTGGGTCGCGCGGGACCCGGGCCCGTATCACCATCAAAGGTTTTAGACGCGGGAGCACCATCAATTGCCGCTTTGGTCCGGGGAGCGCCATCGATAGCGGCTTTTGTCCGGGGAGCGCCGTCGATAGCGGCTTTTGAGGTGGGCGCACCGTCGACATTGGCCCGGCCGGCTTTGGTGCGGGCCAATATCTTGCCTGCCCCATATTGAAGCAGCCCGCCTTTAATAACCGCCCAGGAACCCTGTTCTATTGCCTGTTCCAGCCCACCTTCGCGGTAGCCTCGCAATGTTTCGACAGCCCCATCGGCCAGTGGACCGAAGCTGCTGACCGTTCGCAAAGCCGCTTCAGCAGGGCCTCCCTCGATGTAGCCCGTCAAGCCCTGATAGGTGCTGTCAATGGCTTGGCCACCGAAAAGCGACGTCGCCATCATGCCGTAATCTGCAGCAGTTTTAACATTTTGTGCCGCCTCCAGGCCCAGGTTGGCCAGTGCCGCATCCTCTTCGTCTTTGGCTTGTTGGCCCTGGTAATACCCTTCGACTTTTTTGCCAATCGCGCTGGCGATTTTCTTGACAGCCCCCTCGTCCATCCTGGTACGGACTTCAGGCGTCAACTGACGTTCGACGAATTCGCGGGCACTCTGGCCTTCAGAGCCAGGCAACATGGCCGCAAGCCGCAGCAGCGATTCAGTATTGCGCTGGAATTGCGCCATTTTCTGATGGGTTTCATGAATATTGGCGATCAACGCGTCGTGCGCATAGTCATCAAAAGGCGAACGCGTGCGCACCAGGCGACCGGTCTCGATCGAAGCGATCAGGTCTTTTTCACTTTGGATATCAGATAGTTCTCCGATGATGCGCAACTCAAGCGCAGCACGGCGTTGAGGATCCGCTTCTTTGGCCAGTTCGGCCTTGTCCTTGGCCAGATTAGCTTCAACAAAACGAATGTTGTGTTGATGGAACTTGACGCGATCAAGCAAGGCCTGTTCTTCAGCTTTGCGATCTTCATCAACCTTTTGGGTGCTTGCCGCAGTATCCGTGGGTACTGGTTTGGCAGTGATCTTGCCCCCTTTTGCAGGGCCTACAAAGCTGGCCACGATCGAAGACAGCTGCTTGCGGTCTTGCTCAAGGGTGGAATCTTCGGAAAAGGGCCGTTCTTTCAGCCACTTTGTGGCTGCAGCCACAAAAGCGGGTGTCAGCTCATGATGGCGACGCAGGTCTTCAAGTTGGGACTGGACCATCATTTCGCTGACTTTATTACCCAGCACGTTGGACGCCATCATGGCCCCTAAGTCCATGTTACGGCCACCGGACTCTTTGGCTTCTTCCTTCCTGCGCCTGGCTGAGGCCCCCAACGTTTCTTGAGCCGCTTTCTGGGCAAGTTCCATACTGGCGCCGGCAGGGTATTGAACGACTCCGTCGGGACCTAACACGTTCGCCTTGACGGTGATAGACCATGAGTAAGTTTCACCGTCTTCTTCGTCCACCTCGGTGATATCGAAACTCTTGTTGATCCCTCCATTTTTCATGTGGGGATAAAGCGCCGGCAGAGGCGTATCTTGATCCTCGTGCATTTCAAGCACGTCGATATAGGGGTCGGTTTTTTCATCGTATGTGTCGGCATCAAGCGTGAGGGCACGGTACCGCTTGTTGGCGGGCGGCCCAACCGAATACACCACGAAGACCAAAGGCAACTCGGTGATGCCATCAATAAACACACCTTCCTCATGGACTATGACCCCGTACCAGATCCCTTCATGCCCGTCAGTTGGCTTCAACAGGTCGAGCAAAGTATCTGTTGCCTTACGATGAACGTTTGAAGCCGCATCTTGCGCCGCCAAGGCATCAGGCGGCTCACCCAGATTCTGCAGGGCCTGAGCAATCATACGGGCGCGGGCCTCAAGGGCGACCAGGTAGTCTTTAAGCAGTATGGCTTGCGCCAGTGAGGCCTCGGCGTAGGCCTGGTTGTCGTATTCTGCGGCGGCCGATGCCTCTGCCCAGGTGTTATCAAACGCAGTCGCTGTCAGTGCGATAGCTTCGCGCACATTCAACAGCTCTGTCAGCAAAGGCGTGGCTTTACGGAAGTACTGCAAGATGTTGTCGGCGGGGAAAGCGTAAAAGCCCGCCCATCGCTGCTCGACACGTGCAGAATCGGCCGCTGATAATGGCCCCATCAAGGCCAGTGTCGCTTCTTTGGCCGTGGTGATCATGCCAGCATATTGTGCGCTGCCCAGCGTGACCATGGGCAAAGCCGCAGGTAAAGAGAACGGGGGCAGATGGGCAATATGCGACGACGGTTGACCTAAAGATACGGGCAGCTGAACTGGCGCTTGCTGCGCTTTGCCCGAGACGACAGATTGAAGCCCCTGACGAGAGGCTATGGCTTGGGCGGCTGGTGAAGAGGACGCCAGAATTTTCTGGTAAAGCAAAGGATCTTGAGCTTCATACGCCATACTCATGACCTCGTCGTTGATTTTTCCGGCCTGATAGCCTTCCTTCAGTTCCTCCCAGCGCCTTCGTTGCGACCGGAGATCTTTTTTGACTTGCTCGAATTTTTTTCGCTCATCGGCCGAGCGACGGTTAATCACGCTTTTGCCGGGGTCAAAATATTCATCTCGCCCAAGAACCAGAACACTCCCTTGGTCATCCATGACCTGCTGCAGCGTCAGGTACGCTCTGATCGCAATGTCTATTGCGTCCCGCTTCATTTTGTAGAGCACGTCTTCCTGACGCTTATCGACCACAGGTTTGATGTGATTCTTCCAAACGTCGTTACCGGCCCAGGCCCCAACAATTGAAGCACCTGGCACAAAAGAACTGGCCATGGCACCTGCCCTTTCGGCAGGGAGTTCGAGCCCGCCTTGCCAAAGGGTGCCTATCGCCCCTTTAGTGCTGCTTTCTGCCAATGCAGAACGACTGTCGGCACTGACTGGAGCAACATCAAGTTGTTTGAGGAATGGGCCTAATGTTGACAAGAATTCAGCTGTTTTCTTCGAGTTACCCAGCTTCCTTTCTGCAACCCCGATTTTTGAATCGTACTTTTGAGTGACCTCTGCCAAGGCCTTGGCCGTGACGTGCGCAGCATGACTGCTCGATTTTTTTTGTTCCAGATTTTTGGTTAGCTGAACCAGTTTCTGATCTTTCTTTTTTTGCTTTTTAAGCGCTGAGATCAGATTTTCGAGATTGACAGCGCTTTTAATGGCTTGTATGCGAAGCCCGTTAATGGCTGAATCAAATGGGCCATATTGCGAAAAATCACCGATTTTGAGAATGCCTTTCTCAAGGGAGCCAAAGCTGAAATCCAGACCTTCATGCACCCATTGCGCCGATACCCAGACCGGGCTTCTGCCTTGAATTTGCTTCTCAGTTGATGGGATCATCAGAAAACTGCTGGGCGGCGGCATGATGACCTTTGTCTGAGCCCAGACAGGTCCGGCAATACCCAGTGACAAACCAAGCGCGGTTAGTAAGCGAGTGTTCATTGGTTGTCCTTGTTGATGAAGCCGGAAAAGCTGTAAAACCCAAAATCAATGATTTCAGCAACGGACTTGTCGCCACGCAGGGTCAAGGCTGCGTAAATATCAGGATTCGCCGAAGAAGCAAAAAGTGACACGACGGTATTACCGGATTCTATGTAGGCCACCGGCTCGAGGGTCGACCAGAGAGCTGGGTCAACCGCCTTTAATAGTCTGACCGGGATGTTGGGCGGCAGTATGTTGTCTAGCGTGCCACGTTGACCCGCCACAATGATTTCATTCCAGGCAAAGCGCGTCGCCCGTGCCTTGGCTTGATCATCAAACAGGGGCAGCACAGTTGCCTGGTGCGCCATCCATTGCAACGCAGCACCTGCAACCATGGCCTGGCGACCCTCTTCTCCTAGATCAGCAAACGGACTTCCTGTTTTACTCGCCTCAACACTGGCGATGGCCGTCGTGGTAGCTGCGTTCAGCACCCCTACCGCGTCAGGCGCATAGCGTTTTTCATTCATCCAGGCCAGCCCCGTGGGAAACGGAGCTTTGGCACCACGCGCCACGCTACCCATGACCATATCTGCGGTCACAATCTGCATACGGTTATCAGTGGGGCTACGTGCCCACCCCGTCAGCAGGACAATGTCGGCCCAGGGGTGTTGAAAGGCAACGGTTTCAACCTGGTCGCCGCTGGCGACAAAGTTGATTAGGCTGTGACGAAAGAACACCGACCAGTCATCAGAGCCCGCATCATCTTGCCATAACAGTACGCCCAACTCTGCAAGCTGCAGGTTGGCTTCGGGGGTAGACATACTACGCAGTGCTGCCAAGAAGTTTATCGACGCCAGAGACCTGAACGCTTCGGCTTCCGCCCACAGCTCGATAGACAGTTTTGTGTCTTGTGGTTGTGCTTGCGCCAAGCGCGGAATGACACACACCCACAACGCAAGCACAAAAAACAGGGGCCGAAAGGCAACGGCGAAAGCGCTCATGGCAAATGTCCGGTTGTGGTGCATTATTAACAGGCTTACCTGAAATTTCGCACCGGGTTTCGTGGATTTATGTCAGTTCAGGCTTGCGCCGCACTGGTCACAAAAGTTAGCGCCAGGAACAATCTCTTGCCCGCATTGACTGCAGAATCTTGGTGTGCCGCCGGTTGTGAATGTGTCAGGTAGGGCCAGATCTTTGTCTTGATCGGCGATGAACAACCAGTCGATATCTTCCTCGTCTTCGCACAAACCAATCGAGCCCCCATCAGACACAACGTAGAAGCTGTCTTCATCAATCGGGTCTTCGGCATCGCTGGTTTGCGCCAGTACCAACAAACCTTCTGAGGCATACGCCGTATCGGAATTGATAAAAGACCACTGACCCGAAAGGCTTGTGGCATATTCGGCTGCGTCGTGCAGAGAGTTAAACTGTTTCATAAAAACTTCCTTATGTGATCATATTGTACAATATGTAAACTTGCACTACAGCAGTGGCTACCCTATTTGACGCACCGCATCTCCCACCGCATCGGCAAGGCCTTCCGGCGTGAAGCCTAACGATTCAAGACTGCTTTCCAGATCCGTCAATGAGACCGGGCTATCAATGTCCAACTGACGGCGACACATTTCAACCGAGACACGCAACCTTTCAGGAATTTTACTGGCCTGCGCACCGCCTCTTCTTGCCACATCCCTTGGATTAATGCAATGGTCAAACTGTTTGGTCAGCTGGCGATAGCCCTCCATTCTCTGGCTGACGGCGTCTGCCAGCATCAGCTGCCGGTTGGCAGGGTCGGCTATTTCCCCCGTTTTTTTCAACAGCGCACTGCCTCGCTCAAACCATTCCTTACCTTTATTGGCAACCGTTGTCGCGACTTTATCAGGATTGTCCAGCGCCATGCCATGATAGGTTTTATCCAGCATTTTCTTCAGGTCAGTGCCATAG
>JAVESC010000075.1:0-13223 GCA_034006805.1 Advenella sp.
TGAAATTTAAGGGTGACGATGGTAAAGAGGTTGAGCGTAAACTTAACGAAACCCTGGGCCTGGCAGGCGGTGCTGATATTGCCAAGCTGTCTAAGGACAATATTGGTGTTGTCGCTGAATTGGATGATGATGATAAGCCTACCGGCAATATGTCTATCCAGCTGGCCAAAGACCTGACTGGCCTGAACAGTGCCACCTTCACTAAAGGTACCAATACCACCGTAATTAACCATAGTGGTCTAAGAATTAAGGATGGTCCAAGCGTAACGGTTACGGGTATTGATGCGGGTAGCAAGAAAATCACCCATGTTGCACCAGGTGTAATCAGCAAAACCAGCACCGATGCCGTCAATGGCAGCCAGCTGTGGTCATTGGCTGATTCAGTACAGGAAATTTTTGGTGGCAATGTAAGTTTTGACTTTAACGTTGACACAGGTAAGTTCGAGTTCACAAGCCCGACTTACACCATTAATGACAAGCCCTATGACAACGTGCAAGACGCCATTGACAAGCTTGCTGAAGGTTGGAAAGTCACGGTTAATGATCCAGGTACAGGTACAGGTACAGGTACAGGTACAGGTGGTACCCCCGGAACCGGCACAGGTGGACCCGCTGATATTAAGGCCGGTGACCAGTTAACCCTGGTGGCGGGTGACAATATTGATATTACCCAGGGTACTAAAAAGCCAGGAGTTGGCAATGAACCTGCCAATGTTGATATTACGATCTCCGTTGATCCCAACCTGGTTGTTAATTCGGTAACCGCAGGAAATTCCAAGCTGGATACCACTGGTTTGGTTGTGAAGAATCCTGAGACAGAAAACTCAACCGTGGTTAATGGTGATGGCTTGTCATTCGTGACTAAGGACGGTGACCAGATTGGTCCAAGCGTTTCTGTCATTAAAGGTATTAATGCCGGTAACAAGAAAATCACCCACGTTGCTAAAGGCACAGCGGGTACTGATGCCGTTAACGTAGACCAGCTAAAAGGTGTAGTTACTGCCCTGGGCGGTGGCTCGAAAGTAAATGAGGATGGCACCATCAAGGCACCAACTTACACAGTTGGCAAAGATAAAGATGGCGAAGGCAAGAACGTATTCAACAACGTAGGCGCTGCCGTCAGTGAGCTGAACAAAGGCTGGACACTGCAAACCAATGGCCTTAATGATCAACAGATTCAGTCTGGTGATATTGTCAACTTTGCAAACAATGATGGCAATATTGTGATTACACAGGTGGTTAACAGTGCGGGTGTGGTTGATGTGCAGTTTGATCTGGGTGAAACCATTAACGTGGAAACCGTTAACGCCACCACCGTTAATGCCACCACCGTGAATGCCTCAACCTTCAAGGCGGGCAATACGATTGTTAACAACAATGGCGTGTCATTCGTGAATAACGAGGGTGACCAGGTTGGCCCAAGCGTTTCTGTTGACGGTATTAATGCAGGCGGTAAAACCATCACCAACGTGGCACCAGGTGTTAATGAGACTGATGCGGTTAACGTGGGCCAGCTTCAAGGCGCCGTGACCAACATCAATAATCAGATCAACTCTGTACGTGGTGATTTGCGTCGTGTAGACAAAGATGCCAGGGCAGGTACCGCCTCTGCCGCGGCCATGGCCAACTTGCCACAGGCTTATTTGCCCGGCAAGAGCGTGTTTGCGATCGCAACAGCGGGGCACCGTGGTGAGCAGGGTTATGCGGCAGGTTTGTCAACCATCTCTGATAACGGTAAATGGATATTGAAAGGTTCGGTTTCTGGTAATAGTCGTGGTGACGCTACTTACGGTGCCGGTGTAGGTTACCAGTGGTAATTTTGCATTAGCCATGAACCATGGCTTGGGCCACACACTTTTATGTGTGGCCCGGGCATTAAAACGTTTAACTATCAAGGAAATATTAATGAAGCTTTTTCAATACAAAACAGGTATCGTTGCGGTAGCAGCCGCCTTGGCCTTAACTGCCTGCGGCACCATGAGCAATGTCAGTAAAGACGGTACGGCCAGTGATCTGGTGTGGCCCAATGTGGATGGCGTCAAGTTTGATAATGACCAGGGTACTTTCCCGGTACTGGGGGCACTTGCCCAGGTTCGCGACGGGGTGACCCGTGACCAGCTGTATTATTTGCTGGGTCGCCCACATTTTTCGGAAGGTTTCCGGGTTAAAGAGTGGGATTACCTGTTTCACTTCAATACCCCCGGACAGGGCGTTAATAACATTAGCACCTGCCAGTATAAAGTGCTGTTTGATAACAATCTGATTGCCCGCAATTTTTACTGGAAACCGGTTACCGAAGGGTCGGTTTGCCCTGATGGCCAACAGAACGAAAGTTATACCCTAAGTGCCGATGCGCTGTTTGCTTTTGATCGTTCAGACTTAAGTAATGTTACTGCAGGTCGTACTGAGTTAGCCAATTTGGCCAGCCATCTTAAAAGCCGTCAGAACCTGACAGCGGTAACGGTAGTAGGGCACACTGATCGTTTGGGCTCAGAGGCCTATAACCAGAAGCTGTCGCAAGACAGGGCGGTGACTATTGCCAATTATCTGGCAGCCCAGGGTGTACCTGCCAATTTGTTACAGGCACGTGGTGCTGGCAAGTCTCAGCCAGTGGTGCAGTGTGAGGGTAGTGGTGCCCAGTTGATTCAATGTCTGGCACCCAACCGTCGCGTGGAAATTAATATTCAGTAAAAACAACGGTGGGGCAAGCGTTACCACGCAGGCGCGTGGGAACGAGTCCAACAGGCATAATGCCGGCCGGTTAAGTCCGGCATAACCGTAAACCGCTGCAAGCATGATGTTTGCAGCGGTTTTTTTCTGGCTCCCATGCGCCTGCGTGGGAGCCGCTGTAGCGGTTACTTTGCTTTTTTGTTTTTGTCTTCCTGGGGCATTTCAATTTTTACTTCAAGTACTTCCAGGGTGTCTTTGCGGTCAAGCTGGACCTTGATGTCGTCTGCGTTGATGTTGATGTACTTGGAGATGACTTCAATCAGTTCCTTTTGCAAAGCGGGCAGGAAGTCGGGCTCGGTGCTGCCCGGGCTTCGTTCGCGTGCAAGAATGATTTGCAGGCGGTCTTTGGCAACACTGGCCGAGGACTTTTTTTCTCCAAGAAAAAACTTGAGGAATGACATATTATTTCCCTCCGAAGAGCCGTTTCAGCAAGCCCGGTTTTTCGTATTCGGTAAAGCGCAGGGGTTTTTCTTCGCCCAGGTAACGGGCGACGATATCCTGGTAGGCTTCAGCGACGTCGGTGTCTTTCAGGTGAATGGCTGGCATGCCTGCATTGGACGCCTGAAGCACGGCTTCGGATTCGGGCACCACACCAATTAGCTTGATACGCAAAATGTCTTCAATGTCTTGCAGGGAAAGCATCTCGCCATCTTCAACACGTTTGGGATTGTAGCGGGTAAGCACCAGAAATTCCTTGACCGCTTCCTGGGACTCTTCAGCCCGTTTGGATTTGGCCGACAAAATCCCCAGAATGCGGTCGGAGTCACGTACCGATGAAACTTCTGGGTTGGTAACCACCAGCGCGTCATCGGCAAAATAGGCTGACATTAAGGCACCGGTTTCAATGCCGGCGGGTGAGTCGCACACAATGTATTCAAAGCCCATTTCTTTCAGGTCTTCAAGTACTTTGCCTACGCCTTCTTTGGTAAGCGCGTCTTTGTCGCGGGTTTGGGAGGCGGGCAAGATAAACAGGTTTTCAAGCTGTTTGTCTTTGATAAGGGCCTGGTTGAGGGTGGCTTCTTCTTGAATGACATTGACGAAGTCGTAAACAACACGGCGTTCGCAACCCATGATCAGGTCCAGGTTGCGCAGGCCTACGTCGAAGTCGATGACGACGGTTTTGTGGCCACGCATGGCCAAGCCTGCTGAAAAACTGGCGCTGGTGGTGGTTTTGCCCACACCGCCTTTACCTGATGTAACGACAATAATACGTGCCATGAAAAGATATTCCTGTAATCTTTAAGTGGTCATTATCTTACCGCATAATGACCGTGTTCAACTGTAAATAAAATTAAAAATTCCTGCTGTTACTTGTGTTCATTAATGGCCATAAAGCCAAGTGATTCGTTTTCCAGTTCCACCATAACCGCTTGTTTGATCAGGCTTTGGTTAAAGTCGGCATCAACCAGACGATAAATGCCGGCAATGGCCAGCAGCTCGGCATCTAACTCGGAGGTGAAAATCCGGGCCTGGGTATTGCCCCTGGCACCGGCAATGGCTTTGCCACGCAAGGGACCATATACATGGATGTTGCCATCGGCAATAATTTCGGCACCGCGGCCGACTGCGCCAATAATGATCAGGTCACTGTTGCGGGCATACACCCGTTGGCCCGAGCGCAGCTGGCGCTTGATGACCAGGGTGGGTTCAGCCGGCGTGGCCTCGGGGGCCGGGGCCGGCTCTGCGGGAGCAGGCTGCGCTATGGCAGCCGCCGGGGGCTCGTCGGGTACCCGGTTGGCATTGGACGGCGTGGAAAGGGTAACCGGCACCAGGCCGGCCTTGCGCGCACTGTCCAGAACGGTGCCTTCGGCCATCACGCCAATCACGGGCAGATGGCTGGCCTGCAAATGAGCCAGCAGGGCAGGCCAGTCGGGGGCTTCGTTAATCCGGGAGGCATCAAGCACGACCGCCTCGTCTTTGAACAGGCTGCCGGCTTCGGACATTTTCCGGGTAATGGCCGTTTTAAGGGCCGCAAGATTGCTGCTATTAAGCACAATGCGTAATGCAAACAGGGAGGCACTTTTGAAGATGAGTGCTTGGGTTGTATTGGCTTTGCTTGTCACAGTAATGCCTGTTTCGGAAAAAAGTTAAACCTGTTTAAATCCATGAATCACGCAGGGTTACGCTGCGATTGATAACGGGTATTTCAGCAGAGTCAGGGTCTACCGTAAAGTAGCCCAGGCGTTCAAACTGCCAGCGGGCGCCCGGTGTGGTTTGGATACCCGGCTCTAGCCAGCCCTGAATGGTTTGCATAGAGTTGGGGTTGATGTGCGCCAGGAAATCTTTGTCTTGCCCGTCGGGGTGCGCATTGGTAAACAGGCGGTCATAAATGCGGAACGTGGCCGGTTGGGCATGTTTGGCGCTGACCCAGGTAATATTGCCCTTGACCTTGACGCTGTCTGCGCCCGGTGTACCGCTTTTGGTATCGGGCAGGTATTCGGCATGCACTTCGGTAATATTACCCTGTTCGTCTTTGACGCAGCCGGTGCAGCGCACAACGTAACCGTATTTCAGGCGTACCTGGTTGCCGGGGAATAGACGGAAATATTTTTTAGGCGGCTCTTCTTTGAAATCATCGCGTTCTATCCAGAGTTCACGGGTGAACGGGAAAGAACGGCGGCCCTGGTCGGGGTTGCGCGGGTTGTTGGGCGCGCTACAGTCTTCTTCCTGGCCTTCGGGGTAATTGGTAATAACCAGCTTAAGCGGGTCGAGTACGGCCACGGCACGGTCGGCGATAGGGTCAAGGTTGTCGCGCAGGGCTTGTTCAAGCACGCTGTAATCAATGCGAGAGTCTGATTTTGAAACGCCAATACGCTCACAGAACAAACGCAGGGATTCGGGTGTGTAGCCACGGCGGCGCAGGCCGGCCAGCGTGGGCAGGCGCGGGTCGTCCCAGCCATTGACGTGGTTTTCTTTAACCAGTTGCAGCAGTTTGCGTTTGCTGGTAACTACGTGGTTAAGGTTAAGGCGGGCAAATTCATATTGCCTTGGCAGGGGTTCATTTAATTTGCCCAGGGCAACCAGTTTTTCAAGAACCCATTCGTAAAAGGGGCGCTGGTCTTCAAATTCTAGCGTGCAAATGCTGTGGGTAATGGTTTCCAGGGCGTCTTCAACGGGGTGGGCAAAGGTGTACATGGGGTAAATGGGCCACTGCTTGCCGGTACGATGGTGTTCGGCATGGCGAATGCGGTAAATAACCGGGTCGCGCATGTTGATATTGGGTGAGGCCATGTCTATTTTTGCCCGAAGCGCCATGCTGCCGTTGGGATGCTTGCCTTCACGCATTTCAATAAACAGTTGCCGGGATTCTTCGGCGGGGCGGTCGCGCCAGGGCGAATTGGTACCCGGCGAGGTAAGCGTGCCGCGATTGGCCCGCATTTCATCAGGGCTTTGCATGTCTATATACGCATATCCGCCCATAATAAGTGCCTGGGCAAAATCGTACATGTATTCGAAGTAATCACTGGCGAAATACAGGTTTTCCTGGTCGTTGCCGGTCCAGGAAAAACCCAGCCATTGAACCGTGTCTTTAATGGCATCAACGTATTCCTGTTCTTCTTTTTCGGGGTTGGTGTCATCAAAGCGCAAATGGCAGACGCCGCCGTAATCGCGGGCCAGCCCGAAGTTAAGACAGATGCTTTTGGCATGCCCAATGTGCAGGTAGCCGTTGGGTTCGGGCGGAAAGCGGGTACGGATTCTGGCGGGATCGCGAGGGGCACCGGACTGTACCGAGGCCGGGCCAGGTACGCCAGCCCATTTTTTGGATTGGTAGCGCCCTGCACTCAGGTCATTTTCAATAATGGTTCGCAAAAAATTGGAAACGGGTACATCAGTTGAGAAATCAGTCATACAGAAATTTATCAATAAATCATGAAATAGCATACATTCTGCCACGTTCAGGGGTTAGACTCACGGTGAATAATCATAGTTATACAAAATAGTTCGTGAATCGTTGCTTATGTTTGAAATTTCCCCGCTTTTGCTTGCCGAATGGCAGTTTTTTGGTTCATTAGGGTTCTTGTCGGTGTTTGTGGCCGTGTTGTTTGCATCGGTCTGGATGCTGCTTTTTTTGAAGCTGGCCTGGCACAAGACAGGGCAAGACGCCTGGATTGGCGTTTACCGTTATTGGGTCCGGGTATTTGCCCTGGCCATGGTGGTTAGTGTGGCGGTTACCATACCTTTAATGATACAGGCTGGCACGTTATGGCCGGCACTGCTCATGAAAATAGCCGGCGTGGCCGGGCCATTGGCCTGTTTGGCCATTTTGCTGGCCTTTGTCTGTAAATTGATTTTCCTTAACGGCATGCTTTACCGTCAAGGAAAAATAAAAGAAAGATGGCACACGGGATCGGTGTTAATGTCGGCACTGGGGGTAACGGGCATTATTTACCTGATGCTGGCCTTGCAGTCCTGGCTGAATGCCCCGCAGGGAACCATGAAGACCGACAGCAATATTGTTGTGCATGACTGGCTGGCCATTGTGTTGCATCATGAAATTGCCTGGCGCCTGTTGTTGGTGTTTGCCGGGTCCAGCCTGTGCCTGGGTTTCATGATGATGGGCGTAAGTGCCTGGCAGGTCCGGAAACGGCCCTTGAGCCAGGCGGAAAGCCTGGCTTTCCGTATTGGCCTGGTGATGGCCTTGTACGGTTTGGCCGGTTTTGTCTTGTCGGTTCTTTTTGCCCGGGATACGCTGTTTGTGCCTTTTGCCGACAATGGCTGGCGCAATGTGTGGTGGGCGGTCATCCTGTTGTTGGGTATCATGGTGCTGGTATTGGCCATGTTATGTTATTACCTGCTGGGCAAAAAGCGGGATATTGGCAAAACACCGGTATTTTTGCAAAAGTGGTGTTCAATCATGACGTTTTCCGGATGGCTTCTGATTGTATTAACGGGCGCCTTGTCTTATTTCCGGAATTTGCCTTATGTTGTGTACAAAGAAATTGCCTTGCAGGAAGTGTTTCGGCATTTAAGCACCCAGACACTGGTGCTGTCTTCGCTAGCCTATCTGGTGGTTTATTTGCTTATTGCCATTAGCTTTACGCAAATGTTTTACCAGGCTGCCCGCTATGGGGTGGTGCCGGTACGTAAAGCACTGGGGGGAGCGGCATGACCGAACTGGCGAATCTGTTGGGTTTAAGTATTTATGACCCGGTATTCTGGATGCCGCTGGCCTGTATGGCGGCATTTTTCCTGTTGGTGCTTATGGGGGCCATTCTGGATGGCTTTGATCTGGGCGTGGCCCTGTTGCTGCCATTTGCTGGCGAGCACCGCAATCGCCTGGTTGGCTTGCTGGGGCCATGGCGCAATATCAATGAGTTTTGGCTGTTGTTGGGCATTGTGTTTTTCATGGCCATCTTCCCCAAGGCCTGGGCGTTTATTTTTTCTGTCCTGTATTGGCCCATGATTATGATTGCCCTGGGGGTCATGCTGCGTAATATTGCGTATGAGTTTCGCCTGCGTTCAAGTGGTAAATGGCGCCATTTCTGGACCACCATGTTTTTTACGGGTTCTTTGTGCATGGTGCTGGGGCAGGGCTGGGTCCTGGGCAAATTCGCGGTTAATTTCCAGGAAGAAGCGGGCTATGATTTGTTTGCCTTGTTGATTGCCCTGTGCGTGGTTGCCCTGTATGCCCTGCTGGGGGCGTTATGGCTGGTGATGCGGCTGGGCGCTTCACAGGGCCCTTTGCAGGCCATGGCCATCAAATGGGCGCGTCGCACCGTCAGGCTGGGTGCGGCCGGTTTGTTTGCGGTTATGGCGGCCCTGGGGTTTAGCAATACCGGTATTTTTTATAAATGGGTGTTGTTTGACACGCTGGGGGTGGTGTTGCCGGGCTGGTTGTTAATATTAAGCCTGTTTGTGCTGATTGAAATTCTGCTTCGGCATGCCCATAAAAGTGACTGGCTGGGGCGTTTGCCCTTTATGTTGCTGTTGCTGGTCATTGGGCTGGCGGTGGCCGGTTTTGCCTACAGTTACTTTCCATTCCTGGTTTATGATGAGTTAAGCCTGTGGGACAGCATTGATTCTGTCGCCACCCTGCGTTTGTTGGTGTGGGGGATGGCTTTTGTCTTGCCGGTTATGCTGGTGTATTTTGGCTGGGTGTACGGGGATATTTTTGATAAACAGCGTTAGCTGTCCGCCAGGGGCAGGGTAATGTCCACCCGCAGGCCCCCCGATTCACTGCTGCCCAGTTCCAGCGTACCATGGTGCGCTTTGGCAATAATGTCTGCAAGTGCCAGGCCAAGGCCAACGCTGCCGGTTTTGGTGCGGGCCGAATCCAGTCGTGAGAATGCCCGCAGGGCTTCGGTGCGGCGTTCAAGCGGGATGCCTTCACCGCGGTCACACACAGAAATCACCACTTGTTGCTGGTGGGTGCGTACATGTACCTCAACCGGGGGCTGGCCATGTTTTAAGGCGTTGCTGATAAGATTGTCTACAAGACGTCCCAGTGCCAGCCCATCGGCATTAACAAACACTTTGTGGGGGGGCAGGCGTTTTAGAAAAACCGGGCTGCCGGCGCCTTCCCACGATGAAACGCGTTCATCAATCCAGGTGTTAAGGTTTAGTTTGCTGAAGGTGTAGGTGCCGGGGTCTGAGCCGCGTACATAGCCAATAAACTGGTCTATCATGCGCTGCATATCCTGCACGTCATTGCGCATACCTTCTTGCAGGGCCTGGTCGTCGGTCATTTCCAGCCTGAGCCACATACGGGCCAGCGGGCTTTTCAGGTCATGTGGCAGGCCGGCCAGCAAGGTTTGTTGAACTTGCTTTGATTCTTCAAGGGCATCCAGCATGGCATTGAAACGTTCACCCAGCAGGCGGGTTTCAGTTGGGCCTGCCGGGGTGACCCGTTCGGGGCGGCCCTGGGCCAGCTGGTCGGCCGCCCTGCTTAAGCGGGCAAGCGGACGGGTAATATGCCAGGCAAAGCCGGCTGCCATGGCAATGAGCAACAGGTTAATGCTTAACCATGCCACCATAATGGCCTGCATATTGGGGGGCTCTATACGGTCTAGCGGAATCACCAGCCATTCGCGCATCACGGTATTGTCAAATTCGTTCAGCTCGGGCAGCAGTGAAATATACATGCGGGGTTCTTCACCACGTGACAGCCCCACCCGGGTACCGTCATTCAGTTCATGGTTCAGGTGGTTGATCAGGTCGCGCAGGTTGTTGCGCAGGTCACCCGACGGGTATTCGGTCAGTCTTTCCCTGTGCTGATGGTTTTGGGCATTTCGGCGCAAGGGTTGTGAAAAACGGGTGTCTTTGGGAAGCTGGCGGGACCACAAACGCCATTTGTTTTGTGAGGCTTCTTCAATGAAGCTGGCTCTGTGTTCGGCCGGTATCTGGGCAACCGCAGCCCGCAAGGTGCGAATGGTGGTGGTCAGGTAATTAACCACCACATCTTCTATATAGCGTTCTTTAAGGTAATTGCCCACCGAAAGGCTGCCTGCCTGGACCAATATGATGGTGCCCAGCATCATGAGAATCATTTGCAGGCGCAGGGAGCGGGGCCACAGTTTTATTTTTTTCATGCCTCAGGGGAAAACCGGTAACCGATTCCCCATACGGTTTGTATCCAGCGCGGGTCTTTGGGGTCGTCTTCGATGGCACGGCGTAAACGTAAAATGGCAATGTCGATGGCACGGTCATTGCGTTCGCCTTCGTCGTCATCGCGGGCCAGGGCCAGCAGGCGTTCGCGGGACAGGGGTTTGCCGGGGTTTTTAACCAGGGCCTCGAGCAGGTTGATTTCACCGCCGGTAAGCTTGACGGTGGTGTCATCTTTGAATAATTGGCGACGGGCCGGGTCAAAGGTAAAGGGGCCAAAGCTGATGGGGGTTTCCTTGATGAGGGCCGAGGGCCCTTTTTTGCGGCGCAGAACGGTTTCTATGCGGGCCAGCAATTCCCGTGGGTCAAAGGGTTTGCCCAGATAGTCGTCTGCCCCCGATTCAAGGCCAATAATGCGGTCGGCGGTTTCATCGCGGGCAGTAAGCAAAATAATGGGAATGTCTTCATTCTGGCTGCGTAGCTTGCGGCAGGCGTCCAGGCCGTCTCCGCCCGGCAGCATACGGTCAAGCACGATCAGGTCGGGCGAGAATTTGGTGATTCGCTGGGGCAGGTCGGTGGCGTCCGGGGCCAGCAGGGTATCGTAACCGTGCCGGTTAAGGTACTCGGCCAGTAATTGCCTAAGTGCCGGGTCATCATCAACAACGAGAATTTTGATATGCTGTTTTTCCATAGTGATGATATCTTGCCAAAGTACGTGCCATTAGGCAAGGGTTGGAAATGGATTGAAATTGAAATAATCCCGCTGCATTCCCCACCTGAACGCTTGGCGTTAGGGGGTGGTTGTTCATTCATGAGCGCAGATCAGCCCCGGCCATAAAAAAGGCAGGGGCTGAAGCGGTTTAGCGGATATTGAAAGTGCGGTTGGCCTGGGTTTTCTGGTTGTCGAGATTGCGAACCCGGATAGTTACTTTGCGGGGGGTTAGGGTGGGGGGCAAGGTAAGATTGCCTGCTACTTGCTGGAAGTTGGTAATGTTGATTTCAGTTGGGGGTATTTCGGCGTAGCCGGTTTTTCCGTTGCGATATCTGCCTTCTACAATGAACTCTAGCTGGGCCTTGTAATCGGGGTCGGCATCATCGCTTTTCATGATGAGCAATTTATAATCAAGCTTGCCCATGGCGGCCTCAAATTCGGCAGCCCGAATGCCCAGCGGGTTGCCGCTTGGGTCGGCAGGAATGGCTTTCTTGATGAGTTCCAGATTGGCAGTGAGCTGCTGGATGCGCTCTTGACTGCTTTGCAGGGTGTTGCCCTGGGCCGAGTTGCTTTTTTTCAGGGCGTCAAGATCCAGGGTGGTTTTTTCAAGTTCGGCTTGTAAACGTTGTTTTTCCTGTGTCAGCTGGCTGATTTCATTGGTCAGGTTGTTGGACTCTTCAACGCTAAGACGTTTGGGGCCATAATTGGTTTGCAGAAACCAGAAACCGCCTGCGCCAATAATGACGCCAGTAAACAGGATCACGAGCCAGCGTGGCATACGCTTGCCGCGGCGGTTGCTACTGCTTTCATAAACTGAGGGTTTGAAAACGGCTCTTTTTGAAGATCCAAACATTACTGAATTATCCTTTGGTTACGAAATGAAGTGATTTCATTAGGGTTGAACGGAGGTGACGGGAGCATGGTTGTCAGTTTGTAACTGCCGGTCAAGCAGCGCAAGCCTTTCGGGCGTGCCAACATCGATCCATTGCCCCGTATGCAGTTTGCCTTCCACCAGGCGGTTTTGCATGGCCAGACGCAACAGGGGGGCCAGTGGCTGTGATTGCTGTGGGTTGATGCCCCTGAAAAAGGACGGATGATAAATGCCAATTCCAGAGAAAGTATGGTTAATGACTGCCTGTTTTTTATTGTGCAAAAAACCCTGGCGATCCAGATGGAAATCCCCGTCGGGGTGATGAGGGGGATTATCTACCATGAGTAGCCAGGCTTGTGTTGATGCATTATGCAAATGGTTAACAATTGTAACGGCTTGCATGGGGTTCCAGTCGCACCAGATATCGCCATTAATGACCAGGAAAGGCTGTTCGCCCAACAGGGGCAGGGCATTGGCAATGCCACCGGCCGTTTCAAGGCCTTTGGGGGATTCGGCAGAGTATTTGATAGAAACGCCAAATTGACGGCCATTGCCCAGGACTTCTTCCAGTTTGTGGCCCAGCCAGGCATGGTTAATCACGATATCGCTAATGCCAACGCTGACCAGCCGTTCTATGTGCCACACAATAAGGGGCTTGCCACCCACGCATAGCAGGGGTTTGGGTAAGGTGTCGGTAAGCGGGCGCATGCGTTCGCCACGACCGGCTGCCAGAATCATGGCTTGAATCAAAATGTGTATCCTACTTTGTGGTCGATGTTGTCAAGCCGGTCTAGCAAACGCAATAGGGGTTTAAAGACCAGATAGCGGTTGGCAACCTGGCGGACATAGGCATTAACACGGGGAATATGTTGCAGGTAATGATTTTTGCCATCACGGATGGACAGCCGGGAAAAGACACCTAAAATGCGTAAATTACGCTGCAATCCCATAAATTCGTAATGGGTATGGAAATTGGCGAAGTCATTGGGGACAGGCAGTTTTGCTGCCTGGGCCATTTGCCAGTAACGAATGGCCCAGTCCAGTTGCTGGGGCTCTTCCCAAGTAGTACGGGCATCCATAACCAAAGAAGCCAGATCGTAGGAAATGGGGCCGTTGACGGCATCCTGGAAGTCGATAATCCCGGGGTTTGGACCGTAAATGTCCTGGTCGCACACCAGTAAATTGGGAGAGTGATAATCACGATGCACGAATACGCAGGGCTGGTTGGCATTGTGGGCCACTAGCAGACTGAAGGTTTTTTCAAGTGCGTTTTTTTCGTCGTTACTTAGCTGGCTTTGGCAATGCCGGTTAACATACCAGTCGGTAAACAGATCCAGTTCATCGCGCAAGCGCTGTGCGTTATAGGCG
>JAVESC010000076.1:0-13006 GCA_034006805.1 Advenella sp.
CATCATGGTATGCGCATCCACCACTTTTTCAAAGGGGAAGGTGGCATGAATAACCGGCTTGATTTTACCTGCCTCAAGTAATGGCCAGACATGCGTTTGCAAAGACTGGGCAATGTCAGTTTTAAACGCAGGTGAGCGTGGACGCAGGGTTGAACCGGTAATGGTAAGACGACGACGCATTAACTGACTGGTGTCTATCGTTGCTTTACTACCACCCAGCTGGGCAATAATCACAATACGGCCGTCATCGGCCAGACTATTGATATTGCGATTAGCATACTCACCCGAAACCATATCCAGAATGACATTAACACCCTTGCCATGAGTAAGGGCTTTGATTTCTTCAACAAAGTCCTGGGTTTTATAGTTAATACCCTTGTTGGCACCCAGGGCCTCAACCGCCTTTACGCGCTCATCGCTACCCACGGTTGCGTAAACGGTATTACCAAAAGCACGCGCCAATTGGATCGCGGTTGTGCCGATACCGCTTGCACCGCCATGCACCAGCAAGATTTCATCTTTGGCCAGGGCGCCGCGATCAAACACGTTGGTCCAAACCGTAAAATACGTTTCAGGCAAACCAGCGGCTTCCACGTCACTTAGGCCCTTGGGGATAGGCAAACAGTTACCGGCAGGCGCCGCGCAGTATTCGGCATAACCACCACCCGGGGTTAATGCACACACCCTATCACCAATTTTAAGATTAGTACCCGAAACATCACCATCCACAATCACACCCGCCACTTCCAGGCCTGGCAAATCAGAGGCATCAGCCGGTGGCGGATAAGAACCTTTGCGCTGGAACACATCAGGGCGATTAATACCCGCTGCGCTCACTTTAATTAAAACCTCACCGGCTTTTAGTACCGGCTTCTCACGTTCTACCACAGTTAATACTTCCGGCCCACCCGGCTGTGAGATTTCAATTGCTTTCATTGTCTTCTTCCTTTTTCCAAGATCAGGGTAATCAAGCGTTCTATTCTAGCAGGGTCTGACAAACACAAGCCATTTGAACAAGACTTTGCGCACAGACCCTGAATAGATGCAGGCAAGAAAATACAGCGAGCCCCAAATAAAAAAGGGGCCGTTTCCAGCCCCTTCGATTTTGCTTTATGTATTTAACAGGATTTAGACTGCCACGCTTTCCAAACGTGGCGCAATCATGTTTTCAGGGCGCAAAATATCAGCCAGCACCTTTTCATCAAGCAGGTTTTCTTCTTTAACCAGCTCAAGAACACCGCGACCGGTTTCTAGCGCTTTTTTGGCAATGCGTGTTGAGTTTGCATAGCCAATAAACGGATTCAGGGCTGTTACCAGGCCAATTGAGTTTTCTGCCAGCGTACTGCAATGAGCGGCATTGGCGGTAATACCATCAATGCACAATTCCCTGAGCATATCCATCGCACGCGATAACAGGCAAATTGAATCAAACATTTTATAGGCAATTAAGGGCTCCATCACATTCAGCTGCAACTGACCCGCTTCGGATGCCATGGTAATAGCCACATCATTGCCAATAATTTCAAAAGCAATCTGGTTGACCGCTTCAGGAATAACCGGATTAACTTTGCCTGGCATAATAGAGCTACCGGGCTGACGGGCTGGCAGATTGATTTCATTAATGCCCGTGCGAGGCCCACTGGAAAGCAGACGCAAGTCATTGCAAATTTTGGATAATTTAACGGCCGTACGCTTAAGCATGCCAGACAGCAAGACAAAATCACCCATATCATAGGTGGCGGCAACCAGATCAAACGATGATTTCATGGGCTGCGCACTAATTTCAGCTAATTTACCAACAGCCAGCTGCTGGTAACGAGGGTCGGTATTAATACCCGTACCAATGGCAGTACCACCCAGATTAACCGCTGTTAACAAGTTGGCTGCCACTGAGCGCAGCAAGGGGATATCGTCAGCCAAGGTAGACGCAAAAGCCTTGAATTCTTGCCCCAGAGTCATTGGAACCGCATCCTGAAGCTGGGTGCGCCCCATTTTAAGAATATGATCAAACTCATTTGCCTTAACTGCAAATGATGCGGTGAGTTTATCAAGGCTTGCTAACAACGCCTCATGACTAAACAACAAACCCAACCTGATTGCCGTTGGATAGGTATCATTGGTTGATTGAGACATGTTCACGTCATTATTAGGGTCCAGATACTGGTATTCACCCTTGGCGTGATTCATGGATTCAAGCGCAATATTGGCAATCACTTCGTTGGCATTCATATTGGTAGAGGTCCCTGCCCCGCCCTGAATCATGTCCACCACAAACTGATCATGAAACTCGCCCGCGATAATTCGTTGACAGGCTTTTTTGATTGCCTCGCATTTCTCTTTGGCAAGATGCCCAAGCTCACAATTGGCCTGTGCGGTTGCCTGTTTAACCATGGCAAATGCATTGATAAAATCAGGGTAGTGAGATAATGGAATGCCAGATAGCCTGAAATTTTCAATGGCTCGTAGTGTTTGGACACCATAGTAAACATTATCGGGGACTTCTTTAGTTCCCAATAAGTCTTTCTCTATACGGTACGACTTATTAGTTGACATATTAAAATTTAACAAAATAACGACTTGCGTCGCGTTAATAAAAAAACGGAAGATAACCCCATACTAACAAATTTGACATTGCGCGGGCATCCAAACACAAAAAACGCCCTTTAATGAGCACCTTTTGTGTTTGCTTCTTCGCGTCCAACTTTATATACCTGCTCATAAAATAACAATAAAAAAACCCCGGACCATTGCTGAATCCGGGGTTTTTGCATACTGGCGGAAGCTGTGAGATTCGAACTCACGGAGGGCGCAAACCCTCGCCGGTTTTCAAGACCGGTGCATTCAACCGCTCTGCCAAGCTTCCTTTTTCTCTCTGGTGCACTCGGCCGGAATCGAACCGGCACGGGCGCAATGCCCGAGAGATTTTAAGTCTCTTGTGTCTACCTATTCCACCACGAGTGCGAAACACTTAAGAAAGAAGAAATATAGCACGGTAATTTAAATGTTGTCTACAGCGCACCATTAAAAACAAATATTTCCCTGAAATTTATGACATTTTTACAACATTTTTAGAAAATACCTTATAAAACCCGTTACAAACCACCACCGGCAAAGATTCCCGCCTTGACCCGCCACCTAACCATTAAGGTTCAGGCAGGGGAATGCAGTAAGGTTCAGACAGAGGAATGCCACGGGATTATTTCAATGGGTTCCAAATATACCCTTTTTTAATTATTACTTTCATTTGGGTCGCTTTGCGAAACAAATTGGAAATAGGCATTGCCTGATAATGAGCCTATAGTGCTGTACAGTAAAGATTCAGCCCATCAAGCTTTGCACGAGGTTAGACATGAAAAAAATTCTTGCAGTATTGGCCCTGACTATTGGCCTTGCCGGTTGCGTCATTGATGATGGCTATGGTTATTACAACGATTATTATAGCCCCGGGTACAGCAGCGGTTATGGCTACGCCAATTCTTATTACACGACCAATAACTATCGGTATTACGATAATAATCGCCGTCGCTGGGTAACCCGCAGTCATGCCGCCCAGAAACGGTATTGGGATAATGACAGAAAGCACACCAATCGTAGCAACTGGAACCGCAAACCCGATCGAGCCCGCCACGACGCAAAACCCAACACGCCTCCCCGTCAATCGATAAAGCGCAACCATCAAAAAAACCCCTGGATTGAACGCCCCCAAAGCAATCGCCGCGTTAAACAAAACCAGAATACCGCTCGTCGTCCTGCCATTAACAGGGACCAGAATACCGTTCGTCGCCCTGCCATTAACAGGGACCAGAGATCCCGTTCAAGCCTGTCCTCATCAAGAGAAAGAAACGTTAACAATCGTTCTGAATCACGTCGCTGGACCAATGACAACCGCTAATGCAAAAGCCAAATTCAAATACCAACAGGAGTACCCGATGAAGAAACTATTACTGCCCTTTTTTACTGTTGCCGCATTTAGTATGGGATCAGCAGCCAACGCACAAATTAACGTGGACATTGGAATAGGCCTACCCGGTGTTGTTGTAGAAAGACCGCATCGCCATTATGCGCCGCCACCGGTGGTTTATGTAGAGCGCCACCGCCATGCCCGCCCAAGAGCCATTTATTATTATGACGATCATCCAAGGCATGCGCACAAGCACTACAAAAAACACCCCAAGAAATATTATAAAAAACATGGACACCCCCACCACAGACATTATCGCGGCAGAGATTAATGTTGTTTTTTTACATTTTTTATGCGAATTTCACTTAAGCACTTGCAAAAGACAAGATAGTTATGCCATAATTACTTCTTCGCTGCTTAACAAAGCAAAGAAACAAGTCGGGGCATAGCGCAGCCTGGTAGCGCATCTGGTTTGGGACCAGAGGGTCGTAGGTTCGAATCCTACTGTCCCGACCATCAATTCCCAAGCATTACAACAAGCTAGCCGCTTAACAGTTAATTAGACTGAAGCGGCTTTTTTGTGTCTACGTGACTTTTTCATGACGTATAGCCCGCTTTAATTACGGTTCAAAAGTCAGCCCCCTCACTCTCAGCTCCCTATTACTCAGCACTCACTTACTCAGTTGCCTCACACCCACACCCTCTGCTGATAAAAATCAAATCCTCCATTAATAAAAATAATTAATATGATTTTTTGGCTCTGAAGGTATATATTTGTTTGTTACTAAAGAAAACAAAAAGTATTCGTTGCTTGCAGCATCTGCACCGGCTTTTTATTTTATAAAAATAAAACAGACACAATTTTTATTTCTACTTCAAGGACAGTAACTATGTTGTATTTCAAAAAAACCATACTGGCTGCCGGCATGGCAATGGGCTTCCTGGGTTTTGCAGCACAGGCCGAAGAAAGCAAATACCCCGATCGCCCTGTTAATATGGTCATCCCGTTTACGGCAGGCGGCCCTACCGATAACGTTGCCCGTTCACTGGCCGAAGCCATGCGTAAACCACTGGGTGAAACCGTCATTGTTGAAAACAAGGCAGGTGCAGGTGGCACTATCGGCACCACTTATGTGGCCCACCAAAAGCCTAACGGCTACAATATTTTGCTTATGCACATCGGGTTTTCTACCGCTCCATCACTCTATAAAAAACTGGGCTATGATCCTGCTAAAAGTTTTGAGCCTATCGGCATGGTCGTTGATGTTCCCATGACCATTATTGCCCGCGAAGACTTTCCGGCCAACAACATGAAAGAGCTGGTTGAGTATGTAAAAGCACACAAAGATGAAGTCACGCTGGCCAATGCCGGTGTGGGTGCCGCCAGCCATCTGTGTGGCACCATGCTAATGTCCGCCATGGATGTAGACCTGCTAACCATTCCTTATAAAGGCGCTGCACCCGCCATGAATGACCTGCTGGGCAAACAGGTAGACTTGCTGTGCGACCAAACCACCAATACATCGCAGCAAATCCTGGGCAAAAAAGTAAAAGCCTTTGCCATTACCAGTGCAGAACGCTCTCCTACCCTTCCAGACCTGCCAACCATGCAGGAAGAAGGCTTTAAAGACTTTCAGGTTGGTATCTGGCACGCCTTATGGGCACCGGCTGGTACACCCAAACCGGTGATGGAAAAACTGGAGTCTTCCCTGGCTACCGCTTTAAAAGACCCAAAATTTGTAGAACGCATGGATAAACTGGGCGCCACCGTACTTGAAAACGATGCCAACCCAGCCGCCCTGGAAGCCAAGGTAGAACAGCAAATCCCGGTATGGGCAGAATTGTTCAAAAATGCAGGTGTTGAACCACAATAAGCCTGTTCACTATTTATCTCTATAAGCCAAACACCCTGAAAGCAGTCACGCACCGGAACCCAACCGGTGCGTGACGCTGCATTTCAGACAAACGCCCTTAAGCGCACAGTCGTTGCGCTTTCAGCCTTAAATCCTCTGGCGAACCATCATTCACTATTCTGGATGAAAATACCTTCCAGTCTGCTGGTAGCGGCTCAAAACTGCCCGTTTGTGCATCCAGTACGCCTACTGTAGCATCCGAAGGGTCTTTGCCTTCTTGTGCCCTTTTAATAATGCGTTCTTTCATCATGTGTTCGGGTGCCTCACAAGCCACCAGCCTGAATGGCACACCCAAACGGGTAGCAAGATGATAAAACATCACACGATCAGCCTGGCGCAAAAAAACGGCATCAATAATGGCCGTGAACCCTGACTGCAACAGCGTTTCGGCAAGTTCAAGCAGGCAGCGGTAAACCCGTTGGCTGGCCTCTGGCGCATAAAGCACTGCTTTGCTTACCGCCCGTCCATTTTGTGGCGTTATGGTAAACAGGCGTTTGCGCTCGGTATCGGAACGTAGCCGTATACCGCCTATAGTATCAGCCAGCATTTGCGCCACGGTAGACTTGCCTGAACCACTCAAGCCATATACCAGCACTAATTCCGCCTGTTTTTCGGGATAAACAAAACTTTTTGCCAAGGCCCAGTATTGGCTGAATTTTTCTTTATTGTCTTGCATTAAGGCAATTTTAGCCCTTACCAATGCCCGGTAAGCCGCATATTCCTGCAAAAGCCGTAACCCTTCATAATCACCGCTTTGTTCAAGATAAAGATTCATTAAACGTGATGCAAGCTCAGGCTGCAGGTTGGCATGCAAGTCCATATACGTAAAGGCAATATCGTTAATAACATCAATATTGCTTAAGGTCTCATCAAACTCCAGCGCATCAAATGCCATCACCCGCTCTTGCCACAGCACAATATTACCCAGGTGCAAATCACCGTGGCAAGGCCTGAAAAACCCCTGTTGAATTCGTTGCTCACGCCATGGCAAATGGCTTTCAAACGTTGCGGCAAGGTCTTGTCTGAAACCGTCCCACTCTGTGGCTTCTGGCATGGTTGAAAATTGTGGATGGGACTTGATTTCCTCAAAGCTTTCAAGCAACCAGTCCAGCGTGGTTTTTTTATTCACCACGGCGGCAGACAAACGCGGCAAAGACTCATGAAACCGGGCCAAATGCCGGGCCAGTGTCTCTACCAGTGAAAACGTCAGTGTCCCTGCGCGCGCCATCACGGAAAATTCCTGCGTGGTATCAAAACGGCGCATTTTTACCAGCCAGTCTATAACCGCTTCCTGGCCGTTGATATCAGGCGCTTGCAGACTGCCGGTTACCGGCAATACATCCAGGTACAATTCCGGTGCCGTGCGCCGGTTTATCTCCAGCTCTTTAAGGCAAAAATGATGCCGGCTTTCCAGGGTGGAAAAATCAAGAAAAGGCAATGTGAGCGGTTTTTTAAGTTTATAGGCAAACTTACCGGCCAAAATAATGGTTGATATATGCGTTTGCAAGACCACCACCTGCGTACCCGCCTGTGCTTCAAGCTTGTGACACAGGCCTTTTACCATTAACGCATGGTTATCCAGCAAATTATCCCGCTGCGGTAAATCTGTCATGCTCTCTATCCCTTCAATAAGTTGCCTTGAAAGACAACAGCCTGAGCCCGTTTAAAACCACCAACAGGCTTGCCCCCATATCTGCAAAAACCGCCATCCACATAGTGCCCATACCCGCCAGGGTTAGCACCAGAAACACCAGTTTTATACCCAGCGCCAAAACAATATTCTGCACCAGAACCCGATAAGTAGCACGGGATAACGCAATAAAACGGGGTATTTTTCGCAAATCATCATCCATCAAGGCGACATCCGCCGTCTCAATGGCCGTATCAGTCCCCATTACACCCATCGCAAAACCAATGTCCGAACGGGCCAGGGCTGGCGCATCGTTAATGCCATCGCCAACCATACCTGCCATGCCGGATTTTTGCAATTCACCAATGACATCCAGCTTGTTTTCGGGCATTTGTTGGCCCAGCGCACGATTTATACCCACCTGGCTGGCAATGGCCTGAACCGTTTGCTGATTGTCTCCAGACAGCATAATGGTTTTAACCCCCTGCGCATGCAACATCTTGATGGCTTGCCGGCTGCCCGGCTTGACCGTGTCTGCTACCGCAAAAACCGCCAACACCCGGTTCAGGCTGCGCAGTATCACCACCGTTTTCCCCTGGCTTTCATAAGTATGAATGGCCTGGGTTACAACTGCATTAAGCAAGCCCTTATCAAGCGCATGACGCGGGCTTTCCAGTATATATTCAACCGCATTGATGACTCCCTGTACACCCCGGCCAGCCAGGGCCTGGAAATCATCTACCGCATGAAACGACAAGCCGTCTTTCCGGGCAGCCTGCGCCACCGCCATGGATACCGGATGATCAGACAAGCCTGCCAGGCTGGCTGCCAATATTCGTATCCCGGTTTCATCCAGGCTTGTTTCAACCCTGTTTGCCACATCTCGGGTAACTGAAACGTTTTCTGTTATGAACATCATATCGGTTTGCACCGGTTTGCCCTGCGTGATGGTACCGGTTTTATCAAGGGCCAACCAGCGCAGCTTGCGGGCTTTTTCCAGCCAGGCCGCCCCCTTGACCAGCACACCATGCCGGGCTGCGGCCGTTAAGCCACTAACCAGCGTAACCGGTGTAGAAATAACCAGGGCGCAAGGGCAGGCAATTACCAGCAACACCAGCGCCATGTAAATGGCCTCCAACCAGGCAGTACCAAATAAAAGGGGCATAAACACAGCAACCAATAGCGCTAACAGACACACTACAGGCGTATAGAATTTGGCAAACTGGTCTACAAACCGCTGCAAAGGCGCCTTACCGGCCTGGGCCTGTTCAACCACCCGAATAATACGGGCCAAGGTACTGTTTTCGGCTGGGGTATCCACCTTGAATTCCAGCAAGCCACTTTGGTTAATGGTGCCCGCATACAGCGCGTCACCTTGCCGCTTGTCAACGGGCATGCTTTCACCGGTAATGGGTGCCTGGTTAACCGTGGAATATCCCTTGATAACTGTTCCATCAAGCGGAATCTTCTCACCCGGCCGCACCCGGACAAGATCGCCTTTATCAACCTGCCCTACTGGCCATTCCACCCAGCCGCCATCCGCCTGCTTAACCCAGGCGGTTTGGGGTACCATTTGCAACAAGTTGCCCACGGCATGACGGGCACGATCCAGTGATTTGGCTTCCAGCAACTCGGCAATGCTAAACAACACCATCACCATGGCTGCCTCGGGCCATTGCCCGATCAACAAAGCGCAACTGACCGCAATGGTCATGAGCGCATTAATATTAAGCTGGAAGTTGCGTAAGGCAATCATCCCCTTGCGATAGGTTCCCAGGCCCGAGAAGGCCACTGCCAGTATCGCCAATAAAGCAGACAATACCCATGGCCATTCAGCCCAATGAATAATTTCTGAGGCAATCGCCAATAAGGCGGCTACCGGCAGTTTCCAGCCAAAGGACAGCCGGCCTTCTTGCTGGCCAACACCTGAAACAGCCTTTTCCGCTTCTGCGGTTTGCGGATCAAAACCCAAAGATTTAATCGCCGCCAGAATGGCATCCAAAGCATGAGGCTGATGCACCACCAGCAATTCACGCTGCATCAAATTAAAGCTCATGGCCATCACCCCTGCCGTATCTTCAAGCCGGGTTCGGATAAGCCGCTCTTCGGTAGGGCAATCCATTTGCATGATACGAATGGGGGTTTGCACGGCATCACCCGCCACCTGTTGAGACGGCAGATCCCTTAACCCCTGCGCTGTTTTTTTGGGGTTGTCATGAGCATGCTCATGATTGTGATTATGTTTCTGGCAGCAGCCTGACATGACTTACTCCATTTATGCGTTGATTCATTTATAATCATTACACACCCTGTAGTAACTACAAGGTCAAGCATTTTCAGGAGCATTTGATGAAAATAGGTGAATTGGCCAGTTTGCTAAACTGCAAAACCGAAACCATCCGGTATTACGAGAAAGAAGGCTTGCTACCCAAGCCCGATCGCACTGCCAGCAATTATCGACACTATGGTGATGAGCATGTTAAACGCCTGCGGTTTATCCGCAACTGCCGCTTACTGGATATGACGCACAATGAAATTCGCACGCTATTGATGGTGCAAGATGAAAGCAGTAATAATTGTGCCTGTTTTAACCAGGTGATAGATGAACATCTGGGGCATGTAGATGCCCGTATCCAAGAGCTGGTGCACCTGAAAGAGCAACTGGTAGACTTAAGAAAGCAATGCGAAACGGCGCAGGCAGTTGAAAATTGTGGTATTTTCAGGCAACTTTCGACCATGGAAAACACCGAACCACCCACACGCCATTCGCATTTATAACCGCATTAACCGAAACGACCGGTAATGTAATCTTCGGTTTCCTTGCGCTGTGGTTTAACAAAGACTTTTTCTGTTTCACCAAATTCCATCAACTCACCCAAGTACATATAGGCGGTGTAGTCGGAACAACGGGCCGCCTGCTGCATGTTATGAGTCACAATGGCAACGGTATAGTCTTTTTTCAACTCGGTAATCAGTTCTTCAATTTTCATGGTTGAAATAGGGTCAAGCGCCGAGCAAGGCTCGTCAAGCAACAACACTTCAGGCTTAATTGCCACACCACGCGCAATGCACAAACGCTGTTGCTGGCCACCCGACAAACCATTACCGCTTTGGCCCAGCTTGTCTTTCACTTCATTCCACAAGGCCGATTTTGTAAGCGCCCATTCAACCCGTTCGTCCATTTCAGCCTTGCTGAGTTTTTCAAACAACTTGACACCAAAGGCAATATTGTCATAGATACTCATGGGAAACGGGGTGGGTTTTTGGAAAACCATCCCCACCTTTGCACGAATCAATGAAATATCGGTATTGGTGGTAAGCAGGTTTTCACCATCAAGATTGATCTCACCCTCTGCGCGCTGACCAGGATAAAGTTCAAACATGCGGTTAAAGGTACGCAACAGGGTGGATTTCCCACAACCTGAAGGACCAATGAAAGCGGTTACCTTATTACGGGCAATGCGCATATTGACGTCTTTGATCGCATGAAAACCACCATAATAAAAGTTCAGGTTTTTAACTTCGATCTTTGTCTCATCGACAGGAACCAAATTTTCCATTTCAATTTCCTAAAATCTGTATATCGATAATCTGTTTACTTACGGAACAAACTGCGAGCCAGGATATTCAGACCCAGTACCAGCAGGGTAATAAGTGTTGCTCCTGCCCAGGCCAGCTCGTTCCAGTCTTTAAAGGGACTGGCCGCGTATTGATAAATAACCACCGGCAGGTTGGCCATTGGTGCATTCATGTTCCAGCTCATGAACTGATTGGACAGCGCGGTAAACAGCAAGGGAGCCGTTTCACCCATAATGCGGGCCACTGCCAGCAGGACACCGGTAATAATGCCTGAACGTGCAGCACGGTAGCAAATCATGGTCACAATACGCCATTTGGGGCAACCCAAAGCCGCTGCGGCTTCGCGCAAACTGTTTGGAACCAGCATAAGCATGTTGTCGGTGGTACGCACCACTACCGGAATAACCAGAATGGATAATGCCAGTGCACCCGCCCACCCCGAGTAATGCCCCACATTGGACACATACAGTGAGTAGATGAACAAACCGATAATAATGGAAGGGGCCGATAGCAGGACATCGTTCAGAAACCGGGTGGCCGGGGCCAGCCATCCGCGACTGCCATATTCAGCCAGATAAGTACCTGCCATAATACCAATGGGTGTGCCAATAATAGTACCCACTGCCGACATAAGCACAGAACCAAGAATGGCATTGGCCAAACCACCCGAATCACCCGGCCCGGGTGTAATGTCGGTAAACAGGGTTAAGGACAACGATGCCCCACCCTTGAGCAGCAAGGTGAAAATAATCCAGATAAGCCAGAATAAACCGAAAACCAGTGCAATGGAAGACAGCGTTAGCATAACTTTATTGATGTTACTACGCTTTCTATACAGTGCATTGTCGTTGTTAAGCACCGACTTCACAGCTGAAGATGCGATAAATGTAGATTGTGTATTCATTTTTTGTATCCGGTACGCTTAAGTTTTCTTACCTTCACTCTTGGCTGCACGAGCTAGCAGCAAACGGGAAAGTGCCAACACAATGGTCGTAATTAGGAACAGGATAAGCCCCAGTTCAATCAAGGCTGATTTTTGCAAACCACCCGCCTCGTTAAATTCGTTGGCAATGGCAGAGGCAATCGAGTTTGCCGGTGAGAAAATGCTATCAGGGAACCGGAATGCGTTACCAATAACGAAAGTAACTGCCATGGTCTCACCCAGTGCACGCCCCAGGCCAAGCATAATGCCACCAATCACACCACTGCGGGTATACGGCAAGACGACTTTCCACATGACTTCCCAGGTAGAAGCACCCAAGCCATAGGCGGATTCTTTAAGCAGGGTTGGCACCACTTCAAACACGTCTCGCATAACCGAAGCAATGTAAGGAATGATCATAATGGATAAGATCAGGCCGGCCGTAAACAGGCCAATACCAAAGGGAGGCCCGGAAAAGATCCCCCCAATAACGGGAATACTGCCAAACACGGCAATCATACCGGGCTGAATATATTCCTGGAAGATAGGTACAAAAACAAACAAGCCCCACATACCATAAATAATGGAAGGGATGGCGGCCAGCATTTCTACGGCAATACCCAATGGCCTGCGTAACCAGGCTGGGGCCAGTTCGGTCAGGAACATGGCAATACCAAAAGAAACAGGAACCGCAATAAGCAGCGCAATAAATGCGGTTATTACCGTACCAAAAATGGGTACAACAGCACCATATACATCATTAACAGGGTCCCAGTCATTAGTCGTAAAAAATGACAGGCCATATGCCGCGATGGTTTCACGACTTCCGTAAAGCAGGGAAACCATGATGGCAGCAAGCAAAATAAAGACGAAGAAGGCAAAAAACCTGGCTGTACCTTTGAACAAACCATCTGCAAGCGCATTGTTACTTGTTGGGTTTGGTGGGATATCTTTTTTCATGGCTGAATCAGCAATTTTAATATTTGAAGAAACGGAAGGGGTTATTGTAGCGCTCATTCTCGACTCTACTTTTAATTTTGCAAAAAACATGGCGGTTTTTT
>JAVESC010000077.1:0-12746 GCA_034006805.1 Advenella sp.
GGGTGGTCGTCACACGCCATTCTTCCAGGGTTACCGCCCACAGTTTTACTTCCGTACCACTGACGTAACCGGTACCATCACATTGCCAGCAGACAAAGAAATGGTTCTGCCCGGTGATAACGTCTCTATGGACGTAGAGCTGATTGCACCTATCGCGATGGAAGAAGGCCTGCGTTTTGCGATTCGTGAAGGCGGCCGTACTGTTGGCGCCGGTGTTGTTGCTAAAATCGCTGCTTAATAGTAAAAAGTAGTATGGGTAGTACATTGTACTACCCAGATTTCTGTAAATCAGTACAGAAATTAAAAAATTAGGGGTATAGCTCAATTGGCAGAGCGTCGGTCTCCAAAACCGAAGGTTGTAGGTTCGATTCCTACTGCCCCTGCCACCATTATTATGGCGCCGCTAAAAGAAGGCTGCTCAAGCAAATGTCAAACAGTAGTGTAGAAACCATCACCCAACCTGCAGATAAAGCCAAAATTGTTATGGCAATCGTTGTTATTGCTGCGGGTATATTTGCGTATTCATTTTTTAGTGATTTAAATGGTTATGCGCGTGTAGGTATTTTTATTGGTAGCTTGATTGTTGCGGCTTTGCTAGTATGGTTCAGCGAGCCTGGTAAGCGCATTGTCAGTTTTGCTACCGGTTCATACAATGAATTAAAACGCGTAATATGGCCAACCAGAAAAGAAACCATTCAAATGACGGGCATTGTATTTGCATTTGTCAGCGTAATGGCATTATTTCTTTGGATTGTAGATAAAGTGTTAGGTTGGCTTATCTATGGCGTCGCATTAGGCTGGAACTAAGGACAAGCAAATGAGTAAGCGTTGGTACGTTGTGCATGTCTATTCTGGCATGGAAAAAAGTGTTCATAAAGCCCTGCTCGAAAAAATCGAGCGTGCTGGCTTGCAAACTTCATTTGGTCGCATTCTGGTACCTTCAGAAGAAGTGATTGAGGTCAAAGGCGGTCAAAAATCCATCACAGAGCGTCGTATTTTCCCAGGTTATGTCCTGGTTGAAATGGACCTTACCGATGAAACATGGCATCTTGTAAAAAATACAAACCGTGTTACCGGATTCCTGGGTGGATCAGGCAATAGGCCAACCCCCATTTCCGAGAAAGAAGTTGAAAAAATTCTGTCTCAGATTGAAGAAGGTGGTGAAAAACCCCGTCCGAAAATATTATTCGAAGTTGGCGAAATGCTTCGTGTTAAAGAAGGCCCATTTGCCGACTTTAACGGTAACGTTGAAGAAGTTAACTACGAAAAAAGTAAAGTACGTGTCAGTGTCACGATTTTTGGTCGTGCAACACCCGTAGAACTGGATTTCAGTCAGGTCGAAAAGGTCTGATTTTATTAACCCGGGGAGCAAGATCATTATTGCGTTATTACCCGTAAGGAGCTAAAAATGGCGAAAAAAATCGTCGGCTTCATCAAGCTGCAAGTGCCAGCTGGTAAAGCTAATCCATCACCTCCAATTGGCCCTGCTTTGGGTCAACGTGGTCTGAATATTATGGAGTTCTGCAAAGCGTTCAATGCTAAAACACAAGGCATGGAACCCGGTTTGCCAATTCCTGTAGTGATTACTGCTTTTGCAGATAAATCATTCACGTTCATCATGAAAACCCCTCCTGCTACTATTCTGATCAAGAAAGCAGCAGGTATCCAGAAAGGTTCCCCACGTCCACATACTGACAAAGTTGGTACATTGACACGTGCACAGGCTGAAGAAATTGCCAAAACCAAAGAACCTGACCTGACCGCTGCCGATCTGGACGCTGCTGTTCGTACGATCGCTGGTAGCGCACGCAGCATGGGTATCACAGTTGAGGGTGTAATCTAATGGCCAAGTTATCTAAACGCGCTGCAGCAATTGCAGAAAAAATTGATCGCACCAAACTGTATCCTGTTTCAGAAGCCCTGACGCTGGTTAAGGAAACTGCGACTGCTAAATTCGATGAATCCATTGATGTAGCGGTACAATTGGGTATTGACCCTAAAAAATCCGATCAATTGGTCCGTGGTTCAGTTGTATTGCCTGCCGGTACCGGTAAATCCGTGCGTGTTGCTGTATTTGCACAAGGTGAAAAAGCTGAAGCCGCCAAAGAAGCGGGTGCTGATATCGTTGGCATGGAAGATCTGGCAGACCAGATCAAGGCCGGTCAATTTGATTTTGATATCGTTATCGCTTCACCCGATACAATGCGTGTTGTTGGTGCATTGGGTCAAATTTTGGGTCCCCGTGGCCTGATGCCAAACCCTAAAGTAGGTACTGTAACTCCCGACGTGGCGACTGCAGTTAAAAATGCAAAAGCCGGTCAAATTCAGTATCGTACCGACAAAGCTGGTATTATCCATGCAACAATCGGTCGTGCATCTTTTGGTACAGAACAATTGCAGGAAAACCTGGCAGCACTGATTGATGCTTTGAACAAAGCACGTCCTGCTACCTCAAAAGGTGTTTACCTGCGTAAAGTGGCTGTGTCATCCACAATGGGTGGCGGAGCCAAAGTTGAGATTGCCTCTTTGGCAGTCTGACGTTAAAGAACTTTGGGCTATGTCTGGTCGTGCACCGGGCATTGCTGTCAAAGACCGTTGGAGTCGGGCAAGTTTTTACCTGACTTAATCCCGGGAAGTTTCCGGATCCAACGTAGACGGCGTCCCATGGAAGAATTCTATTCAGAGCTCTACCAGAGGTACGCCGCATATGGTTGACGTAATTGGGAACCCTTCCCTCCCGCGTCTTTAGATGGAGTGTTCAAACCGTGAGTCTCAATCGTAATGAGAAAGCGGCAGTAATTGAAGAAGTATCGGCACAAGTTGCCAATGCTCAATCTGTTATTGTTGCTGAGTACCGTGGTATTGACGTTGCTTCTGTCACCGTATTGCGCAAAACTGCACGTGAATCTGGTGTGTATCTGCGTGTCCTGAAAAACACGCTTGTACGTCGCTCAATTGCCGGTACACCTTTCGAGGGTTTATCCGATCAATTGACAGGTCCCCTGATCTATGCGGTCAGTAGTGATCCTGTAGCGGCTGCAAAAGTACTTTCTACATTCGCCAAAACCAACGACAAAATCGTTCTGAAAGCTGGTTCATTACCAAACAATCTTTTAGACGAAGCTGGCGTTAAAGCATTGGCAACAATGCCTTCTCGCGAAGAGTTGCTGGCGAAACTGTTGGGTACCATGCAAGCACCTGTTGCACAATTTGTGCGTACGCTTAATGAAGTTCCAACCAAGTTCGTTCGTGGCCTTGCTGCCGTGCGCGATCAAAAAGAAGCTGCATAAGGCAAGCTTTATTGGATCTTTTTTAAAGACTAAGCGATACAAAACCCTGGCATTAAATTTATTTATTTGGAGTTCTTAAAATGGCTTTAAGCAAAGCAGAAATTCTGGACGCAATCGCTAGCATGACCGTGCTGGAATTGTCCGAACTGATTACAGAAATGGAAGAAAAATTTGGCGTGTCTGCAGCAGCAGCCGTAGCCGTAGCAGCACCTGCTGCTGGTGGCGACGCTGGTGCAGCAGCAGCTGAGCAAACTGAATTTACAGTTTTCCTGGCTGAAGTTGGCGCATCAAAAGTTAACGTTATTAAAGCAGTTCGCGAACTGACAGGTCTGGGCCTGAAAGAAGCTAAAGAACTGGTTGACGGTGCTCCTAAAGCTGTTAAAGAAGGCTTGTCTAAAGCTGAAGCTGAAGAAGCCCAGAAGAAGCTTGAAGAAGCTGGCGCTAAAGTCGAACTTAAGTAATCTTTACTTAATGTTACCCGGAGTGGCTCTTGCTACCTCCGGGTTTTTGCGCTTTCAGGAAAGACGCGCTTTATTGCATTAAGTTTAATGCTACATTAATAAAAGCCGTTTTTCGTGGAGTCGTAAAACCCAAACGGTTATGGAGTCCCATAGTCCGTGCAACCTCTCGAGTCGGAGTGCTCATGCCTTACTCGTACACAGAAAGAAAGCGTATCCGTAAAAGCTTCGCAAAACGTGAAGATGTTCAGGATGTTCCCTACTTACTAGCAACGCAATTACATTCTTACCGTACATTTTTACAATCTGATGCTCGTTCGTCAGTACGCAAAGACGAAGGTCTGCAAGCTGCGTTCAATTCAATTTTTCCTATTATCAGCCATAACGGCATGGCTCGTCTAGAGTTTGTTAGTTATGTGTTGGGCGAACCCGTATTTGATGTTAAAGAATGTCAGCTGCGCGGTTTGACCTATGCTTCACCCCTGCGCGCTAAAGTACGCTTGGTACTTCTGGACCGCGAAGTAAGCAAACCAACGATTAAAGAAGTGAAAGAACAGGAAGTTTATATGGGTGAAATGCCACTCATGACTGATACCGGTTCTTTCGTGATCAATGGCACCGAACGTGTCATTGTTTCCCAGTTACACCGTTCACCAGGCGTTTTCTTTGAACATGATCGTGGTAAAACCCACAGTTCAGGTAAATTGCTGTTTTCAGCCCGCGTGATTCCTTACCGCGGCTCCTGGTTAGACTTCGAATTTGATCCAAAAGATATCCTGTTTTTCCGTATCGACCGCCGTCGTAAAATGCCGGTTTCCATTCTGCTTAAAGCCATTGGCATGCAGCCCGAAACCATTCTCGCGCATTTCTTTGATTTCGATCATTATGAGTTGAAATCAACGGGTGCCATCATGGAGTTCGTCCCTGAGCGCTGGAAAGGAGACGTTCTCGGGTTTGATCTGAAAGATAAAGACGGCAATGTTATTGTTGAAAAAGACAAACGGATCAACACCAGGCATTTGCGTGATCTGGCTGCGGCCAAGATCGAGCGTATTTCCGTACCGGAAGATTTCCTGATCGGTGAAGTGTTGGCAAAAAACATCATTAGTGAAGAAACCGGTGAAATCATTGCCAATGCCAATGATGAAATTACCGAATCTTTGCTGGAAAAAATGCGTGATGCCAATATTCGCGAATTTCAGACCATTTACACCAACGAACTGGATCGTGGTGCTTATATTTCACTAACCCTGCGTACCGACGACACCGTCGACCAGAATGCCGCGCGTATCGCTATTTACCGCATGATGCGTCCAGGTGAGCCTCCAACCGAAGAAGCTGTCGAGGCCCTGTTCCAGCGTCTGTTTTATAGCGAAGACACGTATGATTTGTCACGTGTCGGCCGCATGAAAGTAAACCGTCGTCTGGGTCGTGGTGATGAAATTACCGGCCCAATGACGCTTACCGATGAAGATATTCTTGAAACCATCAAGGTATTGGTTGCGCTGCGTAACGGCCAGGGTGTGATTGATGATATCGATCACCTGGGTAACCGCCGTGTCCGTTGTGTTGGTGAATTGGCCGAAAACCAGTTCCGTGCCGGTCTGGTTCGTGTTGAACGCGCCGTGAAAGAGCGTCTGGGTCAGGCTGAAGCCGATAACCTGATGCCGCATGACCTGATCAACTCCAAGCCTATTTCTGCCGCTATCAAGGAATTCTTCGGTTCAAGCCAGCTTTCCCAGTTTATGGACCAAACCAACCCATTGTCAGAAATTACGCACAAACGCCGTGTTTCTGCACTTGGCCCTGGCGGTCTGACCCGTGAACGTGCCGGCTTTGAGGTTCGTGACGTACACCCGACTCACTATGGTCGCGTATGCCCCATCGAAACGCCTGAAGGCCCAAACATTGGTCTGATCAACTCCATGGCGTTGTATGCACGCCTGAACGAGTATGGTTTCCTTGAAACGCCTTACCGCAAAATTATCGATGGCAAAGTCAGTGATCAAATTGATTACCTGTCCGCTATTGAAGAAAGCCGTTATGTGATTGCTCAGGCTAACGCAGAACTGAATGAAGATGGCAGTTTTGCAGGAGACCTGATTGCTTGTCGTGAAGCGGGTGAAACCATGCTGACAGCGCCTGGCAATATTCACTACATGGACGTTGCTCCTTCACAAATTGTGTCGGTTGCGGCTTCCCTGATTCCTTTCCTTGAGCACGATGACGCGAACCGGGCTCTGATGGGTGCCAACATGCAACGTCAGGCCGTTCCTTGCCTGCGTCCTGAAAAGCCATTGGTAGGTACCGGTATTGAACGTACTGTTGCAGTTGACTCTGGTACAACCGTACAGGCGCAGCGTGGTGGTATTGTTGATCACGTTGATGCCGAGCGTGTGGTTATTCGTGTTAATGACGAAGAGAACCAGGCAGGTGAGGTGGGTGTAGATATCTACAACATGATCAAATATACCCGTTCTAACCAGAATACCAATATTAACCAGCGTCCTATTGTCAAACGTGGCGATCATGTTGCCCGTGGCGACGTGCTGGCTGATGGTGCTTCTACCGATCTGGGTGAGCTGGCACTGGGTCAGAACATGCTGATCGCTTTCATGCCCTGGAACGGTTATAACTACGAGGATTCAATCCTTATTTCCGAAAAAGTGGTTGCCGATGATCGTTATACGTCAATTCACATTGAAGAATTGACCGTTGTTGCGCGTGATACCAAACTGGGTAATGAAGAAATCACCCGCGATATCAGCAACCTGCCTGAAGCACAGTTAAACCGTCTTGACGAGGCCGGTATTGTTTATATTGGTGCTGAAGTACGTGCCGATGACGTACTGGTTGGCAAGGTAACACCAAAAGGTGAAACCCAGCTGACGCCGGAAGAAAAACTGCTGCGCGCGATTTTTGGTGAAAAAGCCTCAGACGTGAAAGATACCTCCTTGCGCGTGCCTTCAGGCATGGTGGGAACGGTTATTGACGTTCAGGTATTTACCCGTGAAGGCGTGCCACGCGATAAACGTGCTGAATCCATCATTAATGATGAACTTAGCCGCTATCGCATGGATCTGAATGACCAGTTGCGTATTGTTGAAAACGATACATTTGACCGTATCCGCAAATTGCTGATTGGCAAAACGGTTAACGGTGGTCCAAATCGCCTGCCAAAAGGCACCGCAATTACCGCCGAGTATCTTGAAGGTGTTGATCGCTGGCAGTGGTTTGACATTCGTCTTGCTGACGAAGACCATGCGGTTGCCCTGGAGCAGATTAAAGAATCGGTTGAACAGAAACGTCATGAGTTTGACCTGGCCTTTGAAGAAAAGCGCAAGAAGCTGACACAGGGTGATGAATTGCCCCCCGGTGTCCTGAAAATGATCAAGGTCTATCTGGCTGTTAAACGTCGTCTGCAACCTGGCGATAAAATGGCTGGCCGTCATGGTAACAAGGGTGTTGTATCCCGTATTACCCCCGTTGAAGATATGCCTCATATGGCTGACGGTACGCCTGCTGACATCGTATTGAACCCCTTGGGCGTTCCTTCACGGATGAACGTGGGCCAGGTGCTTGAAGTTCATTTGGGTTGGGCTGCAAAAGGTATTGGCTATCGTATTGCCGACATGCTTCGTGATGAGCGCGAAGTGCAGGTTGAGCAATTGCGTGAGTTCCTGAATACCGTTTACAACACAGCCGGTAGCAAGGCTCACCTTGAAGTGTTGAGCGATGAAGAGATCATTGATATGGCTCACAATCTGAAAAACGGTGTTCCTTTGGCAACGCCGGTCTTTGACGGTGCTACCGAAGAAGAAATCGATACCATGCTGAAGATTGCTTATCCCGATGAGATTAAAGAGCAGCTGGAACTGACAGACACCCGCACACAGGCTTATCTGTTCGATGGCCGTACCGGAGACCGTTTCGAGCGTCCTGTCACAATTGGTTATATGCACTATCTGAAGCTGCATCACCTGGTTGACGATAAGATGCATGCTCGTTCTACGGGTCCTTACTCATTGGTTACCCAGCAGCCGTTGGGTGGTAAAGCCCAGTTTGGTGGCCAGCGTTTTGGTGAGATGGAAGTTTGGGCGCTTGAGGCATATGGTGCTTCATACACATTGCAGGAAATGTTGACCGTTAAGTCGGATGACATTAACGGTCGTACCAAAGTGTATGAAAACATCGTTAAGGGCGATCATGTAATTGATGCAGGTATGCCAGAATCGTTTAACGTGTTGGTCAAGGAAATTCGATCACTGTCACTCGATATGGATTTGGAGCGTAAAGAATGAAGGGATTACTAGGTTTATTCAAACAAATCTCGCAAGATGATCAATTTGATATCATCAAGATCGGGATTGCTTCTCCAGAAAAAATCCGTTCGTGGTCTTATGGTGAAGTGCGCAAACCCGAAACCATCAACTATCGTACGTTTAAACCCGAACGTGATGGTTTGTTTTGCGCCAAGATTTTTGGTCCCATCAAAGATTATGAATGTCTTTGCGGGAAATACAAACGACTGAAACATCGTGGTGTCATTTGTGAAAAATGCGGCGTCGAAGTTACGGTTACCAAAGTTCGTCGCGAGCGCATGGGCCATATTGAACTGGCCAGTCCGGTTGCGCACATCTGGTTCCTGAAAAGCTTGCCGTCCCGTTTGGGCATGGTACTTGACATGACCCTGCGCGATATCGAGCGGGTTCTGTACTTCGAGGCATGGTGCGTGATTGAACCGGGCATGACACCGCTAAAACGCGGTCAGATCATGTCTGACGATGACTTCCTGGCTAAAACAGAAGAATATGGCGATGATTTCACAGCCTTAATGGGTGCTGAAGCAATTCGCGAACTGCTGCGCACGATTGACATTGACCGTGAAGCAGAAGCATTGCGGGCCGAATTGAAGGCCACTTCTTCCGATGCCAAGATCAAGAAAATCTCCAAGCGCCTGAAGGTTATTGAAGGCTTCCAGAAATCAGGCATCAAGCCTGACTGGATGATCCTGGAAGTGCTGCCTGTGCTGCCACCCGACTTGCGTCCGTTGGTACCGCTGGATGGTGGTCGTTTTGCCACGTCAGATCTGAACGATCTGTATCGCCGTGTTATTAACCGTAATAACCGTCTGAAACGCCTGATCGAACTGAAAGCACCCGATATCATCCTGCGCAACGAAAAACGTATGCTGCAGGAAGCGGTAGATTCACTGCTGGATAACGGCCGTCGTGGTAAAGCCATGACGGGTGCCAACAAGCGCCAGCTCAAATCCCTGTCCGACATGATCAAGGGCAAGAGCGGCCGTTTCCGTCAGAACCTGTTGGGTAAACGGGTTGACTACTCTGGTCGTTCGGTTATTGTGGTGGGTCCGCAGCTGCTTTTGCATCAATGCGGTTTGCCCAAATTAATGGCGCTTGAACTGTTTAAACCGTTCATTTTCAACCGTCTTGAAACCATGGGTCTGGCCACCACCATCAAGGCTGCCAAGAAACTGGTTGAAGCCCAGGAACCCGTGGTATGGGATATTCTTGAGGAAGTCATCCGCCAGCATCCTGTTATGCTTAACCGTGCACCAACGCTGCACCGTTTGGGTATTCAGGCCTTTGAACCGGTCCTGATCGAAGGTAAGGCAATCCAATTGCACCCGCTGGTTTGTGCGGCGTTTAACGCCGACTTTGACGGTGACCAGATGGCGGTTCACGTTCCATTGTCACTTGAGGCACAGCTGGAAGCCCGTACCTTGATGCTGGCGACCAACAACGTGCTGTTCCCTGCCAGTGGCGAACCTTCCATTGTTCCTTCACAGGATATCGTGCTGGGCTTGTATTACACAACCCGTGAGCGTATCAATGGCAAGGGTGAAGGCCTGTTCTTTGCCGATTTGGCCGAGGTGCATCGTGCCTATGACAATGGTGTGGTTGAGCTTCATTCACGCATTACTGTTCGTCTGAACGAGTACGTCAAAGATGAAAATGATGAATGGCAACCGGTGTTGCGCCGTTTTGAAACAACGGTTGGCCGCGCCATGCTGTCTGAAATTTTGCCTAAAGGCCTGCCATTCTCAGTACTTAACCGGTCGCTGAAGAAAAAAGAACTTTCACGCCTTATTAACCAGTCTTTCCGTCGTTGTGGCCTGCGTGATACCGTTATTTTTGCTGACAAGTTAATGCAAAACGGTTTCCGTCTGGCAACCCGGGCAGGTATTTCTATTGCCATGGGCGATATGGTTATCCCAACCAACAAGGAAGAAATCCTTGAACAGGCCAGTGGAGAAGTCAAGGAAATTGACAAACAGTACTCTTCAGGTCTGGTAACCGCCCAGGAACGCTATAACAACGTGGTGGATATCTGGGGCAAGGCTGGTGACAAGATCGGCAAGGCCATGATGGAACAGCTGGCAACCGAACCGGTTGAAGATCGTTTCGGTGATACAGTCCGTCAGGAATCATTCAACTCCATCTACATGATGGCTGACTCCGGTGCCCGGGGTTCTGCTGCCCAGATCCGTCAGCTGGCCGGTATGCGTGGCCTGATGGCCAAGCCCGATGGCTCCATTATTGAAACCCCGATTACCGCAAACTTCCGTGAAGGCCTGAACGTTCTTCAGTACTTTATTTCCACTCACGGGGCGCGTAAAGGTCTGGCCGATACCGCATTGAAGACGGCGAACTCGGGTTACCTGACGCGCCGTCTGGTTGACGTAACCCAGGATCTGGTCATTACTGAAACCGATTGTGGCACAAGCCAGGGCTATGTCATGAAAGCCCTGCTGGAAGGTGGTGAGGTTATCGAACCGTTACGTGACCGTATTCTGGGTCGTGTAACCGCGGTGGATATTGTTAATCCTGATACTCAGGAAACCGCTATTACCGCTGGTACCATGCTTGACGAAGATGTCGTTGAGCTGATCGATAAGCTGGGCGTTGATGAAGTCAAAATCCGTACACCGCTGACATGTGAAACCCGTCATGGATTGTGTGCCCATTGTTATGGTCGTGATCTGGGTCGTGGTTATCTGGTTAATACCGGTGAAGCAGTGGGTGTTATTGCAGCCCAGTCAATTGGTGAGCCAGGTACTCAGCTTACGATGCGTACTTTCCACATTGGTGGTGCCGCATCACGTGCCGCGATGGCGTCTGCTGTTGAAACCAAATCAGCCGGTACGGTTGGTTTTACCAGTTCCATGCGCTATGTGACCAATGCCAAGAACGAACGCATTGCCATTTCCCGTTCGGGTGAAATTGTTATTTTTGATGATAGCAACCGTGAACGTGAACGCCACAAAATTCCTTATGGCGCCACTATTCTGGTGGGTGACAACGAGGCTGTTAAAGCAGGTGCTCGTCTGGCCACCTGGGATCCACTGACTCGTCCGATTGTTTCTGAGTATACCGGAAGCGTCCGCTTCGAAAATATCGAAGAAGGCGTAACCGTCGCCAAGCAGCTTGATGATATTACCGGCTTGTCTACCTTGGTGGTTATTACACCGAAAACGCGTGGTGGCAAGATCATGATGCGTCCTCAGATCAAGCTTCTGAATGAAGTTGGAGAAGAGGTCAAGATTGCCGGTACCGATCACTCGGTGAATATTTCGTTCCCGGTTGGTGCCCTGATTACGGTTCGTGACGGACAGCAGGTTAATATTGGTGAGGTGTTGGCCCGTATTCCACAAGAATCACAGAAAACCCGTGATATTACCGGGGGTCTGCCACGTGTGGCCGAGCTGTTTGAAGCCCGTTCACCCAAAGACGCCGGTATTTTGGCTGATGTGACCGGTACCGTTTCTTTTGGTAAAGACACCAAAGGTAAACAGCGTCTGGTGTTAACCGATATCGATGGCGTCGCCCATGAATTCCTGATTCCTAAAGAGAAACAGGTCATGGTTCACGATGGTCAGGTGGTTAACCAGGGTGAGTTGATTGTTGACGGCCCGGCTGACCCGCACGATATTCTGCGTTTGAAGGGTATTGAGCAACTGGCCAATTATGTGGTTAACGAAGTTCAGGACGTTTACCGTTTGCAAGGCGTGAAGATCAACGACAAGCACATTGAAGTGATTGTTCGTCAGATGCTGCGTCGTGTAAATATTGTTGACGCGGGTGATACATCATTCATCCCGGGTGAACAAGTTGAGCGTTCAGAACTGCTGAATGAAAATGATCGCATGACTGCCGATAATAAAATACCGGCAACCTACGATAACGTTCTGTTGGGTATCACGAAAGCCTCGCTTTCTACCGATTCCTTCATTTCAGCGGCATCGTTCCAGGAAACAACCCGTGTTCTTACCGAAGCAGCCATCATGGGTAAACGTGATGAACTGCGTGGCCTGAAAGAAAACGTGATTGTGGGTCGCCTGATTCCGGCAGGTACTGGCCTGGCTTATCACCATGCCCGTAAAGTGAAGGAAGAAAATGAACGTGCAGAACGTATGGCAGCACGTGCTAAAGAAAATCCTTTCGAAGAACCGACTTCAGCACCGGTTTCACTGGAAAGTATTTTTGCACCGTTTAACAACACGCCTTCAGATGAACCACCCGCAGCAGAATAATAACTGTTGCTGTTGACGCTGATCAATCGCCTGATGTCACAATCAGGCGATTTTTTTATGGATTCGGGGATTGGCAATTGGCATATACCCGAGTAAATTACTATACAATAGTTACATAAATTGTTATTTTCTTATGGAAAGTGGTATGGAAAAGTTCTCATTAGACAAAAGCAAAATCAAATTCCTGTTGCTGGAAGGTGTTCACCAGAACGCGATTGATGTTTTGCATGCATCGGGCTATACACAAATTGACTATCAGAAAAAAGCACTGGATAGCGATCAATTGAAAGAAGCGATTGCCGATGCGCATTTTGTGGGTATCCGTTCGCGTACGCAATTGACCGAAGAGGTGTTTGCTGCGGCCAAGAAACTGATTGCGGTTGGATGCTTTTGCATAGGTACCAACCAGGTTGATTTGTCTGCCGCCAAAAAACGGGGTATTCC
>JAVESC010000078.1:0-12609 GCA_034006805.1 Advenella sp.
ACCATGACCGTCCCATCCAGGAAGTCATTGTTGACATGACCGATGGCGGGGTTGATTTCAGTTTTGAATGTATTGGTAATGTAGACGTGATGCGTTCAGCCCTGGAATGCTGCCATAAGGGCTGGGGCGAAAGCGTGATTATTGGGGTGGCAGGGGCCGGTCAGGAAATTTGCACCCGTCCGTTCCAGCTGGTAACCGGTCGCGTGTGGCGTGGCAGTGCCTTTGGCGGTGTAAAAGGACGTACCCAGCTGCCCGGCATGGTAGAGCAGGCCATGGCGGGTGAACTGGATCTGGACCCGTACATTACCCACACCTTGCCGCTGGAACGCATTAATGAGGCGTTTGACTTGATGCACGAAGGTAAATCCATTCGCACCGTGATTCATTATTAAGACTTAATCTGGCCGCCTGGCAAACAGGTGGGTTTTAGTGCAAAAGCGACGTTGCCCCGGCAGAGATGACCGGCAGGCAACGCCGCTTTTTTATTGGAATAAGGCTTTATATTATTTTTGGTAATATGGAAATTATTATTTGGTCGTTCCTATGTATATGTCTCTTTGTTATTCTTGCTTCAACCTTACGCTAATAACTTTCAGTTGGTAACTAAGCAATCACTGTGGGTAAAAAAGAATAAAGGTACCTGCAAAACTTACTTATTTGAACGAGATAACGACTATGTTGAAGAAAATAATTCTGGCTGTGGCGACAGTGTCCGCTTTTTCTGCAACGGCAGCACAAGCCCAGGAAAACTCAATCCTGAATGCTTCTTATGATGTTGCCCGCGAGCTGTTTGGCGCCATTAACCCCAAGTTTGTTGAGTACTGGAAAGCCAAAACGGGCGAGGACGTGAAGATTGACCAATCATTTGCGGGTACTTCCCGCCAGGCCCAGGATATTGTCCAGGGTAAAAAAGTGGATGTGGTTACTTTTAACCAGGTCACCGACATCAATTTTCTGGAAAAAAATGGCCTGGTTAAAGAAGACTGGCAAAAATCCTTTGAGAACAACAGCTCACCTTATTACAGCACGATCGCTTTCCTGGTGCGTGAGGGCAATCCAAAAAACATCAAATCCTGGGATGATCTGGTCCGTGAGGATGTCAAAGTGGTTTTCCCCAACCCGAAAACATCCGGTAATGCCCGTTATTCTTACCTGGGTGCCTGGTTGTACGCCAATGAAAAATTCAACGGCGATGAAGAAAAAGTGAAGGAATTTGTCGGCAAATTGCTGGGCAATGTGGTTAACTTCCCCACCGGTGGCCGGGCTGCAACGGTTGCCTTTGCACAAAACGAACAGGGCGATGCATTACTGTCTTTTGAATCTGAAGTCATTAATATTGCCAATGACAAAGAATATAAAGCCAAGGGTTTTGAAGTGGTGGTGCCCCCGGTTTCAGTGCTGGCCGAATTCCCGGTAGCCATTGTAGACAAAGTGGCTGACAGCCGTGGTTCACGCGAATTGGCAAAAGAATACCTGGAGTTCCAGTACAGCAAAGATATCCAGGCGCTGTTAACCACCTTTAACCTGCGCGTGAATGACCCCGAAGTGGTCAAGGCAACAGAAGGCCAGTATGCACCGGTGCGTACCATTAATCCAACCGAAGTGTTGGGGTCATGGAATGAAATCCAGCAAAATCATTTTGCGTCTGGCGGTATACTTGACGGCTTGTTATCCAAGCGTCGCTAATTAAGTATTCTTGATGTCAACCACATTCTCATTTTTTAAACGGACACCGTTGTTGCCGGGCTTTGGCCCGACCTTCGGTTTTTCCGTTTTGTATATCAGCCTGATCATCCTGATTCCCCTGTCAACCCTGCTTATTTATGTAAGCGGGATGACATGGGCGGAATATTGGGGGGCGATTACCGATCCGCGTGTGCTAAGCAGTTACCGGGTAACTATTCTGGGTGCCTTGTATTCAACCATCCTGGTTTGTGTGATCGGGTTTCTGTTTGCCTGGATTATCACCCGCTATGACTTCCCGGGCAAACGCCTGCTTGACTCTTTAATGGATTTGCCGTTTGCCCTGCCAACCGCGGTTGCCGGGCTAACCCTGTCGGCCCTGTTTGCACCCAGTGGTTGGGTTGGGCAGTGGTTTGCCGCCGTGGGCATCAAGATTTCCTATGCCTTCCCGGGGATTGTGCTGGCCATGATTTTTACCAGTATTCCTTTCATTGTGCGTTCGGTGCAGCCCGTGCTTGAAGACCTCAAGGGAGAATACGAAGAGGCCGCCTCTATGCTGGGGGCGGATAAATGGCAGACATTTTCCAGGGTGCTGTTCCCGGCGGTGCGTCCCGCCCTGATTGCCGGTGCTTCACAGGCGTTTATCCGCAGTCTGGGTGAATTCGGTGCGGTCATCATGATTGCCGGTAATATTCCTTTTGAAACCGAAGTGACATCATTGATGTTGTTTGTGCGCTTGCAAGAGTTCGAATACCATTCGGCGGCGGCCATTGCTTCTGTGGTCCTGATTGCTTCCTTGTTATTGCTGTTTGTCTTGCAATGGTGGCAAAGCAATTTCCTTGATAAATACGAAGACAAGTAGAAGATAAAATGAGTGGACAAAAACCGGATTCTTTTGGACAGTGGTTCCTGATTGGTTTGGGCATCGTGCTTGCCATTGTGTTACTGGCATTGCCCCTGGCATTGATTTTTACGATGGCATTGGGCGATGGTATTGCCGCGATGTGGAGCAACCTGACCGAAGACTATATGTTGCATGCCATTGGCCTTACCGTACTGGCGGCGCTGGTGGCGGTGCCGGTTAATATCGTCTTCGGCGTCATGCTGGCATGGTGCATTACCCATTACGAGTTCAAGGGAAAAAAGCTGCTGCAGGCCTTGGTGAACATTCCTTATGCCACTTCACCCGTGGTGGCCGGATTCTGTTACCTGATCCTGTTTGGCCGGGAAAGCGCCTTGGGACAATGGCTGTCGGCCAATGATATCCAGGTGGTGTTTGCCTGGCCTGCCATTATATTGGTGACGGTATTTGTGACCTCACCCTATGTGGCCCGTATTTTAATTCCGCTTATCAGGGCGCAGGGGCTGGATGAAGAAGTGACCGCCCTAACGCTGGGTGCCAATGGCTGGCAAATCTTTACCAAGGTGACCTTACCCAATATTAAATGGGGCCTGTTGTACGGGGCCGTCTTGAGCAATGCCCGCGCGGTGGGTGAATACGGCGCGGTGGCGGTGGTGTCCGGTACCATCATGAACCAGACCCTGACTTTGCCATTGCTGGTAGACCAGTTAAATAACGATTACAAGGTGGCAGCGGCCTTTACCGCTGCTAGTGTGCTGGCCCTGATGGCTCTGATGACCTTGTTTCTTAAAATCCTGATGGAGTGGTTGCAAAAGCGTAAAGAAGCACGTCATATCCAGCCGGTTCCCAATCGGGGATAACATCGGCTGTCTTGATTTTTCGAATTGTTTTAAAAAGCACTGGTGTTCAAGCCAGTGCTTTTTTATTTCATTTTTATTAAATGTAATTTAGACTTAAATTTTATTTAATACTTATATTATCCTTGTTTCAAGGGTATTAATTTTACAAAATATTTATTAATAATAATATAAATTTAAAACAATATTGGTAATTACCCTGAAATATAAACCGCATAGAATTCCATGAAAAGTTATTTTGAATAAAAATAATTAACTACTGATTGGTGACAGAAAGCGTTCTGTTACTTGTATGTCATTTTTATGGAAGTTCAATGAAAATTACCCGCCGCGGCATGCTGTTGATAAGCACTGCCTTTGCCTTTTCTTCGCCCTTTCTATCAGGCCAGTTGCTGGCCCAGCCAGCTGATGACAGACCGGTCATTACCGTTGCCGTCCAGCAGGTGGTCAATTCGGGTTCGCTAGACCCCTTGCGTGAACAAAGCAACGTGGGAAGCCGTGTGCTGCCCATGATTTATTCAGGCCTGATCCAGCTGGATGCCACCGGTGATATGTCACAAACGCCGGGTATTGCCGAATCCTGGAAACGTATTGATAACAATACCGTAGAGCTGAAGCTGCGTAAAGGCGTCAAATTTCACAATGGTGAAGAGATGACCGCTGAAGATGTGGCTTTCAGTTTTGGTCCTGAACGCATGTTTGGCAAGACTGAGCCACGTCGTGCGCAAAAAGATAACCAAACCATTGCAATGGACAATGGCAAAAAACTGGCTACTGCAAATACCACTACCACGATTGAACCACCCGCAGAGGTGGTTGCCATTGCACGTCGCCTGTGGCCTTCACTGGAAGCAGTCAAGGTGATTGATGACTATACCGTACACCTTGTCAATGCCATGCCCGACCTGACGCTGGAAGGCCGGATTGCCCGCTCGGGTTCCGAAATTGTCTCGAAAAAAGCCTATCTGGCCTCCAAAGACTGGAACAGCTGGGCCAGAGACCCGGTCAGTGCAGGTCCATTCAAAGTCAAGGAATTTAAGCCTGATCAGTATCTGGTTTTGCAGGCCCATGATGATTATTTTGGTGGTAAACCCAGTGTAAAAGAAATCCGTTACGTGGTGGTGCCTGAAGTGGCTTCCCGCATCAATGGTCTGCTTTCCGGACAGTATGATTTTGTGACCGATATCCCGCCTGATCAGATCAAAACCATTGAAGCCAACAACAAGTTTGAAGTGGTGGGTGGGCCTGTGTTGAACCACCGTATTACTGTCTTTGACAAAAGTCATCCGGTGCTGGCCAATCCAAAGGTACGCCAGGCCATGACTCATGCCATTGATCGTGACGCGATTGTTCAGGCCTTGTGGGATAACCGTACCAGCATACCTGCCGGTTTGCAGTGGGAATATTATGGGGATATGTTCCTGAAAGACTGGAGCGTACCTGAATACAACCCTGAGCTGGCCAAAAAATTGCTGAAGGAGGCGGGCTATAACGGTGAGCCGATTCCCTACCGCGCCCTGAACAACTATTACATTAACCAGACCCAGACCGCGCAGATTCTGGTTGAAATGTGGCGTGCCGTTGGTTTGAATGTTGAGCTGCAAATGAAAGAAAACTGGCAGCAGATTTTTGAAAAAACCAACCGGGGCGTTCGTGACTGGTCCAATTCGGCCCCGTATAGCGATCCGGTGAGTTCTTTGGTGAACCAGCACGGCCCTAACGGTCAGCAACAGCAGAATGGCGAATGGTCCAATGACGAGTTCAACCAACTGTCCCTGGTGCTGGAAACATCGGTGGATCCGGCCGAGCGCAAGGCTGCTTTCCAGCGCATGCTGGAGATCAGCGAGCGTGAAGACCCGGCTTATACCGTGTTGCACAGTAATGCCTTGTTTTACGGCAAACGCAAGGACATCGACTGGAAGTGGGCACCCAACTTCATGATGGATTTCCGCGCTGAAAACGTCAAGTTCAAGTAAAGTATCGGGTCTGAATCATCATGCAATTGCCTCTTCCACTTCCAGAAGCCCAAGCTGCTGACAAGGTCCATGACAGGCGGCAGCAGGAAATCCTGCTACACCCGCCCGCAGGCCTGCATGCCATCCATGGCGTGGCTGCACCGGCCAATCAGGAAGCCATTCTTGGCATACGCAACCTGAAAGTGGCGTTTGAACAGAATGAGCGTATCGTGCAGGTGCTGCACGGTATTGACCTGGATATCCTGCCGGGTGAAACGGTTGGGATTGTGGGCGAGTCCGGTTGCGGCAAAAGCGTTACCTGGCTGGCTATCATGGGTCTGCTGGGCAAACGGGCCCACCTGTCCGGTTCGGTAACGCTGAACCGGCAGGAAATCCTGTCGGCCCCCCAAAAGGTCATGACCGGCCTTAGGGGAAAACGCATGGCCATGATTTTTCAGGACCCTTCATCATCGTTGAACCCAGCCCATCGCATCGGCTCGCAGGTGGCCGAAGCGGTCAGCCTGCATCGTGGCCTTCATGGCAAGGCGGCCCAAGAAGAAGCCCGGCGCCTGCTTGACCGTGTCCGCATTCCCGATGCGGCCCAGCGCATGAAGTCTTATCCGCATGAGCTGTCCGGCGGCATGAACCAGCGGGTAATGATCGCCATGGCATTGGCGGGTGAGCCCGATTTGCTGATTGCCGATGAACCCACCACCGCCCTGGATGCCACGGTACAGGCGCAGATCCTGGACTTGCTTAAAGAGGTGCGTGCCGAGTCTGGCATGGCTATGGCCCTGATTTCCCATGATCTGGGCGTGATTGCCGATATCAGTGACCGGGTGATGGTGATGTATGCCGGCAGGGTGGTTGAAACGGCAAGCAGTGAGCGGATTTTTGCCAATCCCGCTCACCCCTATACCCAGGGCCTGATCGCCGCCTTACCCGATTTGCACACAGAGGGACGGCTTAAATCCATTCCCGGTTTTGTGCCAGAACCGGGCAAACTGCCGCAGGGATGCAGTTTCAGTCCGCGTTGCGAGCGCAGTACCCGGTTGTGTGTGAATGCACAGCCTGTGCAGGTTTGCCTGGACAGGGAACACCTTGTTTCCTGTTTCAATCTTGGAGAGCAGTCAATTGTTGCTTGAAGTCAATCAACTTGCCCGGCATTATCCGGTCAAGTCCGCGTCATTGTTGTTGGGTAAAAAAAATGTATTGAAGGCGGTCGATGGGGTGTCATTCACCCTGAATGCCGGTCAAACACTGGGTCTGGTGGGCGAATCCGGTTGCGGCAAGTCCACCACGGCCAAAATGGTGCTTGGTCTGTTGGCCCCCAGCCAGGGCAATATCCGCTTTGAAGGTGATGAAGTGCCGCACAGGCGTACGGCGCAATGGCGGGCGCTCAGGAAACGCATGCAAATGATTTATCAGGATCCGCTGGCCGTGCTGGACCGCCGTTTGCCGATTATTGACCAGGTGACCGAGCCGCTGGTGGTGCAGGGCAATGGATCACGCTATGAAAATCACCGCAAGGCAGCCGCCAGCCTGAAAGCAGTGGGTTTGCTGCCGCACATGTTTGACCGTTACCCGCACGAGCTCTCGGGCGGCCAGCGCCAGCGCGTCGTGCTGGCCCGTGCCCTGGTGCTTGAGCCCAGCCTGCTGGTGTGTGACGAGCCCATTTCGGCCCTGGATGTTTCAATTCAGGCGCAAGTCATCAATTTGCTTGAAGACTTGCAGCAGGAAAGAAATGTGGCGATTTTGTTCATTAGCCACGACTTGAAGGTGGTTCGGCATATCTGCGATGAAGTGGCTGTGATGTATCTGGGCCGGATTGTGGAGCAGGGCAATACCCAAGAGGTCTTTGGCAAGCCGGCGCATCCGTATACGCAGGCCCTGGTGTCGGCGATTCCGGTGATCAGACAGGAGGGGCAGTCTTCCCAGCGGATTATTTTGCAGGGTGAACCGCCCAATCCGATTAATGTGCCTGCGGGTTGCGCCTTTCACCCGCGCTGCCAGCATGCCATGCCGCGATGCCGGCAAGAGCGGCCAGAGTTGGTCCAGCTTGATGCGCAACGCAAGGTGGCCTGTCACCTGCACCGGGCTGATGTGGTTGCAGGGCAAACCACTGCGGCAGGAGAATGATCATGCTGCCTTATTTCGCTTCCCGCCTTTTTCGTTCGCTGTTGACGATTTTTTTGGTACTTAGCTTTGCCTTTGTTATTTTGCGCCTGTCAGGTGATCCGGCATTAATCATACTTTCGCCGGATGCCCCGCCAGAGGCCATTGAGGCGTTTCGCAAAAGCCAGGGACTGGATGCCCCTTTGTGGCAGCAGTACCTGGGCTATTTTTCCAGTTTGATCCGGGGCGAGTTTGGCGTTTCCATGCGTGATGGCCAATCGGCCATGGCCCTGGTGCTGGATGCCGTGCCGGCCACTTTGTACATTGCGTTTCCTGCCTTTGTATTCCAGCTGCTGCTGGGGGTTCCGATGGGTATCCTGGCGGCCCTGAATCGCAACTCGTTTCTTGATCGCTTTGTCATGAGCCTGTCGGTGGCCGGGCATACCCTGCCCAGTTTTGTGTTGGGTCTGCTGCTGGTACTGATCTTTGCCGTTAGTCTGGGCTGGTTTCCCAGTGGTGGCTATGAGTCGGCGCAATCGGCCATTTTGCCTATTCTTACCTTAACCGTTGGGGGGGCTGCCGTCCTTGCCCGGTTTACCCGTTCAGCCATGCTTGAAGTGCTGGGCCGGCCCTATATCCGTGCGGCAGTTGCCAAGGGGCTAAGCTGGAACCAGGTGGTAATCAGGCATGCCCTGCCCAATGCCGCCATTCCCATTATTACCATTATCGGCTTGATGCTGGGTGGCTTGATTGCCGGGGCGGTGGTGGTGGAAAGCGTCTTTTCCTGGCCGGGAATTGGCCGTCTTATTGTATCCGCCGTTTCCAACCGTGACCTGGCCGTGGTGCAGTCGGCCCTGCTGTTGATCACGATTAGCATGGTAACGGCCAACCTGCTGGTGGATGCCATTTATTGTCTGGTTGATCCCAAACTCAGACATGGCCATGCCGGAACCGGGAGTTAATATGCAAAAATATTCGTCTGTCAGTACCTTGCCGGTGGCAGCACCCGTTGTTGCTGAAACTAACGTTGAACCGATGCCCGCCAGCCCGCGCCTTGGCCTGGCCAGACGCTGGATGAAAACCTGTCCCCCCCTGGTGATGGCCGGTATAGGCTGGATTGCGCTGATGCTGTTTGTGGCGGTGTTTGCCGATTTCCTGGCGCCTTATACGTATAGCGCTTTGGACCTTAAGGCCCGTTTGCAGCCGCCGGTTTTCTTTGGTGGTGAAATGAACCACTTACTGGGCACCGATGAACTGGGGCGCGATGTCTTTTCTCGCGTGATTATTTCGATTCAGGTCAGCTTGCTGATTGCCTTCATCAGTACCCTGATTTCTGCCTTTGTCGGGGTGGTTTTGGGTTTTCTGGCAGCGCATTTCCGTGGCTGGGTCGAGCAACTGGTACTGGTGCTGATTGATTTTCAGGCCTCACTGCCGTTCATGATTATTGCGTTGGCAGTATTGGCTTTTTTCGGCAATTCCCTGAACCTGTTTATTGTTTTGATGGGGTGCTATGGCTGGGAACGGACCGCCCGGATTACCCGCAGCCTGACCATTGCCGCGAATGAGCAGGGTTATGCCAGTGCCGTGCATGATATTGGCGCCTCGCCATGGCGGGTTTACATACGCCATGTGCTGCCTAATATTGCCAGTACGATTATTGTCAGCGTCACCTTGACCTTTCCTGAAATTATTCTGCTTGAGTCCGGTCTGTCTTTTTTGGGCCTGGGGGTCCAGCCGCCCTTGACCAGCCTGGGCAATATGGTGGGTTATGGGCGTGAATATCTGCAATCGGCTCCCTGGATTCTGCTGGCGCCCAGTTTCATTATTGTCCTGACCACTTTTTTCATTAGCATTGTTGGCGATTGGCTGCGTGACCGGCTAGACCCGACCTTGCGTTAACACCTTTCATTCTTAAAGAGTTTTTTGTGAACAAGCAAAGAAAAAACGTATTATTGATTGTTGTCGACCAATGGCGCGGCGACACCCTGGCCAAACTGGGCCATCCTGTTATCAAGACGCCCAATATTGATGCCCTGGCCGAAGAGGGGGTGACTTTTGCCAAACATTATACCCAGGCCGTGCCTTGTGGTCCGGGCCGTGCCTCATTGTTAACCGGCCTGTACATGATGACGCACAGGGCCGTGCAAAACACCATTCCGCTGGACTCACGGCATACCAACATTGCCTGGGAAGTCCGCAAGGCAGGCTATGAACCGGCCCTGGTGGGTTATACCACCACCACGCCTGACCCTCGTGTGGTGGCGGCCGAAGACCCCCGGTTCAAGGTGCTGGGTGGCGATATGGAAGGCTGGCGTCCGGTGGGATCGTGGGGCCTGAAAATGGAATCTTACTTTGCCTGGCTGGCTGCTGAAGGTTTTGAGGTGCCGGAAAACCCCTGGGATATCTGGCTGCCCCAGGATCTTGAAAAAAGCGATATGGGTGCGACCAACAAACCCAGCTCGGTGCCGGCGGAACTGTCTGACACCACCTGGTTTACCAACAAGGCGATTGAATACTTGCATGGTGTTAAAGACAAACCCTGGTTCCTGCATCTGGGTTACTACCGTCCACATCCGCCGTTTTCAGCACCTGCACCTTATCATGACATGTATGATCCGGCCGATTGTCCGCCAGCCGTGCGGGCCGAATCGGTTGCCAAAGAAGCCGAACAGCATCCCATGCTCAAGTTTTACCTGGACTCCATTCAGCGCGACCGGTTTTTTGAAAACGGCGAGGGCCTGGGGGCTGAGATGGATGATGCCGAAATTCGCCAGATGCGGGCTACTTATTATGGCCTGATGAGCGAAGTGGATGACCAGTTGGGCCGGGTTTTTGATTACCTGAAAAAAACCGGCCAGTGGGACAACACCCTGATCGTGTTTACCAGTGACCATGGCGAGCAATTGGGTGACCACCACCTGCTGGGCAAGCTGGGTTATTTTGACCAGAGTTTCCATATTCCCATGATTGTTCGTGATCCATCCGAACAGGCCAATGCTACCCGTGGTCAGATTGTTAACCGTTTTACCGAAACCATCGATACCATGCCGACCGTGCTGGAATGGATGGGTCTGCAAGTGCCAAGGGCTTGTGATGGCCGCTCATTGCTGCCTTTTGTCCATAATGGCCAGGCACCTCAAGACTGGCGTACGGAAGTGCATTATGAGTTTGATTTCCGTAATATTTTTTACTCGAAGCCTGAAGAGGTATTGGGCTTGTATATGGATGCAAGTTCCCTGGCTGTGGTGCAGAATGAGCAATACAAGTACGTGCATTTTGCCGGCTTGCCCCCGTTGTTCTTCGATTTGCAGCAAGATCCGCATCAACTGGTTAATCAGGCCGGAAATCCGGCCTACGACAGCGCAAGGCTGGCCATGGCAGAAAAAATGCTGAACTGGCGCCTGCTTCATGCCGATCGTGCCCTGACTGGTTATGCCGCCAGTCCGGAAGGATTGCAGTCCCGACTATAATCTGATGTTTGTATAACCATTTGCAGGGTGCCGGATTTTATCCGGTACCTTGTGGCAGGAAAAAACAATGAACGATGCAGGAAAAATCCTGAATACACGTACCGCGCTGGTCTTTGATCTTGATGGCACTTTAATTAATACCGAGCCCGATATTCGTCGTGCCTTGAATGATGCGCTTAAAGAATGCGACTTTGAACTCATGCCTGCGCATATGCAGGTGCCCAATATGCATGCCACGCTGGGTGATATCGTCGCTGCAGTCATGGAAAACCAGCGTATCCCAGCCGCGGCCATGCCTGATTTGCTTGACGCTTATGCTAAATATTACAGTGGCAATGGCCATGTGGATGCACAACTGTATCCTGGCGTGCTGGAATTTTTGCAAAACCAGCAGCAAAGGGGGGGTGTTATGGCCGTCTGTACCAACAAAATCAGGAAGGATGCATTAAGAGTATTGGCGCATTGCGAGATTTTGCCATTTTTTGAAAGCGTGGTGGGGGGTGATACGGCCGGGCATCCTAAACCCCATCCCGCACCATTGTTGCAGGCCCTGCAGGAAATCAGCATGGAGCCTCAAGAGGCGGTGTTTGTGGGAGATACCTACGTGGATGCCTTGTGCGCCAGTCATATCAACATGGATTTTGTGCATCATCAGGCAGGTTATGGTGGTGAAAAGGTATTTGAATATCCGGCCAATGCCAGGTTCATGGATTACCGCGATTTACTACTTGCCTGAAGCAAGCGGCTAACAGGCGTGGCCGCGCTGCAATTAGCCAGCCGGCCCCATAATCGCTGTTTATATCCACCTTTCCAGCATTCCGATAATTCCGGCAATAGCCAGATAAGGCCCAAAGCGGATCAGGTTGCCGGTTTTGTGTTTGCCCCGCAGGCGCTGCACCAGTACCACGACCAATGATAGGGCAGTGGCAAAAACCAGCAGTATGGGCAGGGACATCCAGCCTAACCAGGCACCCAGGGCCGCCACCAGTTTGAAGTCACCAAAGCCCATGCCTTCGCTTTGGGTAAGGCGTAAAAATATTTGGTACAACAGCCATAAAAACAGATAACCGATCGCGGCGCCCAGCACGGCATGCTCAAGGGGCACGAACGTATTATTCAGATTGACCAGTAAACCGGCCCATAACAGGGAAAGGGTCAGGCGGTCGGGCAACAGGCTGGTTTCGGCATCAATCCAGGCCAGGCTGAGCAACACCAGCATGAAGCCGATGCTGGCCAGTGCCGCGACACTGCTGCCAAAAAACCAGCAAAATAGCGCGGCAATAAGCGGACCAAGTGCCATGAATAGTTTGCGAATCCGGAAATGCCAGGCAGGCACTTGCAGGGGAATGTCCGGGTCAATGGTGCGGGGCAAAACATAAGCGGCCCGGCTTAGCCAGAAACAGGCGGCCAGTGCGAGAAGGGCAGCCACTAACGTGGCAAGCGGCGGGTTATTGATCAGATTGGTCCACATGGCTATTTCCGTACGTGTGACTGGCCCGGGGTTTTGGGCACAATGGGGGATTTTAAACTGCTTTGCCGTTGTATGCAGGAAACAGCTCGGGCAGATTTGTCTTGTATGGTGGATTTGGCATAAAAACACGGTGTTTTATGGGGTAACATTCTGGTTGCCCTGGTGAATTGGCCTGTGAATAGACGGTTTGGCAGGA
>JAVESC010000079.1:0-12516 GCA_034006805.1 Advenella sp.
TGATAAGGAACGAGAATGACTGCTATTTCTGAAAATTATTGAAATGTTATAACGTATCATTATTTGTTGCAACTTTTTATTTTATGAATCAAAAAATGAATGGTTTTTTCTTTTGCCCCCAAAAACCCGATCAGGAAACAAAAAGTAATCTGTTCGTTTGAAATATCCCTTTGTTTTCATATATTTAGGAGTATTCTGTAATTGCTGGTCGGTAGCAATGCAGATCAGGGTTTATTTTTTCAGGGAGATGCAAAATGAGGAAAACATTACTTATTCTGGCTTTCGCCAGTTTGGGGTGTGGCTTCATGAGTGATAGTGCCCGTGCAGCCGGTCCACCGGTAAAAGCAATGAATGAGGTATTGGTTAATGTGGATGGCATGACTTTATATACCTACGATAAAGACAGGGGCATGGACGGTAAAAGCGTATGTAATGACCGCTGTGCCGAGAATTGGCCACCGCTTTTGGCTGCTCCCGATAGCAATGCGGAAGGTGACTACAGCATAATCATGCGCGATGATGCAAGCAGCCAATGGGCTTACAAGGGACAGCCATTGTATCTGTATAAAAGAGACATGAAACAGGGGGACATGGCAGGAGATGATGTCCAGAATGTCTGGCATGTGATTAAACAGTAGTGTTATTTTGGCAGGGCTCTTGAGGCAGTCATGTCAGTTAAGACCCCATAACGGCTTAACGGACGGATTTGGTTTTTTGTTTCAGTAGCCTTGCTATTTTTTTGCAAAAAGGAGCAGGATGATGAGTGCTGCAAATGCAAACACGGCAGGAAAGGCAGAGGTCAAACAGGCTATACAGCGCTGGCAGGATGCCATACAAACAAGGGATGTTGAGCAAATCATGGCAAACTATACGCCTGATGTCGTTGCTTATGATGCGGTCCTGCAGTTGCGTTTCAATGGAAAAGAGGCTTATGGCAAGCATTGGCAATTATGCCTTGAAATGTGCCCCAATGACATGGTATTTGAGCCTGCCGAGGCGCATATTTCCATGAGCGGAGAGCTGGCGCTGGTTTATTGTTTGGTTCGTTGTGGTGAAAAGGATGAAAGCGGCCAGCAGAATGTCGCCTGGATGAGAATGACAACCGGCTACAAGAAAGTGGATGGACAATGGCTCATTGAGCATGAGCATTTTTCTGTTCCGTTCGATATGATGTCTTTGAAGGCTTTGTTTGATCTGGATCCCGATAATGAACATAAAGTCAGGTCAGTGCCTTCGGGCATGAACACGGTAACACCCCATTTGGTGTGTGCCGGTGCTGGCCAGGCCATTGAATTTTATACAAAAGGACAATGCCGATGCGATGTATGAGCAGGCCATTGCTGCCGGGGCAACCCCCGTTATGCCACTGGATGACACTTTTTGGGGAGACCGTTACGGTGTCATTAAAGACCCGTTTGGGCATAACTGGTCTATGGCAACGCATATGCGGGATGTGAGCGAGGAAGAGATCCGTGAAGGTGCGAAGGGGTGCGCCTGACGGTTATTCGTGTAACTGTTTTTTGTGATGGTTGGCGGCAGTCCGGGAAATTGCCCCTGCAACACCTGTCTGTCACAGGGTTATTAGGGGCAGTGTCCAATTTTAAAATCCGGTTTTATTTTTTTGCATCCAATGCGGCAGAAATCTGATCAATATTCTGTTGCATGGATGTCAGGCCTGCGCTACCCAGAATGTACCAGTTGTACGGGTCTACATAAACAATCTGATTGTTCTTGGCAGCACGGGTTTGTCCAATAATGGATTTTTCCAGTACTTCCTTGCTGGATGGTTTGTCTGTATTGCTGCCCGTAGCCGCATAGCGATCAATCACAAACAGCCAGTCGGGATCGGCTTTGGCAATATCTTCCAGCTTGAAGGGGTGGCGGTCTGTGGTGGAAAGGTCTTTGACGGCGGCATTGGGCGTAAAGCCAAATACGTCATAAATCATGCCAAAACGGGAGCCCGGACCAAAAGCGCTGGCTTTGTCACCAATTGACAGAATCATCATGGCGTTGCCGGCATCGGCGGATTTGGCTTTCAAGGCATTGATTGATGCATTCAGTTTATCCAGGGCTTCGGCGGCCTGTGCTTCTTTGTCAAAGAGCTTGCCCAAAGTGTTCACGTTGCGTTCGATGCTTTCCAGGGGGGCTTTCGTATCAATACTCATGTCCAGGGTTGGGGCAATTTTAAGCACGTCATCAAATTTGGCGCTGGAGCGGCCACCGACAAAAATCAAATCCGGGGCAACGTTGCCAAGCGCCTGGTGATCGGGTTCAAACAGGGTGCCTACCCTGGGGATGCTGTCTTCGTTATAAATAGCAAGAAATTCGGGAAAGCGCGAATTGGCCACTGCGCTTGCCTGAACCCCCAATACTTGCATGTTATCCAGGGTTGGCAAATCAAAAACGGCTGTTTTGGCAGGCTGTGCCTTGACGGTGGCCTCGCCTTTGGCATGTTGCACCTTTACTTGTGCATCTTGTGCCATCGCATGCCCGGTAGCCGTGGCAAAAGTGATGGCCATCGCAGCCTGCAACAGGGTGAACCATTTTGTTTTGGGTAACTGGGGCTTCATTGAAGTATCCTTTTATTGTGTAGGGTAAGAGGTAAATATAAGTGGCAAAAAATACCACAAGCAAACTGGAGGCAGTTTCCTTCAGTCATATAAAGAAGAATGGGAATCATTCTCCCTGAAAATTTTTTGCTTGTAAATGAGAACTGTTTTTATTGTGGTATTTTGTGTTTTTTCAGCAATTGGATTGTCGTTCCTGTCGGGAACCCCGCATTTTTGAAACCATTCCTGACTTCAGTAGTCTTATATAAGAGTAATTAAGGCAGACTTTTTTTATGCGTATGGCTGGTGCCCGTGCTGTTGGTATCAGTGCCTCTTTCATTAAATCCTGTAAGCGGTAGAATGCGTTAATCACACATTGATGTGAGGAGCGGTGCCAGCTTGCCCGCGCGGATGATTTCCCAGTCATATACGCGTCATATAAAAGCTATAAATTTCAATAATTATTTAAGGAGTTGTTTTCTTATGACGGAAAATTTATCTGAACACACCCAGCGTCTTTATGCAGACATGATAGACAGTTTTGATGAAGAGCTGGAAATGGAAATGGATGATAATCGCCTGGATGATGTGTTGGGTGAAATGCCAACAGGCGATGGCATGGACCGGAGGCTTTATTTTCGTGAACTGTTGCGTTTGCAGGGTGAGTTAATTAAGTTGCAGGATTGGGTGGTTGCCCAAAAGCTTAAGGTGGTGGTTATTTTTGAAGGGCGTGACGCCGCAGGTAAAGGGGGCGCCATCAAACGCATTACACAGCGTCTTAACCCCCGTGTTTGTCGGGTAGCGGCCTTGCCTGCACCCAGTGACCGTGAACAGACTCAATGGTATTTCCAGCGTTATGTTTCCCATCTTCCTGCCGGTGGTGAAATCGTCCTGTTTGACCGTAGCTGGTATAACCGCGCAGGGGTGGAGCGGGTTATGGGTTTCTGTACCGATGAAGAGCTTGAGCAGTTTTTCCGTGACGTGACCGAATTTGAAAAAATGCTGGTGCGTAGCGGCATTGTCTTGATCAAGTACTGGTTCTCGATTAGTGATGATGAACAATACCGCCGCTTCCTGATGCGCATGCATGACCCCCTGAAGCAATGGAAGCTGTCTCCCATGGATCTGGAGTCACGTCGTCGCTGGGAGGCTTATACCAAGGCCAAGGAAGAAATGATGGAGCGCACGCATATTCCCGAGGCGCCATGGTGGGTGGTTGAGGGGGTAGACAAGAAACGGGCTCGCCTGAATTGCATTTCACATTTGCTGTCGCAAATTCCGTATGGTGAAGTAGCCCGCGAGCCCATTGAGCTACCCGCGCGAGAGCATCACCCTGACTATATTCGCAACCCGACGCCAGCAGAAATGATCGTGCCTGCCATTTATTGATTTTTGATGGGCCGTTTCACAATAAGCCGGTAATGCGTGGTGAACACGCATTACCGGCTTTGTAAAAATACCGGATTATTTTTTCCCGTAATGTTCGGATCTTGGGCCGTAGAGCAGGCCGTTTGGACTGGATGCGTGCAGTAAACGATGGTTACTTATCTGGGCGATAGAATGGCTCCGGTTTGTGGTGGTGTTTATGATTTGGTTAATGGCGGCCTGCAACAGAAGGGCAATCGGATTTGCGCTTGAGCTGGATTGTTCTGTGCTAGAGGCAGTAGCACTGCCTTCCCAAAGATGTTTGCCGGTTTTTGCATCAATTAGCTTTGCCTGAACCGTAACGCGGCTGTCACTTTGTATCACTTGGTAGGACGTACCATAATCTTCTACAGTCAAATATAAAACAGCGTCGGGCCCAAATATTTCATTAAGTTTGTTCAGGTTGACCAAATGGGTTTCATCAGGATCGGTAATCCCGTTTGCTTTAAATGTTTCGCTAACCATGGCAACCGGAAATACATAGTAGCCCGACTCTGCCAATGGCCTGGTAACCTGGGAAAAAACACTCTCAGATGCCAGTACATCAGGGCTTGAGTTTGCTGGGGGCAAGACCAGGATTGAACGTGGATTGCTTTCTTTGAAGGCGGTATAGTCGTACGGCTGTTGAACGGCGCAACCTGTTGCAACAGACGCTAAAACGACCGAGGCTAAGGCTTTGGTAATAAATCCCATTGAATTTCTCATTTCATGCTTGTTGATTGAGGGGTGGATTGCGCAGGTGATGCGTCAGCGATTTGTGTAATGCTGCCAGGTTGTTTCTGGCCAGACCTGAGTTTCAGAATGAAGTCCAGGTAATGTGCTGACTCTGGAAACAGGCTTTTTTCCTGTTGAAATTGTGAGATGGCGGCAGATTCTTTGCCAGTTTGCATATAAAGCATTCCCAATTGGGCATGGATGCCAGGAGGAATGTGTTGGTTTTTTTCTTTAGCCTTGGCAATTTCTTTTTCTAGTGTGGCGGCCTGCTCGTCAGGAGGCGAGCTCTGCTCGAAATATTGATAGACGACCGGCTCGTAATTACCCCAGTAATAAGCGGATTTGGGGGCCGCGCAACCTGTCAGCAGCAATGCCAGTATTAATAATGAATAGTGTTTGAGTGATGTCATGATTGGTCTTTTATCAGTTGGCTGGGCGCCATGCGCCACTCTCAATGCCCGCTACCAGGTTGTTAACCGCATCGCGTATGGCAAGCTCAAGGACTTTACCGTTCAAGGTTGAGTCATAGCCTGCCGTGCCACCAAATCCAACTACTTCCCTGTTGGACAGGCTGAACTCTCCGGCCCCTAGTGATGAGTAGACCACTTCGGATGTTTGAACATTTACGACGTTCAGGTTTACTTTTGCATAAGCGAGCTGTTCTTTGCCCCTGCCTAAAATGCCAAACAATTGGCGGTCGCCCGTGGTTTTCCGGCCAAACTCAGTAACGTCTCCGGTAACTACATAGGTCGCGCCTTTCAGGTTTTGTTTTTGGCCTTTAATATTCGCCTCTGCTTTAATTTCTTCCATATTGGCGCGATCAAGAACGTTAAAGCGGCCTGTTTGTTGCAGGTGGGTGATTAGAATGGTTTTTGCCTGATTGCCAAGACGGTCTACGCCATCAGAGAAAATGCCTTGCTGGTAAGTAGAGCGATTGGCAAACTTGCCAATTGAAAGGGCTGATCGTTGGCCAGTGTAATGCGTACTGGCAGAGGTGACTTTTTCTATTTCCAGTGTCCGGTGTGATTCGGTCGCGCATCCTGCCAGTAAAACGGTGGAGGCAAGAGTGACCATTAATGATGCTGAAATTCGCACAAAAAACCTTTAAGTGTTGTTAAATTAACTTTTAAATATTAAGAAGTATATGTAAATGTGTCAAATTTATACGCCACATACGGTTACTTTTGGTGTATTTTTGCAATTAAATAAAAAAAGCTTAAGCATTGTCATGCTATTTCTATTTTTTTAGACTGGGGGGGTGGGGGCAATGCGACACTATGGAAGTGCCTGATCAGATGCACTCAAGGCGTAGCAGGCCTTCAAAAGGGCAGACAACTCTCCGCTTCACGAGTGGACTTGTCTGGATTTGAAATAATCCCGCTGCATTCCCCCACCTGAACGCTTGGCGTTAGGTGGGGGTAGTTTAATATACGCTACTGCGTGTGCCTGTTTTGCTGCTGGCGGTTTCAGGCTTGAATGCGCAGGCCAGCTCGGTTGCTGCTTTCACCAGCAAGCTCGTATCCACACCCACCGCAACAAAGCGGGCGCCCAGTTCAAGATACTGGCGGGCCAGGGGCTGGTTTGACATTAAAATGCCCGGGGCCTTACCCGACTGGCAAACCGTTTTGATGCCATTAATAATCGCCTCTTGAACAACGGGATGTAATGGATTGTCCAGGTAGCCCAAAGAAGCGGAAAGATCGGCCGGACCAAAAAAGACACCGTCAACGCCTTCAACGTCAGTAATTGCCTGAAGGTTTTTTAGTCCTTTTTGGGTTTCAACCTGAACCAGGACACATATCTGCTCATCCGCCAGCTGAAGGTAATTTTCAATTTTATCCCAACGCGAAGAGCGTGCCAGTGAGCTGCCCACGCCACGGATACCGGCGGGCGGATAGCGGGTGGCCTGCACAATTTGTTTTGCCTGTTCGGCGGTTTCCACCATTGGCACTAACAGTGTTTGTGCGCCGATATCCAGCAACTGCTTGATTAAAGCCGTTTCGCCAGAAACGGGACGCACAACGGGATGAACCGGGTAGGGGGCAACTGCCTGCAGCTGGGCCAGGGTTTGGCGCAGATCGTTTGGCGCGTGTTCGCCATCAATCAGCAGCCAGTCAAATCCGGTGCCCGCCAGGGCCTCGGCGGCATAGGGGTCGGCCAGGCCAAGCCAAAGCCCGATTTGGGGCGTGCCCTGACGCAGTGCCTGCTTGAAGGTATTAATAGGGATTTGCATGGGGGATCCTTAAACAAAACGAAAATTCAGTTGACCCATGGGGCCGTAAGTATCCGGTAAACCCACCTTGACGTTCGCAATAGTCAGCGAACGTCAAGGAGTAGTCTAGTGTTTGTTTGCAATGGAGGCAATATTATTGTTTTGCAACGTATCTTGGGTCATGTAAATTTAACGACCACTATGAGGTACGCCCATTTATCACCTACTCACTTGGAAGAAGCTAAAAATTTAAACCCATTATCTGCGTTGACAGATTGTTGACACTTGCCATTATTTTTAGACGAAAAAAAAGACCTATCTATTAAGATAAGTCTTTGATTTTTCTAGCAAATTCATGGTGGCCTGGGGCAGAATCGAACTGCCGACACAAGGATTTTCAATCCTCTGCTCTACCGACTGAGCTACCTGGCCGTGAAAGATTTAAATATTACACCATCATTTCTATTTCTGTAAAGCCATGCAGCAAAAAACCAACTAAAAAGTGATTTAAAAGTGTTTTTTGTTGTGAATGTGCATCATTTTGCTTTTTTGTTGGTATTTATTGCCTGTTTTCTGGAATTAACCCCCGGTTTAGTGCCCGAATCATAAAAAAGGGTGTTTTTATCATGATTTTTATCAAGGACTGGCATGATAGTGCTTAAAAAGTTGTCAAAAATCATACAGATATAACAAAATAGCTGGCTCGGCATTATAATAGACACAATTCTTTCTTAATTGACTTATATACCATATGTCACTTGATGTCCTTACTTTTGGCCTGAATCATCATTCCGCACCGGTTTCGGTGCGTGAACGCGTGTCTATGTCCGGCGAGCTTATTCGCCCGGCACTGGACGGCCTGCGTTCGGCTTTTGGTGGCTCACTGAAAGAAGCCACCATTCTTTCCACCTGTAACCGGACAGAAATTTATTGTGCCGCTTCGCCAGAAATAGCCGAGCACGTACCGCGTTGGCTGGCAGATTTCAACACCCTTGAAACAGGCATCCTGAAACCGCATCTGTATCAATACAATAAAGACCAGGCGGTTCGTCATGCGTTTCGTGTGGCTAGCGGGCTAGACTCCATGGTATTGGGTGAAACCCAAATCCTGGGGCAAATGAAAACCGCCGTGCGTGCGGCCAGCGATGCCGGCGCAATGGGAACCCTGCTAAACCAGTTGTTCCAGAAAACCTTTTCGGTTGCCAAAGAGGTGCGTACCCAAACCGCCATTGGCTCAGAATCCGTTTCCATGGCCGCTGCGGCAGTCCGTCTGGCGCAAAGGGTATTTGGCGATATTTCCAATACCAAGGTCCTGTTCATTGGGGCCGGTGAAATGATAGAGCTTTGTTCGGCTCACTTTGCGGCACAACATCCAAAATCAATGGTTGTGGCCAATCGTACCCTTGAGCGGGCAGAAAGCCTGGCCTGCAAGTTTGATGGCAGCACCATGAAGCTGGCCGATTTACCCAATCGCCTGGCTGAATTCGATATCGTGGTTTCCTGTACGGCCAGTTCCCTGCCCATATTGGGTCTGGGAATGGTGCAAAAAGCGTCAAAGGCCCGTCGTCATACCCCCATGGTCATGGTAGATCTTGCCGTGCCCCGAGATATTGAATCCGAAGTAGGCCAGCTTAATGATATCTATCTGTATACGGTCGATGATCTTGGCCGTTATGTGCAGCAGGGTAATGATTCCCGTCAGGCCGCAGTGGTACAGGCAGAAGCCATTATTGACGGCCGCGTGCAAAATTTCATGCACTGGATGCGGTCCCGCACTGTTGTGCCGGTTATTCGCGACCTTAATGAAGGTGTCAATCAAATCAGTGCGGCAGAGCTTGGTCGTGCCCGTAAAATGTTGGCAAAAGGTGAAGACCCCGAAGCGGTTCTTGAGCAGTTTGCTCGTAGTCTTACTCAAAAAATCCTTCATGCACCCATGGTTGCCTTAAACCGTTCACAGGGTGCCGAACGCGAACAGCTTCTGGGCTGTTTGCCTAAATTGTTTCCTGTTCAAAAAAACGAACATTAGCGCTGTTGCATTTATTGCCATAGCGCTATTGTTCCGTCCATTTTTTCCTTTCTTTCCCATTTCGAGTTATTTATGAAACAGTCCATGCGTTCCCGTCTGGAACAGCTGTCCCAACGTTTAATAGAAGTAGATGCCCTGTTGGCTGAACCGGAAATTGCCAATGATATGGACCGGTTCCGTAAGCTGTCCCGTGAGCGAGCTGAAATTGATCCGGTCGTTGAGTTGTTCAAAAACTATGAGTCAACCGAGGCTGACCTGGAAACCGCCATGGAAATGATGTCAGACCCGGAATTGAAAGAGATGGGCGAAGAGGAAATGAAAGCGGCAAAAGACAGGATTGCAGTGCTTGAAGAGGCCCTGCAATTGGAATTGTTGCCCAAAGATCCTGATGATGGCCGGGGTGTTTTTCTTGAAATTCGGGCAGGTACCGGCGGTGATGAAAGTGCCATTTTTACCGGAGACCTGTTCCGGATGTACAGTCGCTATGCCGAAGAAAATGGCTGGAAAGTAGAGGTCATGTCCGAGAATCCTTCAGAGGTGGGTGGATACCGGGAGATTATTGCCCGCATCGATGGTGATGGGGTTTACGGACGCCTGAAATATGAATCGGGGGCGCATCGTGTGCAACGTGTTCCCGAGACCGAATCGCAGGGCAGGGTGCATACATCTGCCTGCACGGTAGCCATTCTTCCCGAGGCCGATGAGCTGGCCGAAGTGGCCTTGAATCCGGCTGATTTGCGTATTGATACTTTCCGGGCCAGTGGTGCGGGTGGCCAGCATATTAACAAGACTGATTCTGCTGTCCGTGTTACGCATATTCCAACCGGTATTGTGGCAGAGTGCCAGGATGACCGTTCACAGCACAAGAACAAGGCCCGTGCCTTAAGTGTGCTGGCGGCCCGCATTAACGATATCCAGCGTCAGGAACAGCAGGCTAAAGAAGCGGCCGAGCGTAAGAGTCTGGTGGGTACCGGAGACCGTTCCGAACGCATCCGTACCTATAATTATCCACAAGGCCGTATAACCGATCATCGTATTAATTTAACCTTATATAAACTACAGCAGATCATGGATGGCTCTTTGGATGAGCTGACCGGAGCCCTGATTGCCGAGCGACAGGCAGAGCTGCTGGCGCAGCTGGGCGATCATTAATGAGTAAAAGCGAGTGTTAAGGTGACGGCTATGGATACGGTTCGTTCGGTCATGACCCAGTCAGGTTTGCCATTGCTTGAGGCCAGAATGATTGTGGAGCATATATTAGGCGTATCCCGTGCCTGGATGATTGCGCATGATACTGATGCCATTGCGGCTAACTGTTTGCCGCAAATCCAGAATATGTTCAAGCGCCGGCTTGCCGGTGAGCCAATGGCGTATATACTTGGCGAGCGCGAGTTCATGGGGCTGGTTTTCAAGACCACTCCTTCTGTATTGATACCGCGTCCCGACACAGAGCTACTGGTAGAAACGGCGATTAATCTGGTGCAAGACCAGGCCGGGGCAACGGTACTTGATATGGGAACCGGCAGCGGCGCCATCGCGGTTTCTATTGCCCATTATTGTCCGCAGGCAGAAGTCATGGCTTCAGACAACAGTGCCCAGGCGCTGGCCGTCGCCCGGGAAAATGCCCATAACCTTGGCGTGCCGCTTGTTTTGGTTGAAAGTGACTGGTATGAACAAATACCATCTGGCAAGTTTAATCTTATTGTTTCTAATCCCCCTTATATTCATCATGCAGACCGTCACCTGGAGCAGGGTGATTTACGGTTTGAACCACAGCAGGCGCTGACTGATTTTAGCGATGGCTTGGCTGCTATCCGGGTAATTATTGCCGGCGCAGGTGTTTTTTTGCATGAGGGTGGCTGGCTTTGGCTGGAGCATGGCTGGGATCAGGCGGAAAATGTCCGGTCGCTATTAATAAAAGCGGGGTTCGTTAACGTCGATAGTCGCAAAGACTTATCGGGGATAGAGCGGATTTCTGGTGGCCAATGGGTGCTTCCAGCGTAATAATGGGTAATTTCAGAGTAAAATACTCGGGTATTAATCTGTTCGGGTAGAACAGTTGTTTAAACGTTGATTAGGTGAAAATATAATGAGTGAAGTACAGGATTTTATTCGCGAAACCGTAACCGAACACACCGTGGTTCTTTTCATGAAAGGAACTGCCCAGTTTCCACAGTGCGGTTTTTCTGGCAAGGCCATTCAGGTTTTGCGAGAGCTGGGTGTTAAAAAACTGGTAACTGTCAACGTGCTGGAAGATGCCGAGGTTCGTAATGGCATTAAAGAATACTCCAGCTGGCCTACCATTCCACAGCTGTATGTTAAGGGTGAGTTCATTGGCGGCTCGGATATCATGTCTGAAATGCATGCCAGTGGCGAGCTGAAAACGGTTCTGCAAGAATCAGGCGCCCTGGATGACTAAACGCCGGCTGGTTGTTGGCATTACTGGCGCAACAGGTTCGATTTACGCGACCCGTCTGCTGGAGCGCGTTCGTGAAGTCCCGGATGTTGAAACGCATTTGGTCATTTCACCGCCTGGGGTGTTGAATATTAAATATGAGCTGGATGTGGATCGGCAAGCTGTTTTCGATCTGGCAGACCATGTTTATAACTTCAGGGATGTCGGGTCGGTGTTGGCTAGTGGTGCTTTTGCCACGGCAGGCATGTTGGTTTTGCCCTGTTCAATGCGAACGCTGGCCGCAGTGGCGCACGGTTTGTCAGATAACCTGATTACCCGTGCGGCAGATGTTCATCTGAAAGAACGAAGGCGCCTGGTGCTGGCCGTTCGCGAAACTCCTTTCAATCTGGCGCATTTGCGCAATATGACTCAGGTAACGGAAATGGGCGGTATTGTCTTTCCTCCGTTGCCAGCGTTTTATCATCATCCCAAAACCATTGATGAAATGGTTGATCATACCGTTGCACGTTTGTTGGCGTTGTTTGATATTGATGTGGGTGGCCCCGAATGGGAAGGTACCTGACTGGCAGAAATGCGGGTTATTGCTAACAATTCCCGTATAAAAACAGCCCATAAAGTTGAATGCGGTATTCAATTTTATGGGCTGTTTTTTTATCGGTACCCGGTTTTTGTCACCTGCCCGGGAAATCGGTCCCGGACAGGTGGTTGCTGGCTTGGCTTTTTGATCGTCAGCATTGCAATGTTTGGTGATAAATCTCTTCAGGCTTGAGCTGTTGTTGCCTGGGAGTCGCTAAGTAATTGCTGTTTTCGGGTTTCCTGTAAGGCATTCAGGCCATAGTGTGTGCAAACCAGAATGGAATAAACAGGCATGATCAGGGAAAACGGGGGGATAAGGGCAATGGCAGCGCAAATAAGGCCAATAAGCCAGAAGCCCTTATTGTGTTTTTTCAGGATGAAGCTGCGTTCCTGGGGCGTCGCGTGTTCAACAATGGCGTCAAGGCGGCTCATGTGGGAAAAGGCGTAAGCCCCCCAGAATAACGACAATACAATAGGCATAAAGGGTATAAACCACAAAGGCAGGGTAAGCAGCCAGCCAATAATAAAAATAGAAGACACTTTAATAGCATTGGTAATGCTGGTGGTTGTCGCGTTTACGCCTTTGCGTTCCAGATCG
>JAVESC010000080.1:0-12031 GCA_034006805.1 Advenella sp.
GTTACCGTCACTGATATCAAAAGACCTGTCCTAGAGTTACCTCAGGGACACCGTAAAGTGCTTCTGCACTCCTGTTGTGCGCCCTGCTCTGGCGAAGTTATGGAAGCAATGCTCGCATCGGGTATTGATTACACTATTTTCTTCTATAACCCGAATATTCATCCGGTAAAGGAATACGAAATCCGCAAAGAAGAAAACATTCGCTTTGCCCAATTACACAACATTCCATTTATTGATGTGGATTATGACGTAGACAACTGGTTTGAACGCGTCAAGGGCATGGAAAACGAGCCCGAACGCGGTGAGCGCTGCACCGCCTGTTTCGACATGCGCTTTGAACGTACTGCCCTGTACGCGCACGAACACGGGTTTGACACCATTACCAGCTCGCTGGGTATTTCCCGCTGGAAGGATATGAACCAAATTAACGGCTGCGGAGAACGTGCAGCGGCCCGTTACCCTGAACTGGCTTACTGGACCTACAACTGGCGCAAAGGCGGTGGCTCCGCCCGCATGATTGAAATCAGCAAGCGCGAAGAATTTTACCAGCAGGAATATTGCGGCTGCGTGTATTCACTGCGAGATACCAATCGCCATCGTCAAAACCAGGGACGCGAACGAATTAAAATTGGCGTCAATTATTACAGCAACGAAGAGAAAAATTAATTTACAGCAACACAAGAAAAGGCCTGACCAATACGGATCAGGCCTTTTTAGTTTGTATCTTGTTTGCTTACAGTGCTGGAGCCTGGCCTGAAACAGAGGCAGGTGCAGATGCCGGAGCCGCCTGGGCAGGTTCCCCCGTTTCTGCCTGGTTTTGCGAACCGGGAGCCGTGATGAAACCCAGTTTTTTCAAACCCGACCCTTTGGCCATTGCCATGATCCGGGCCAGCTGCTCATAGCGTGTATTGGCATCGGCACGAATCCTGATTTCCGGTTGAGGAACCTCTTTTCCATGCGAAACAAACATTTCACGCAAATCCCCCTCGGCAATGGGTGACTCATTCCAAAAAATGCCCCCATTGGCATCAATGGCCAAATCAATCGATTTGGGGTCTTCAGTCACAGGAGTACTGCTTACCTGGGGTATGTCAATTTTAATAGAGTGCGCCAGCAAGGGCGCAGTAATAATAAATATAACCAACAAAACCAGCATCACATCAATTAACGGAACCATATTGATTTCCGACACCATATGATTTGAACTGTTTTTCTGGTCGAAGCTTCCGAATGCCATTATTTACCCCGCAGCCTTAATGATGAGTGCCATTACTGCGCAAGGCTCGAACCTTACCGGACGACACTTCTACTTGCTGGCCTGTGGTGACAAAAGCAAATAAATCATAAGCAAAGCCATCTAGCGAAGCCAGCACCACCCGATTACGACGCACAAAGGCGTTGTAAGCCAATACGGCAGGAATCGCCACCGCCAGACCCAAGCCGGTCATGATAAGGGCCTCACCCACCGGTCCGGCAATTTTGTTAATAGAGACGCCATCGGACATGCCAATATTGATAAGCGCATGATAAACGCCCCACACCGTGCCAAACAATCCCACAAAAGGTGCGGTTGAACCCACCGAACCCAACACAGTCAGGCCATTTTCCAAATGGGCGGTTTCTTCATCAATAACCTTGCGCATGGTACGCGTAACAAAGTCTGCATTTGAACCCACTTCCGACAAATTGGTAGCACCGTATTTGGCATGATGCTCACGCGCATGCAAAGCCTGGTTGGCCAGCCGGGAGAACGGATCACCGGCACCATATTTATGCAAGTCTTTGTCTACCTGCTCCAGTGAAGAAGAGTTCCAGAAACGGGACAGAAACTCTTTGCTGTGCCGGCTGGCACGCAGGTTAAGCAAACCCTTGACCACAATAAGATACCAGGTAAGCAAAGACATGAAAACCAATATCCCAAACAGAGATTTCCCAACCATATCGCTTTGCATCAGAAAGCCCAGCATTTGTGAGGCACCGGTATCGGTGGCAACCGCAGTTGCCGCATTGGCAGTCATATTACTGACAACCTCGCTGGCCCCACCGGGAACAGCCACGGCCGCAGCGCTGCTCGCTTCGGCAACATTACTGGCTGCCGCAGTACTTACTGGAGTCATATTGCCCGCTACCGCGTCTGCAGACTCGGGAACCGCTGCCGCCGCCGGGTTAATATTTCCTGTTGTCTCAGTCACAATTTGTGCCAATGAACCGTATGTTAACGTCAGCAATGAAGAAATCATGCTATTTCCTTTTATTCAAATTTAATTGGGATGTCTGCCTGAGCTTCTCGTGGCACACCATCGACCATATAGGGTTTAAAACGTGCCCGGCGTACGGCACTTAAAGCCGCCTCATTCAAACCAGCATAAGGCGTTGCCTTTTGCAGTGTTACTTTTTTAGCTGTTCCATCCAGACCAATCAGGACACGCACCACAACCGTGCCTTTTTCTCCACGACGCTGGGCACTTCTTGGATACTGCGGTTTGGGCCGTACCCTGTAATTGGGCCGGGAAATATTAACGGGCCCGGTATTAGCCGTTGAACCTGCCTTCACATTGGGATTACCCTGGGCAATGCCAATGGGTTTTGTTACCGGAGGCGCCAGCTCTGAAACCTTTTGGTTTTTCAGAACCGGTTGGGATTTGGGCTTATCTTGCCGAACCTTTTTCTTGGGTTTAACTTCTTTCTTAACCTCTTTGACAGGCTTAGGTTTTGGCTTGGGCTCTGGCGGCTTGATCGGTATAACTGGCTCTGGTTCCGGCTCCGGTTCTGGCTCTGGCTCCGGTTCTGGCTCTGGTTCTGGCTCTGGTTCTGGCTCTGGTTCTGGCTCTGGTTCTGGCTCTGGTTCTGGCTCTGGTTCTGGTTCTGGTTCTGGCTCAACCACAGGCTCTGGCTCTGGCGGCACTTCTTCCACGACAGGCTCCTGGGGCGGAACAGCCTCGGGCATCACCTCACCTTTCGGCGCTTCGGGAACCGGCTCATCAAGAATAGAAACAAACACAGGCGTTTCTTCAACTTGTACCGTAGCAACCGAAGCATTCAAGGTGGATAGAAATCCCAAACCAGCAAGAATACCCGCAGCAGTAACAGCACCCGCCAGGCGAATTGAGAAAGGGACTGTCGGGATTAAGTTTGAAGATTTATTCATACTGTTTATTTAAAACGCTTGGCCACAAATGACCCATGATAACTACCTACTAATATTAAAGATCAGCCCAGCGACGCAACAAGTTGTGATACAGGCCCGATAAAGAAACAATGCTCTGGTGCTCGGGGACGGTTTGACCCAAAGACTGGATGGATGCATCGAGCTCGAACAACATGGTTCTTTGCGCATCTTCACGAACCATGCTTTGAGTCCAGAAAAACGAACTGATCCGGGCTCCACAGGTAACCGGATTAACGCGATGCAAGCTGGTTCCCGGATAGACAATCATATGTCCGGCAGGCAATTTTACTTCCCTGGGACCATAAACATCTTCTATGACCAACTCACCCCCCTCATAGGAATCGGGTTCACTAAAAAAAACAGTAGTGGAAATATCGGTGCGAACCCGCTCGCGGGTGCCGGGTACAAGACGAACCGCATTATCGACATGCGTGCCATAAGTACCCCCACCGGCATAACGGTTAAACAGCGGCGGATAAATTTTGGCTGGCAAGACCGCAGACATGAAAACATTGTTTTGCGTCAGGCGCTGAAGGATTAACTGCCCCAGCTCCTGAGCCAGTGGATCATTTTCTGCCAGCTGCTGGTTATCTTTGACGTGTATGGCCAAAGCACCAGCTGTTGCTTTGCCATCTATCCAGACCGCCTTTTCCAGACGCTCACGAATGGAAGCGGCCTCTTGCCTGGTAAACACTTCTGCTACTTGTATTAACACAACAACCCTTTATACCTTACACCTTACAAAGCGCTCTCCCTGTCACCCAGAGAGAGCGATATGAACGACTAGAAGCGGATATCTGTTGATAACACGAAACTTCTGCCTGCGCCGGGGACCCCATACAACTGGAAGCTATCACTGCTGCTGGAAACCCGTGACAAGTATTTTTTGTCAAAAAGATTATAAGCATTCAGGCGCAAGTCAACGTGCTTGTTAACCTTGTAACTAACCGCTGCATTGGATACCCAATAAGCAGGCGCCTTGGTCTTATTGGTTTTGCCTTTCCAGGCGCCTCTGGTCACTTCATTCCCCCGCGTAAACTGGCGGGTTCCCACATACTGGGCGCCAAGGCTGACATTCAGGTCTTCGGTAACCGCATAAGTCGTCCACACGTTGAAGGTTGTTTCGGGTACGTTTTTCAGCTTTCCGCCTTCATGAATCGGGTTTTCACCATCTTTAATGATTTTACCCTTCTGAATGCTCAGGCCGGTAAAAACAGACCATCGATCGGTTAAATTACCTGATGCGGAAAGTTCAATGCCACGAACCCGATCTTTGCCTTCATACTGGGTGGTAGTGCCAAACTCATCGGTATCGGTAGGATTTGTTTTTTCTACCTGGAACAGGGCTGCCGTCACAAACAGATTATTATTCAGAAGCTCCCATTTGGTACCTAACTCCCAGGTCTTGGCCTTGCCTGCAGAAAAATCTGAGCTATCTTCGCCACCACCACTACGGGTAGCCATGGCAGCCACAGAAGGCTGTTCAGCCTGGCTATATGACAGATAAATACTGCCATTTTCAACCGGTTTATAAATAAGCCCAAGACGACCACTCCAGGCGCTCATGCTTTGACGGTTGCCGGTTTTATTACCCTCAGCGTCATACCATCTGGCCTTGTAGTGGTCATACCTTAAACCACCGGCAATTTCCCAATTAGGGGAAAGATTAGCATGATCATAGACATAAAGCCCAATATTCTCTACTTCGGCCCCCGCACGCGAAGTAGAGTTGGCGATGGTTGTTGGACCTGAATAATAATGTTGCGGATCAGTCACATCAATCGCCCAACGTCCAGCAGGCACTTCGCGGGAAAACGGCCTTTTGCGATAGCTTTCTTTATACAAATCCATACCAACAACCATATTATGCTCAACCTCGCCGGTATTGAAGCCAATGTTCAGGTTGGTCTGGTTGGAAAATATTTTCCCACGATAACGGTTCGTATTATTGGCCAATCGTGCATAACCAATATTATCGGCCGGGAATGACTCCACCTCGGAGCCATTTGACGCATAACCCCAATAATTGCTGTTGCCCCCAGACTGCCCCCTCACCAAACGACCGCCAGAGGCAAAGCTGGTGTAACGATCGGTTTGTGCCCAGGTGGTTTGGTTGCTTAGACGAAGACGGTCACTGAAATCATGCTCGAATTTGGCTGAAAAACGCTTGGTTTTGGTCTCTTCCATATCGAAATTGGAAGCACCGCCCCAGTAATCCCAGTTAAAGGGGCCCATCGGCTGGCCATTGGTACGCGAAACCGGCACACCAAAATCAGGAATATTGTCATCTTTCTGCTGGAAATAAGACAGCGTCAGGCGCGTGGGTGTACCCAGGCCAAAGGCAATTGAAGGAGCCACTCCCCAGCGCTTCATTTTTACAGGCCCCCGATTGGCCACGTCATTACGATGCCCCATCGCATTCAGGCGAAATGCAATGGTATCGGTAATCATGTGGTTGGTATCAAAGGTGGCCCGGCGATAATCGTCTGTCCCCAAACCCAAACTTAAAACATTGAAATTATCCAGCTTGGGCATTTTGCTAACCAGATTCACACCACCACCAACGGCCCCCACACCAGTTTCAAACGAGCCGGTCCCCTTATAAATATCAACCTGCTCGATATTAAACATATCGGTTCGGGTGGTTAGCTGGCTGTCACGGGTTTCATCAACCGTTACGCTTTGCTCGCCAGGCATGCCCCGAATGGTAAACATGTCGCCCCATCCCGCACCACCCTCACCGGATGAAAAAGTAATACCAGGGACGTTGTTCAGGATTTCCTGTAAAGTTTGCGTATTTTGTTCTTTTAAAACTTTGGCTGGCACAACCTGGATGGTTTGAGGCGTATCAAGCAAAGGAGCCGTAAATTTATCCGATGCCACATAATCCGCCTTGAAGGTTTCGGTCTCTTGCTGAGCATGAATGACACCCAGCTGCGCAACGGCTTCTGTTGTGTTTCCATTTGTTTGCGCCACTGCGGTTGAAACCGCCAGGGCACTTGCCACCAAAGTAAGATTAGGCACCCAGGTTGGCGCCAATGACAAATGTTTTGTTTTCCCGCTCATTGCTATTTATCTCAAAAATATTAATAGTAATGATTCTCATTATTAAAATCAACTTTAATTATCATATAAGATCTCATAAAAATGAAAACGATTTGAAAAAAATCTTTCAAGTAATTGATTTTTATTAAAAAATAATCCGAAATTTCACTTTCTGCTGTCGTTGCTAAAACACAACCTGCCTAAAAAACTGTTTTACACAAAGTTAATAGGAAAAATAGCCATTGACATCCTCCCCGCCCTTTAGGGCGGGGATTCCTACGGCGCTCAAACAAAAACGGCTTGAGTCGCTTCGGCGGGTTCCTGCTTCATCGAGCGGCCTGACTGCGCCGACTCTCCACAGGCTAACAAGCGGTATCCCCGCTCTAACACATTGATCGCGCCAACAACATCGGCGTGATTTTCGTAGCCGCAATCGACACACAAGAATTTCGCTTGTGTTTGCCGATTGTCTTTCGATACATGACCGCAGCACGGGCAAGTGCGACTGGTGTTGTGTGGCGGCACGGCCAACAGTATGCCCCCATTCCACGACAACTTGTCGTCCAGTTGCCGCCTGAACTCGCCCCAGCCCTGATCAAGAATGGCACGGTTCAGACCGGACATCTGCTTCACCCTCTTGCCGGGCTGTTCGTTGCTGCCCTTGGAAGACCTGGACATATTCCGTACCTGCAAATCCTCAATACAGACGAGCGCGTGGTTTTGGCTAATCGTCGTGGTGGCTTTGTGCAGGAAGTCTTTCCGGGCATTAGCGATGCCGGTGTGAATCTTCTGAACCTTGGCTTTCGCCTTTTTCCAGTTGTTGCTGAATTTGACCTTGCGGCTCATGCGGCGCTGGTAACGAGCCAGGCGCTGCTGATGCTGCTTGAAGCTGTTGAGCGGCGCGATATAGTTTTCGTCGCTCATGGTGGCGAACCGGGCAATGCCGACATCAATGCCAATGGCGCTTGTCGCGGTTGGCAAAGGTGGCTCTATTTCCCGTTCGGTTTGAATCGACACGAACCATTTGCCGCCCGACTGGCTCACGGTGGCGTTGCGCACCTCGCCCAGCACCTTGCGGCTGTTGCGATAACGCAGCCAACCGAGTTTGGGCAAGAAAATGCGGCTGTTGTCCTGATCGAGATTGATCTGTTTCGGCTCGGGATAGCGAAAGCGGTCGCCGCTGCCTTTGCGCTTGAAACGCGGGAAGTTGGCGCGTTTGGCAAAATAGTTCTTGTAGGCTTTTTCCAAGTCCTTCAAGGCATGTTGCAATGCCTGTGAAGGCGCATCCTTGAGCCATTCTTGGCCGGTCTCGCGTTTCCAGATTGGGAGGTTGGCCGCCATTGGCACATAGCCAATGAACTTGTTGCCGGCCTCGCGGTTCTCTTTTTGCATCGCCAGCGCCTTGTTATAGACGAACCGGCACGAACCAGCGAAACGGCGCATGGCGCGCTGCTGTTCGCCGTTTGGCATCAATTCAAATTTAAAGGCTTGAAGTCGTTGCATGAATCAATCATACTCTGCTCTATGAGCGATGACAACAACGGTAAGGACGGCTTCGCCGTCCGCGCTTACATCACCGCCCTGAACGACGGGGTTTTACGCGCAAATCCGATAAAAATACCTGTTCGCAATGCACGTATTGCGAACAGGTATTGGTTGATGGCAGAACGAGCTTTTTTTAGTAGCTGGATTTGTTCAATCCAAGTATTTGCAAAACCGTGGTTGAGATTTCTTCAATTGATTTGGTGGTGGTTGATAACCATTCAATTTCTTCCCGTCGCATGAGTCTTTCCGCTTCAGCTACTTCATACAAACATTGCTCTAATGTAGCATAGCGGCTATTTGGACGACGTTCGTTACGGACTTCACTCAGACGATCGGGCTGGATTGACAAGCCAAACAGTTTCTTGCGGAAAGGCTGGAGTGTTTTAGGTAGGGTGCCGCGCTCAAAGTCTTCGGGAATTAATGGGAAATTGGCAGCCTTGATAGCGTATTGCATGGCAAGGTAAAGGCTGGTTGGCGTTTTTCCGCAACGTGAAACCCCCACAAGAATAACATCCGCTTCCTTAAGACCATGGATGAATTGACCGTCATCATGAGCCAGGCTAAAGTTAATCGCCTCTATGCGGTTACGATAGGCTTCTGAGCTAGCGCTTAAATGCGACATGCCAATGGTGGGTTCGGATTTTGTTTCCAGTGCCATTTCCAACTGGTTAACACAGGTGCCGAAGATGTCAATAAAAATGCAATTGCTTTCTTTGACATAGGTAAGAATTTCCTGTTTAATCAGCGTGCTGAAGACAATGGGGGGTTTTTGTTCGCGTTCAGCAATTTCATTGATTTTCTTTGCCACTTCCTTGGCCTTTTCATCGCTAGTGATAAAAGGCTCGCGTATTTGCTGGAATTCAAAAGACTTATTGAACTGGGAAAGTACTGAGTGACTGAAGGTTTCTGCTGTAATGCCGGTGCTATCCGACACAATAAATACGGTTCTTCGATTAAGTTGCATTATTATTACCTAAAAAACACCCAAAAAAAACGGTTAAACGGTACAATTCAGTCCATGATTGTAATCGACATCATCAGCTTGTCATATTAAAGGCTTATTTGCTTGAAGAATTTAGTTGTTTTTCAAACAAATATGCTTTCATTTTTTTATCTTAAGGGTGACTTTAATGTCGTATGTTGTTCCATTTGAAAATCTCCGCATGACGGATGTTGACTCGGTTGGTGGTAAAAATGCCTCACTGGGTGAAATGATTAGCCAACTGTCTACAGCAGGCGTTCGTGTTCCAGGTGGTTTTGCCACCACAGCAGATGCTTTTCGGGACTTTCTCAAGGTTTCAGGTCTTGACGCACGCATTGCCAATCGGCTTAGCACATTAAATCCGGAAGATGTTCGTGCTTTGGCCGAAGCCGGTGCCGAAATCCGCCAATGGATTATCGATGAACCATTTTCTGCCGAATTTGAAAAACAGATTCGTGACGCTTATGGCAAGCTGGATGCCGATGGCAATGGTTCTTTTGCGGTTCGTTCTTCAGCAACGGCAGAAGACTTGCCTGATGCTTCATTTGCCGGTCAGCAGGAAACTTTCCTGAACGTTGCAGGCATTGATGATGTTCTGGACAAGATCCGTCACGTTTTTGCTTCACTGTACAATGATCGTGCCATTTCCTATCGCGTTCACAAAGGTTACGCTCACGCTGAAGTCGCCCTCTCTGCCGGTATCCAGCGTATGGTCCGTTCAGACAAGGGTAGTGCCGGTGTGATGTTCACCCTGGATACCGAATCCGGTTTTGATGATGTCGTGTTTATCACCTCTTCTTACGGACTGGGTGAAACCGTTGTGCAGGGTGCTGTTAACCCTGACGAATTCTACGTATTCAAGCCTACACTGGAATCTGGCAAATATCCCATTGTTAGCCGCCGTATTGGTTCTAAACTGCTCAAAATGGAATTCAACCCAGAGCGTCGTCCCGGTGAAAATGCGGTATTGACGCTGGATGTTCCTGTTTCAGAAAGAAACCGTTATTCTTTAACCGATGATGAGGTTATTGAACTGGCCCGTTATGCAGTGATTATTGAAAAACACTACCAGCGCCCTATGGATATCGAGTGGGGCCGTGACGGCATTGATGGCAAGCTGTATATCTTGCAAGCACGCCCTGAAACCGTCAAGTCACAACAGGGTGCCCATGACGTACAGCAACGTTACAAACTGAAGGCAACAGGCCAGGTACTAATTACCGGTCGTGCTATCGGACAAAAAATTGGTTCTGGCAAGGTTCGCATCATTAACGATATTGCCCAAATGGATCAGGTTGAAGCCGGTGATGTATTGGTTACCGACATGACCGACCCCAACTGGGAACCCGTCATGAAGCGTGCTTCCGCGATTGTAACCAACCGGGGGGGACGCACTTGCCACGCTGCGATTATTGCACGTGAATTAGGTATTCCTGCTGTTGTTGGCTGCGGTGAAGCGACCGAAGTGCTTGCCAATGGTTCTGAAGTTACCGTATCTTGCGCAGAAGGCGATGAGGGCCGTATTTATGAAGGCTTGCTGGAAACCGAAGTGGAAGAAATCCGTCGTGGTGAAATGCCTGAGGTTGACGTTAAAATCATGATGAACGTGGGTAACCCCCAGTTGGCCTTTGATTTCTCACAAATCCCCAACTCAGGTGTTGGCCTGGCGCGTCTTGAATTTATTATTAACAATAATATCAACATTCATCCTAAAGCCGTGCTTGATTACCCCAATGTTGACAGCGACCTGAAAAAAGCAGTTGAATCTGCCGCCCGTGGCTATGCAAGCCCACGTGCTTTCTTTGTTGAAAAACTGGCAGAGGGAGTAGCCACCATTGCAGCGGCATTCTATCCCAAACCGGTTATTGTTCGCATGTCCGACTTCAAGTCCAACGAGTATCGCAAACTGGTTGGTGGTTCCCGCTACGAACCCGAGGAAGAAAACCCGATGTTGGGTTTCCGTGGTGCCGCACGCTATGTTTCCGATGACTTTGCCGAATGCTTCCGCATGGAATGCGAGGCACTGCGCTTTGTTCGCGAGGAAATGGGGCTAACCAACGTTGAAATCATGATTCCTTTTGTACGCACTCTTAAGCAAGCAGAGCGCGTTATTGGTTTGCTGGCTGAAAATGGCCTGAAGCGCGGCGATAACGGCCTGCGTGTGGTCATGATGTGTGAAGTGCCTTCCAATGCTATTCTTGCCGACCAGTTCCTTGAGTACTTCGATGGGTTCTCTATTGGCTCAAACGACATGACTCAGTTAACCCTTGGTCTTGACCGTGACTCTGGCATGGAATTGCTTGCGGCTGATTTCGACGAGCGTGATGAAGCGGTTCAATTTATGTTGTCACGTGCCATTCAGGCATGCCTGAAAGCCGGCAAGTACGTTGGCATTTGCGGCCAGGGCCCCAGCGATCACCCAGACCTGGCGGTATGGCTGAAAGAGCAGGGTATTTTGTCAATGTCCCTTAACCCCGATACGGTGGTTGATACCTGGCAAAAACTGGCGTTAACCAAATAATTTTAAAAACGGTTATAAAACAGGCTCTTGAAAAAGAGCCTGTTTTTTTGCCGTGACAACACAATGAATGGCCTTATACCTCTTCCTGATTTGATAACAATGAATATTTCATATTTTCAATAAAAAAGAGGGTGAATTAAGTTACACTTAATAAACAAACATTTGACTTTAAGGATTGTGAAAATGAGTGAATTGATTATTGAAGATATTGAAGTAGGTAGCGGTGAAGAGGCCAGGAATGGTCAGCACGTAACGGTACACTATACTGGGTGGTTGCTGGATAATGGTGCAAAATTTGACTCCAGCAAAGACCGTAACCAGCCATTTTCTTTTCCACTGGGTGCTGGTCATGTCATTAAAGGATGGGATCAGGGGGTGGCAGGCATGAAAATTGGTGGCAAAAGAAAATTAACCATTCCTGCATCGTTAGGTTATGGTGCTCGGGGCGCAGGTGGTGTTATTCCACCTAATGCAACCCTTGTCTTTGAAGTTGAATTACTCGAGTTGTCTTAAAAGTACGGTAATTAACGGGTTTTCCAATAGGTGATAATATGCTTTGGGTCTGGTTTGGTCTTGCGGTTATGGCACTTATTGCCGAACTGCTTTCGGGCACATTCTATATGTTGCTGGTGGCGTTTGGCCTGGCCGCTTCGGGTATTGTCGCCTATTTTGGTTTTAGCCTGGCCGCACAAGTGGCAACCTGCAGCATTATCGGCCTAGCTGGGCTGGTTATTCTTAAAAAAACAGGCGTGCTGTTAAAAAAAGGGCA
>JAVESC010000003.1:0-61827 GCA_034006805.1 Advenella sp.
CGGCGTCAAGGCGGCAGCCATTGACCCAACCGGAAAGTTGCTGGATACCGCCACCATCTATCCCTTTGAACCGCGACGCGACCGCGAAGGTTCTATTCGTACGCTGGCCGCCCTGATCGCCCGGCATAAAATCCAGTTAATTGCGATTGGCAACGGTACCGCTTCTCGCGAAACCGAAAAACTGGTGGCTGACATGCTGCAAGCTTTCCCCAACCCCGATGTCAAGAAAATCGTGGTGTCCGAAGCGGGTGCCTCGGTTTATTCAGCGTCTGAACTGGCCGCCAAAGAATTTCCCGAGCTGGATGTCAGCCTGCGCGGTGCCGTTTCTATTGCCCGTCGCCTGCAAGATCCGCTGGCCGAACTGGTGAAAATTGAACCCAAAGCCATTGGCGTTGGCCAGTACCAGCACGATGTCAACCAGCGTGAACTGGCCCGCTCGCTGGATGCCGTTATTGAGGATTGCGTGAACGCAGTAGGCGTTGACGTTAACACCGCCTCTGCCCCCCTGCTAACCCGCGTTTCAGGCCTGAATACGACCTTGGCTAAAAACATTGTCGAATGGCGTGACCAGAATGGCGCCTTCCCCAATCGTGCCGCCTTAATGAACGTCTCTCGCTTTGGCGCCAAAGCCTTTGAACAGGCGGCCGGTTTCCTGCGTATTCCCAACGGAGACAATCCACTGGATGCTTCTTCAGTTCACCCTGAAGCCTACCCGGTAGTGGCCCGTATCCTGGATAAAATCCAGGCCGATGTCAAAGCCATTATCGGCCAAAAAGATGCCCTGAAAGGCATTTCTCCGGCCGACTTTACCGATGAACGTTTCGGTTTGCCAACAGTTCGGGATATTTTCAGCGAACTTGAAAAACCCGGCCGGGATCCACGCCCCGAATTCAAAACCGCCACCTTCAAGGAAGGCATTGAGTCTATTAACGACCTGCTACCCGGCATGGTGCTGGAAGGGGTTGTAACCAACGTGGCCAACTTTGGTGCCTTTGTGGATATTGGTGTACATCAGGATGGCCTGGTGCATATTTCCGCCCTGGCTGACAAGTTCGTCAAAGACCCGCGCGATGTGGTTCGGGTTGGGCAAACGGTACAGGTCAAGGTTCAGGAAGTAGACGCGCAACGCAAACGGATTGCCTTAACCATGCGGCTGAATGACGATAGCCTGCCAGTTAGCCATGACAGCGCGAACGCCCCGACTGGCAACCGCCCCCGTGCTCAAGGCCGCCAAAAACAGGCGGATAACAAACCGCCTGCCAACAATGCCATGGCCGCTGCCTTTGCCAAGCTCAAACGATAATCCGGAAGTATTCCGGCTCTTATCGGCACACTAAACGCAGCACAAAAAAATGCCCCGAAGCAATTCGGGGCATTTTCATCGGAATACAGTAAAAACAGTTGAAGGAAATAATCAGGATTCAGACGCTTCCACTATTTCAGAGGCCTGAAACTGCATGGCCCACATGCGGGCATAAATGGCATTTTTTTCCAGCAATTCACTATGGGTACCCTGCTCCATAATTTTGCCCTGATCCATTACAATAATCCGGTCGGCATCCACAATGGTGGAAAGCCGGTGGGCAATAATCAATGTGGTACGGTTTTTGGCTATCTGGAACAATTCATCCTGAATCTTGCGCTCGGTTCGGGTATCCAGTGCACTGGTGGCTTCATCCAGCACTAAAATGGGCGGGTCTTTCAAAATGGTGCGGGCAATGGCCACCCTTTGCTTTTCTCCACCCGACAGTTTCAGGCCCCGCTCACCCACCTGTGACTCATACCCCTCGGGCAGGCTGCTTACAAACTGGTGAATACTGGCTGACTTGGCCGCTTCTATGACCTCTTCGTGCGTAGCCGAAGGGCGACCATAGGCAATATTATAGTAAATGGAATTATTGAACAACACCGTATCCTGGGGCACAATGCCAATATGCTGGCGCAGGCTTAACTGGGTGTAAGAACGGATATCCCTGCCATTGATCAGGATACTGCCTGAACTGACATCATAAAAACGAAATAGCAATCGTGACAGGGTAGACTTGCCCGCCCCTGAGGTGCCCACCACTGCCACCGTTTCGCCTGCCCCTACCCTGAAAGAAACATTATGCAAAATCTGCCGTTCTTTTTCATAAGAGAAACTGACATCCTGAAACACGATCTCAGCATGGCGGGTGTTTAATGCAATGGCACCTTTGTCATCCTTGATTTCCTGCTGCTCGTCCATGAGACCGAACATGCGTTCCATGTCAGACAGGGAATTCTTGATTTCGCGATAGATGAATCCCAAAAAGTTCAGGGGCGCATACAACTGCGTCAAGTAAGCCGACACCAGCACCACATCACCCACCGTCATGCTGCCTTGCACCACCCGATCGGCCGACATCCACAGCAAAATAGTAATGCCAGTGGTAATAATAACCCCTTGGCCGGCATTAAGAATATTTAGCGACACCTGATTCTTGACCGAGGAATCCACCCATTTGCCCAAGTTTTCATCATAGCGGTTGATTTCATAAGCTTCGTTATTGAAATATTTAACGGTTTCATAGTTGATGAGGGCATCAATGGCCTGGGTATTGGCCATGCTGTCCAGACTGTTCATGCGCCGGCGCATGACCATGCGTTTTTCAGTCACGGTAAAGGTAAACAGGATATAGGCAATAATGGTTAGCATGGTAACCGCGGCAAACCAGACATCGTAACGCCACAACAAGATACCCATCACCATCAGCAATTCCAGCAAGGTAGGCAAAATATTGAACAGGGTAAAGTTCAATACAAAGCCAATGCCTTTGGTACCCCGGTCTATATCCCTGCTAAGGCCGCCGGTTTGACGCAGCAGGTGAAACCGCATAGACAGGCCAAACAGGTGCTCAAAGATGGTTTTGGCAATTTTACGTATGGAGCCCTGCGTGACCCTGGCAAACAGGGCATCCCTGAGCTCACCAAAAAGACTACTGGAAACTCGTGCAAGGCCATAGCCCAGCAAAGCGGCTACAGGTAAAACCAGGGCAGTGGGTGGCACACTAAGCTGGTCAACAATATCTTTTAAAAAAATGGGCAGGACGACGCTGGCCACTTTGGCCAACACCAGGCAAAACAAGGCAAAGCCAACGCGCCATTTGAATTGCCATACGTAAGGTAACAGGGATAAAACAACGCCAAAACTGATTTTTTTAGACGCCGACTTCTGTGGATACTGCTCTGATTGAGTTCTCATATATATTCTTGTAACAACGGACCCATCTTATTTCCTGCTCCGCACTCAGGCGGCGTAAGGGCCGGGCAAGATGACAACCCTTTTCATCCCTTAAACCACTTGACCAGCCAGATTATTAGGCGTGGCATAAACCAGGCCTATGACCACGCCAAACTCATCTTCCGTAATAATATTTAATGCGGTTTGGCCCACGTCTACCTCTTTATGCTTTCATTGATTCAATGGCTTCAGTCAAAAAAATGATATTACCATCAAGTTCAGCCAGGCTGGATGCAGGAAAACCATTGGCCACCAGCTGTCCATCAAGTTTAATGTTAAAACAGCAATCCTGTTCGTTTTTAATTAACAGCTCATTGATGTTTTCAGTTTGCAGACGTTTGCTCACCAAGCCGGCCTCTTTCGGGTTGTCAAACGGAATGGATAACAGCAATTCTTGCCCGTTTACCGCAATCAGGCGGAAACGAAAACGCCCCTCTTCATCCCGAAAGCTGACAAAACGAGCCGCCTTGGCTGATTTTTTCTGCTCTTTGCCCGTGGCTTTTACCGCAACGGCATTACGCAAGCCTACCGCCTGGCGAATTTCGTTAATAAACGGCGTCGCTTCACGACGTGCTTTTTTCGCCCCTTCCTGCAAGACTTCTTCTATTTGGTCGGGCTTGGCTATTAAATCATTGTAGCGTTCACGCATGGGTGCCAAAGTATTTTCAAGCAAGTCACCCAGCGCCTGTTTGGCATCTCCCCAGCCCATACCATCCAAAAGTTGCTGCCTGAAAGCCGCCGCCTCTTCCTGGCCAGCAAAAGCCCGGTAAATCGTGAACAAGTGGGACGCATCAGGATCTTTGGGCTCGCCCGGCAGGCGTGAATCAGTCTGGATACGGGCAATCGCCGCTTTCAGCTGCTTGCTGCCGCCGTCAAACAGGGGAATGGTGTTGTTATAGCTTTTGGACATTTTGCGGCCATCAAGCCCTGGCAAGGTTGCCACTTCTTCTTCGATATGCACTTCGGGCAAAGTGAAATATTCTCGCCCTGCCCCATACTGATGATTAAAACGCTGGGCAATATCACGGGCCATTTCCAGGTGCTGGATCTGGTCACGACCAACCGGCACTTTATGGGCATTAAACATCAGAATATCAGCCGCCATTAAAATGGGATATGAGAACAGGCCCATATTGACGCCATCATCGGGTTCTACGTTCTTGGCCACATTCTGGTCTACCGAGGCCTTGTAGGCATGCGCCCGGTTCATTAAGCCCTTGGGGGTAAGACAAGTAAGAATCCAGCTTAGCTCGGGTATTTCAGGAATATCCGACTGGCGGTAAAAAGTAACCCTGCTGGTATCAAGGCCGGCAGCCAGCCAGGTGGCGGCAATTTCCAGCCGCGAGCGCGCCACGCGCATTGGGTCGTCACATTTAATCAGGGCGTGATAGTCGGCCAGAAAAAAGAAGGCATCAACATTATCTTCACGGCTGGCATTAATGGCAGGCCGGATGGCCCCGGCATAGTTACCCAGATGCGGTGTGCCAGAGGTGGTGATCCCGGTTAGCACTCTTGTATTTTTACTCATGAATTTCAATTCCCCATTTACAGACTGACCGATTCCCGTCGTTCAGATTCAAGATATTCTTTTGATTGCATTTCCATAATACGGGAAACCGTGCGATGGAATTCATTGGACAACGTGCCTTCGGTATATAACTCATCGGGCCCGCACTCGGCCGACATAATCAGATTGACTTTATGATCATATAAAACATCAATCAGCCAGGTAAAACGGCGGGCTTCGGAAGCATGCTTAGGACGCATTCTTGGTACGTCCGATAAAATAATGGTATGAAAACGGCTGGCCAGTTCCAGATAGTCATTTTGTGAACGCGGGCCGCCACACAAGGTGGCAAATGAAAACCACACCACAGAGCCACTCAGGGCTTCGGCACGGATTTCACGACTCTCGATATGCAAAACCGGATTCTGGCTGGCCGTGTCTGACAGTTGCTCAAACGCCTGCTGCAACGCCAGGCGGGTTTCTTCGCTTAAGGGAGTATGGTACATGTTGACCTGTTCCAGCGTACGCAAACGGTAATCCACCCCGGTATCTACATTAAGCACATCCATCCGTGTCTGGATAAGCTTGATAGCCGGCAGGATACGGTCACGATGCAGGCCATCCGGGTACAGTGTAGAGGGCTCGTAATTGGACGTCATCACAAAAGAAGTGCCATGCTCAAACAGTTTAAGCAACAAACGATACAGAATCATTGCGTCGGCAATGTCCGACACATGGAATTCATCAAAGCAAATCAGGCGGTATTTTTTGGCAATACGGCGCGCCACTTCATCAAGCGGATCCTGGGTGCCTTTGATTTGTTGCAGCTGCAAGTGCACGCCTCGCATGAACTCATGGAAGTGAATCCGGGTTTTACGCTTGACCGGCACTGTCAGGTAAAAGGAATCCATTAAGAAACTTTTACCACGACCGACCCCGCCCCACATATACACGCCTTTGGGAATATCGGGCCGGCTGAAGATTTTTTTAAGCCTGCTTGAACGCTGCTGCTTGAAGGCCACCCAATCATCATAGTACTTCTGCAAACGACGGATTGCCTGCTGCTGTGCCGCATCGGCCTTGTAACCGCGTTCACCCAGTGCCTTTTCATAATACTGCAAAACATTCATGACGATAAATTCAAGTTTAAATATTGATTATATTAAAAAGGCCTGCAGCCTGGCTGGCTGTTCAGGGAACACCAACCACAAGCCGCAGGCCTGCTATTTCAAGCAAAACTTAAAACAGTACCAACTTGATTAAAAGTTCAATGCACGTTTATCAACCGCAAGGGCTGCTTCTTTCATTGCTTCAGACAAGGTTGGGTGTGCATGGCAGATACGGGCGATATCTTCGGCCGCACCCTTGAACTCCATGATGGTAACGGCTTCGGCGATCAGCTCGGAAGCCATTGGCCCTACAATGTGAACGCCCAGGACTTCATCACTTTTGGCATCGGCAATGATTTTCACAAAACCGGTTGTGTCGCCTAACGCACGTGCGCGGCCATTGGCCAGGAATGGGAAACTGCCCACTTTGATATCACGTTTTTCTGCTTTCAGGGCCTGCTCTGTTTTGCCAACCCAGGCAATTTCAGGAGAGGTGTAAATAACAGAAGGAATCGTGTCGAAGTTAACATGACCGTGTTGGCCAGCAATACGCTCGGCAACCGCTACACCCTCTTCTTCGGCCTTGTGCGCCAGCATGGGGCCACGTACCACATCACCCACTGCCCATACGTTTGGCAGATTGGTTTTGCAATCGTCGTCAACCACGATGAAACCGCGCTCATCCAGTTGCAGGCCAACCACTTCGGTATTCAGGCCAGTGGTATAAGGAACCCGGCCAATAGAGACAATCAGTTTGTCAACCACCAGTGATTGCTCTTCACCTTTAGCGGTGGTGTAAGGAATGGTAATTGCCTTGGCAGCTTGCTTGATTTCGCCAATTTTCACGCCGGTTTCAATGAGCAGACCTTGTTTGGCAAATGCTTTTTGTGCTTCTTTGGCAACCTGGGTATCACACACGGCCAGGAAATCAGGCGCAGCTTCAAGCACTACGACTTCAGCACCCAGACGGCGCCATACGCTACCCAACTCAAGACCAATCACACCCGCACCAATCACGCCCAGTTTTTTAGGAACGGCTGGAATGCTAAGGGCACCATCGTTAGACAGAACCTGTTTTTCGTCAAAGTCAAGGCCTGGCAATGCGCGAGGCGCTGAGCCGGTAGCTACAATGACGTGTGCGGCGGTAATGGTTTCTTCTTTTTTACCGCTTACTTTAATGCTGTAACTGCCATCTTCGGCTTTACCGGCAAATTCACCTTTGCCAGAAAAGAAGGTGACTTTATTCTTTTTGAACAAGAACTGGATACCGTCGTTGTTTTGCTTGACAACGGTATCTTTACGACCAATCAGGGTGTCGAGTTTGAGCTTGACATTGCCTACTTCAATACCGTGCTCGGCAAAGTGATGGTTAGCCTGTTCGAAATGCTCGGATGACTGCAACAGGGCTTTGGAAGGAATACAACCCACATTGGTACATGTACCACCGGGCTTTGGATTGCCAGCATCGTCAGTCCAGGCGTCGATACATGCCACTTTTTTGCCCAACTGCGCAGCACGGATAGCGGCAATATACCCGCCAGGTCCGGCACCAATAACAACTACATCAAATTGAGTAGACATAACAATTCTCTTTAATTTAATCCATTCGCATGCACACCGGGTGCATATAAAGAATCACGCCCCGTAAGGGGGCGTGCATACCATGTGTTAATTACAATTCAAGCAACAGACGTTGTGGGTCTTCAAGGGCTTCTTTCATGGCAACCAGGCCCAGCACGGCTTCACGACCGTCGATGATGCGGTGGTCATAAGACATGGCAAAGAAGTTGATTGGGCGGATAACGACTTGACCGTTTTCAACCACAGCACGTTCTTTAGTGGCGTGAATACCCAGAATGGCAGCCTGAGGTGGGTTGATAATAGGGGTAGATAGCATGGAACCGAAAGTACCACCGTTAGAGATGGAGAAGGTACCGCCAGTCAGTTCGTCAAGGGTCAACTTGCCATCACGTGCCTTGGCACCGAATTCAGCAATTTTTTTCTCGATGTCGGCAATTGACATTTGATCGGCATTACGCAGAATAGGTACAACCAGGCCACGTGGGCTGCCAACTGCGATACCAATATCGAAATAACCGTGATAGATAATATCCTTGCCATCAACAGAAGCGTTAAGGATAGGATATTTTTTCAGGGCGGCAACAGCTGCTTTGACAAAGAAAGACATGAAGCCCAGTTTGATACCGTGCTCTTTCTCGAATTTTTCTTTGTATTTGTTACGCAGGTCGATAACCGCTTTCATGTTGACTTCGTTGAAAGTAGTCAGGATGGCATTTTCAGACTGGGACTGCAACAGACGCTCGGCAACCCGGGCACGCAAACGTGTCATGGGAACGCGCTGTTCTGGACGTCCGTCCAGGGAAACAGACAGGGGTGCAGCAGGCGCAGCGACTGATTTTGCAGGTGCTGAAGCGGAAACCGCGTCGGCTTTGGTAACACGACCATCACGGCCTGAACCGGCTACATCGCCAGCACTAATGCCTTTTTCAGACAGGATTTTGCTGGCGGCAGGAGACGCAACACCACTAACCGTTTTGCTTTCTGCTGCAACCGGTGCGGCAGCAGCAGCCGGGGCCGCTTCTGCAGCAGGGGCAGCGGCAACACCTACGGTTGCTTCGGTGTCGATTTTAGCCAGCAACTGCTCTGCAACTACGGTACTGCCATCGCCTTCTGCAATTTCAACAATCACGCCCGAGGCTGGCGCAGGAACTTCAAGAACCACTTTATCTGTTTCAACTTCGATCAGGGTTTCGTCTTGGGTAACCGCTTCACCGACTTTCTTTTTCCATTCAAGCAGGGTCGCTTCAGAAATTGATTCTGATAATTGGGGAACGATAACGTCAATAATAGCCATTTTTTTTAATCCGTAAAATATGTTGGTCCAATTACTTGGTTAGGATAAAACCTTTTAATTTCGGCACAAATGCCTGCTCAATAAGTGCTTTTTGCTGCTCCACGTGTTTAGCCAGATAGCCAACAGCCGGAGAGGAAGACGCATTGCGGCCTGCATAAGACAGTTTCTGACCGGCAGTCATGTTCTCATACAGATGGTGCTGAATATAGAACCATGGTCCCTGGTTCTGAGGCTCATCCTGAACCCAGATAACATCTGTGGCGTTAGGATATTTCTTGAGTTCCGTTTCAAACGCCTTATGGGCAAACGGATACAACTGTTCAACACGAATAATAACCACATCATTGGCTTCACGTTCTGTGCGAGCGTTAGCCAAATCGTAATAAACCTTACCGGAACAAACCAAAATACGCTTGACTTGATCAGCCTTGATGTCTGCTTTGACTTCGGGGATGACTGGCAGGAACTCACCGGAAGCCAGGTCGGCTAGCGCAGAGGTTGCGTCTTTGTTACGCAGCAGTGATTTAGGTGTAAATATAACCAAAGGCTTGCGGAACTGACGAATCATCTGGCGACGCAGCAAATGGAAAATTTGTGCGGCATTGGTAGGCTGCACTACTTGCATATTGTTATCGGCACACAACTGCAGGAAGCGCTCGATACGGGCAGATGAGTGCTCGGGGCCCTGGCCTTCGTAACCGTGTGGCAACATCATGGTCAAACCGCATTGGCGGCCCCACTTTGCCTCGCCGGAAGAAATGAACTGGTCAATCACCACCTGGGCACCATTGACGAAATCGCCAAACTGGGCTTCCCAAATAGTGAGGGTATTCGGTTCTGAGCAGGCATAACCATACTCAAAGCCCAATACAGCTTCTTCAGAAAGCACCGAGTCAATCACCGTAAAGGGTGCCTGATTCTCGGCAACGTTTTGCAATGGAATATAAGTACCGTCGTTCCAGCGCTCGCGCTTTTGATCGTGCAAGACGGCGTGACGGTGTGTAAATGTGCCACGACCGGAGTCCTGGCCGGTAATGCGAATGGAATAACCCGAAGCAACCAGTGTTGCGAATGCCAGGTGTTCTCCCATACCCCAGTCCAGGTTTTGCTCTCCTGCCGCCATATTGCGACGGTCGTTCAGCAGTTTTTTCACCAGGTTATGGGGGGTGAAATTTTCTGGGACAGTGGTGATTTTTTCACCGATACGCTTGAGCTCTGCCAATGGAACAGCGGTGTCACCGTGATCGGTCCACTTGGCACCCAGGAACGGGGTCCAGTCAATGGCGTATTTGTTTTTGTAGTCTGTCAAGACTGGCTCGACGGTTTTCTGGCCGTCTTCCATTAACTGGCGGTATTCCTTGACCATTTGGTCTGGGCCGTCTGCCTCGAGCACACCCTGGGCAACCAGTTTTTCACCGTACAGTTTACGTGTACCTGGGTGAACACTGATGCTTTTGTACATTAAGGGCTGTGTTAATGCCGGTGTATCCTGTTCGTTGTGACCCAGCTTACGGAAACAGATGATATCGACCACGACATCATGACCGAACTCCATGCGATAGTCTACCGCCAGCTGTGAAACAAAGGCAACCGCTTCAGGGTCATCACCGTTTACGTGGAAAACGGGCGCCTCGATCATTTTGACAACGTCGGTACAATACAGGGTTGAACGTACGTCGCGTGGATCGGAAGTGGTAAAACCGATTTGGTTATTAATAACAATATGAACCGTACCACCGGTACCATAACCACGGGTTTGTGCAAGGTTAAGGGTTTCCATAACCACGCCCTGACCGGCAAAGGCCGAGTCACCGTGGACCAGCACAGGCAGAACCTGTTGCTTGCCGTTTTCACGGCGTTCCTGGCGTGCACGGACACTGCCCTCTACAACCGGGTTGACAATTTCAAGGTGAGACGGGTTAAAGGCCAGGGACAAGTGAACCGGGCCGCTACGGGTAGAGAGGTCGCTGGAGTAGCCATTGTGATATTTCACGTCACCATCGGTCAGGCCTTCGGCGTGCTTGCCTTCAAATTCGGCAAACAGGTCACCAGGCATTTTGCCCATGATGTTAACCAGCATATTCAGGCGCCCACGGTGAGCCATGCCCACTACAATTTCATGCACGCCACGGTCTGCTGAATGGTTGACGATTTCGTCCATTGAAGCAATAAAGCTTTCACCACCCTCAAGGGAAAAGCGTTTCTGGCCAACATACTTGGTATGCAGGAAACGCTCAAGACCTTCAGCTTCGGTAAGTTGCTGTAAAATTCGGGTTTTTTGGCCGGCGTCAAAGTTGGGATTACTTTGGATGGACTCTAGACGCTCTTGCACCCAACGTTTTGCGGTGGGATCGGACATGTGCATGAATTCGGCACCAATGCTACGGCAGTAAGTATCACGCAGTGCATTGAGGATTTCACGCAAGGTCATGGTGGTTTTCTTGGTGAAATAGGTATTCGTTGCAGAATACACATCATCAAGATCTGATTCACTCAAACCATAAAAGGCGGGATCAAGTTCCGGTATTTCGGGGCGTTCACGACGTTTAAGAGGATCCAGGGTTGCCAGACGCACACCTAGCGAACGGTAGGCGGCAATCAGAGACTGTACATGCAGCTGCTTGCTGGCCACTTCAAGGCTGGGTGATTCAATTCTCTGAAAGGCAAAAGCATTGGCTTTTGCTCGCTGGGCAAATGAAGTAACGACAGAGCTGTGATTTTGATCACGGGTTCCTGTTGAACCGTCGGTTGCCGGCAAATTTTGCAATTGATCAAAATAAGCACGCCATTCTTCTGGTGCTGAATCGGGGTTGTCTAAGTAAGCTTCATAAAGCTCTTCGACATAAGGGGCATTACTGCCAAATAAATAAGATGTGGATTTTTTTTCAATTTCCGTAGTCATAAACGCTTCACCGGTATGAGTGTTTCACCCTTTGGATGCAGGAATACCTTCCGCGTTACGGCTAGACCGAATTGCGGATAGCGGGGCAGAAGGCACGTACTAGCCTTAAAAGCCAATAACGTAAAAGTATACCCCTATTTAACAAGCTTTTCGCCATAAAGTTTTCAAAAACAAAAGATAGTTAATGCTTACTCTCAGGCAAATTGGTATATTTGTATAATTCGTTGCTTTATAAACACGATTAGTTTTAATTTATCAAACTAAAAATACAATAGGGTCTTCTTTACTATGAATCACGACTTCACTAAGCTGGCGCTAGACTATCATGCCCATCCCACCCCCGGCAAGATATCAGTAACCCCCACCAAGCCACTGGCCAACCAGGACGATCTTTCCCTGGCCTATTCCCCCGGCGTGGCAGCGGCATGCATGGCCATTTTCAATGATGGCGATGAAGCGGCAGCCAAATATACCTCCCGCTCCAATCTGGTTGGCGTGATTACCAACGGCACCGCTGTGTTGGGTCTGGGCAACATTGGCCCACTGGCCGCCAAACCGGTTATGGAAGGCAAAGGCTGCCTGTTCAAAAAATTTGCTGGCGTAGACGTTTTTGATATTGAGCTTGCCGAACGTGACCCTGACAAACTGGTTGATATTATTGCCGCACTGGAGCCCACTTTGGGCGGGGTAAACCTGGAAGACATCAAGGCCCCCGAATGTTTCTACATTGAAAAAAAACTGCGTGAACGCATGCGTATTCCCGTATTTCACGATGACCAGCATGGCACCGCCATTATTTCCTCGGCAGCCGTCCTTAACGGACTTAAAATCGTTAACAAGAATCCAGCCGACGTCAAGCTGATCTGCTCTGGTGCAGGTGCTGCTGCCATTGCCTGCCTTGACTTGCTGACCAAAGTCGGTATCCGCAGGGAAAACATTTTTGTCTGTGACTCTCGTGGCGTTATCTGGAAAGGCCGCGATGAAAGCATGGAAGAAAATAAAGCCCGCTATGCCCAGGACACCGATACCCGCACCCTGGCCGACGTCATCAAGGATGCCGATGTTTTCCTGGGCTGCTCCACCTCTGGCGTGCTTACCAAGGAAATGGTCAAATCCATGGGCAGCCAGCCTCTTATTTTAGCACTTGCCAACCCCGACCCGGAAATCCTTCCTGAAGACGCCAAAGAGGCACGCCCCGATTGCATTATCGCTACCGGCCGCTCCGATTACCCCAACCAGGTCAACAACGTACTGTGTTTCCCGTTTATTTTCCGTGGCGCCCTTGACGTTGGCGCCACCCGCATTACCGAAGAGATGAAACTGGCTTGCGTGAACGCCATTGCTGAATTGGCCCAGGCCGAACAAAATGATGAGGTCGCCTCGGTTTATCAGGATCAGGATCTGAATTTCGGTCCCGAATACATTATTCCCAAACCGTTTGATCCCCGCCTTATTGTCCAGATTGCTCCCGCCATTGCACAGGCCGCCATGGACTCTGGCGTTGCCACACGCCCCATCGAGGACATGGATGCTTACCGCAGCCAGCTGATGAGCTTTATTTATCGCTCTGGCCAGTTAATGCGCCCTCTGTACAAGCAGGCAAAATCAGACCCTAAACGAGTCGTATTTGCAGACGGAGAAGATGAGCGCATCTTGCACGCCGCCCAAACCGTTATTGATGAAAAACTGGCTTACCCGATCCTGGTCGGACGCCCTTCTGTTATCAATATGCGCATTGAAAAGCTGGGCCTGCGCCTAATAAACGGTAAAAATATCGAAATCGTCAACCCCGAAGATGACAGCCGTTTCAATGAAACCTGGCAAGCCTACTATAAACTCAAAGCGCGCGATGGCGTCACCCCCAGCATTGCCAAAGCGATGGTTCGAAAACACAATACGCTTATCAGTGTCATGCTTATGGAACGGGGCGATGCCGATGCCATGATTTGTGGTGTTTCAAGCAAGTTTGATAACCAGCTGCGATATGTCCAGGAAGTAATTGGCCTAAAACCCGGTGCCCAGACTTTTGCCGCGATGAACGTACTCATGCTACCCGATGAAACCCTGTTCATTTGTGACACCCACGTTAATGAAAACCCCAGCGCCGAGCAAATTGCCGACATCACCATTCAGGCGGCCGAGGAAATGATTCGATTTGGCGTTACACCCAAAATCGCCTTGCTGTCACACTCCAATTTTGGCAGCCGCCCAAGTGAATCATCCCGAAAAATGGCGCTTGCCCGTGAAATTATTGCCGAACGCGCACCCTTGCTGGAAGTAGATGGCGAAATGCATGCCGATTCTGCCTTATCAGAAAAAATCCGGCTGAATGCTTTCCCCGACTCCCCCCTGAAAGGGCGCGCCAACTTGTTAATCATGCCAAACCTGGATACCGGCAATATTACTTATAATATGCTGAAAATGACGGGTAGCAACGGCATTGCGATGGGGCCTGTCCTGTTGGGCGCGGCAAAACCGGTTCACATTCTTACCACTAGCGCAACAGCACGCCGTATTGTTAACATGACCACGCTGGCCGTTGTTGATGCCCAGCAAGCAAAAGGAAATTAAATTTTGCTCAAAAACGATGATCTTGCCAAACTGTTGCTCAGGCTAGCCATTGGCTTTCTGATTCTGTTTCATGGTTTAACCAAAATCATGAACGGGATAGATCCGGTCATCGGCATGGTAACCGCCAAGGGCCTGCCTGCATTTTTCGCTTATGGCGTTTATGCAGGCGAGGTCGTTGCACCCATAATGATCATTATTGGTCTTTACACACGCCCTGCCGCACTTGTCATTGCTATCAATATGCTATTTGCCTTCTTCCTTGCGCATATGGGGCAACTATCTTCATTCACCCGCTCGGGTGGCTGGGCACCCGAATTACCGGCCCTTTTTCTTGTTGGGGCGCTGGTTATTTTTCTGGGCGGCGCAGGCAAATACTGCCTTAACAGTCCTTATAACAATTAATTTTTCCTTTTAGCATTCCCCAAAAAAAACCCTTCAAGATAATTCCTGAAGGGTTTTTTTATGAACGACAACCAGATGTTATGCTGGAAATTAACGTTTGGAAATTTCCACTAAATCACGGGCAGCATCGCCTGTAAACAGCTGACGGGGACGACCGATCTTGTAGGCAGGATCAGAAATCATTTCGTTCCACTGGGCAACCCAACCTACGGTACGGGCCAGCGCAAAAATTGCGGTAAACAGAGAAGTTGGAATACCAATCGCACGCTGAACGATACCTGAGTAGAAGTCTACGTTAGGATAAAGCTTACGTTCTACAAAGTATGGATCTTCAAGCGCGATACGCTCCAGTTCCATGGCCAATTTGAACAAAGGATCGTTCTCAAGGCCCAATGCAGTCAGGACTTCTTTACATGTTTCCTGCATCAGTTTGGCACGTGGATCATAGTTTTTGTATACACGGTGACCAAAGCCCATCAGACGAACACCCGATTCCTTGTCTTTGACCTGCTCCATGAATTCACCCACTTTGGCAATGCCGCCGTTAGCCTGAATTTGCTCAAGCATGTTCAGGCAAGCTTCGTTGGCACCACCGTGAGCAGGACCCCACAGGCAAGCAACACCCGCAGCAATAGCCGCAAATGGGTTGGTACCTGAAGAACCACACAGACGCACAGTAGAGGTAGAAGCGTTCTGTTCGTGATCGGCATGCAAGATGAAGATACGATCAAGCGCACGCTCTACAACATCATTAACTTTATAATCTTCGCAAGGTGTTGCAAACATCATGCGCAGGAAATTGCCAGTGTATGACAAATCATTCTGCGGATAAATGAAAGGTTGACCTTGAGAGTATTTATAAGTCATTGCCACCAGTGTTGGCATTTTGGCAATCAGCCTGATAGCTGAAATGTGGCGATGCTCAGGATTGGTGATATCGGTAGAATCATGATAGAACGCAGCCATTGCACCCACCAGACCAGTCATGATGGCCATAGGGTGTGCATCACGGCGGAAGCCACGCAGGAAAAACTGCATTTGCTCGTTAACCATGGTGTGATAGGTAACCTGATGGTTGAAATCAGCTTTTTGTGTTGCGTTTGGCAATTCACCATTCAACAGCAGGTAGCTGGTTTCCATGAAGTCGCAATTAACAGCCAGTTGCTCGATAGGATAACCACGATACAACAATTGACCTTTATCACCATCAATATAGGTAATGGCAGACTCACATGAAGCGGTAGACATGAACCCGGGATCATAGGTAAACATGCCTGTCTGACCATACAACTTGCGAATATCTACAACATCTGGACCCACTGAACCCTGATACACTGGAAATTCAACGGGGTTGCTACCATCGGAAAAGCTAAGCGTAGCTTTTTTTTCGGACAATTTCATCTATATTCCTTACTTGATTTCATACAAAAACAATAACTTTTTACCCGGCCTATCCTGCACGCATCAGACCGATCAGACGGTTTATATTAGGCGTATCATAGTCACCCTCTGGCTCAGAACGCGCCAACAAGAGGCCAAGCAAGTTATTATCATCCAGCTCAAAAAGTTGAGTAAGGGACTTTACATCCTCATTGGTTAATGAAGATTCATAACGATCCAAAAATTTGGTAATAATCAAATCGTTTTCCAAAAGCCCCCGACGTGCCCGCCAACGAAGGCGGGCACGTTCTAATTCCGTTAATTTATCCATAATAAACGGTTTAGATTGAACGGCGAACCAGCATTTCTTTGATTTTGCCGATTGCTTTTGTTGGGTTCAATCCTTTTGGACAAACGTCCACACAATTCATGATTGTGTGACAACGGAATAAACGGTACGGATCTTCAAGATCATCCAGACGTTCTGCGGTTGCTTCGTCACGACTATCGGCAATAAAGCGATAGGCATTCAGCAAGCCTGCAGGACCAACGAATTTATCGGGATTCCACCAGAAAGACGGACAGGAAGTAGAGCAACACGCACAAAGAATACACTCATACAAACCATCAAGCTCTTCACGAGCCTCGGGTGTTTGCAGACGCTCTTTTTCAGGTGGCGGTGTATCGTTGATAAGATACGGACGGATTGAGTGATACTGATTGAAGAAGTGTGTCATATCTACAATCAGGTCACGAATAACCGGCAAACCTGGCAGCGGACGAAGAACGATGGGTTCTTTCAGGTCACGCAGGTTAGTGGTGCATGCCAGACCGTTTTTACCATTAATATTCATGGCGTCTGAGCCACAAACACCTTCACGGCAAGAACGGCGCAAAGCAAGGCTGTCATCAACATCATTCTTGATGCGAACAATCGCGTCAAGCAACATTTTGTCGGTTGGCTCAAGCTCTACATCCAGCTTTTGCATGTATGGACGCTCGTCCTTATCAGGATCGTAGCGGTAAATTTCAAATTTGACGATACGTTTAGTACTCATAATATCCTGCTTAGAAAGTGCGTGCTTTAGGTGGGAATGACTCAACAGTCAACGGCTTCATATGAACTGGCTTATATTCCAGACGACCATCAGAAGAATGCCACAAGGTGTGTTTCAGCCAGTTCTCATCATCACGCTCTGGATGATCATTCAATGCATGAGCGCCACGACTTTCAGTGCGGTTAGCCGCTGACTTGATGGTTGCACGCGCAACTTCAATCATGTTCTCAACTTCAAGAGCCTCTACGCGAGCCGTGTTGAATACTTTTGATTTATCTTTGAAGTAGATTTTATTAACCTGCTCTGCCAGCTCATCGATTTGACCAACACCTTCGTTCAGCAGCTCGAGGGTACGGAATACACCGCAATGCTGTTGCATGGATACACGAATGCTATTGGCAACATCTTGCACTTTCTCGCCAGAAGTGCGGGATTCAAGCGCATTAACACGAGCCATGGAGAAATCAACAGACTCTTTTGGCAAAGGTTGATGCTCACGCTGCTTCTCGGGGTGAGAGTCAACAATATGGTTACCGGCCGCACGACCAAAAATAACCAGATCAAGCAGCGAATTAGTACCCAGGCGGTTGGCACCGTGTACAGATACGGCCGCACATTCGCCAATGGCATAGAGACCATTAACCACTTTTTCTTCGCCATTTTCCCAGCTGACAACCTGACCATGATAATTGGCAGGAATACCACCCATTTGATAGTGAATGGTTGGAACAACGGGAATAGGTTCTTTGATTGGATCAACGTTACCGAATTTGATCGCAATTTCACGGATGGATGGCAAACGTTTGTTAATGACATCTGCACCCAGGTGGTCCAGTTTCAGGACAACATAGTTGCCGTCTGGGCCGCAGCCACGACCTTCCTTGATTTCCTGGTCCATTGAACGAGACACGAAGTCACGAGGCGCCAGATCTTTCAGGGTTGGTGCATAACGTTCCATGAAACGCTCACCATCTTTATTCAGCAGGATACCACCCTCACCACGAACACCTTCGGTAATGAGCACGCCCGCACCGGCAACACCGGTTGGGTGGAATTGCCAGAATTCCATATCTTGCAGACAAATACCAGCACGTGCTGCCATACCAAGACCATCACCCGTGTTGATGAATGCGTTGGTTGATGCCGCCCAGATACGGCCTGCACCACCTGTTGCCATAATTGTTTGCTTGGCTTCAAGGATGTAGATATCGCCGGTTTCCATTTCCATGGCAGTGACACCCAAGACATCTCCCGCATCATTGCGGATCAAGTCAAGCGCCATCCATTCGACAAAGAAATGGGTTTTGGCAGCAACGTTACGCTGATACAGGGTGTGCAACAAAGCATGACCGGTACGGTCGGCTGCAGCACAGGCACGCTGAACGGGTTTTTCACCAAAGTTGGCGGTATGGCCACCAAATGGACGCTGATAAATAGTGCCGTCAGCGTTACGATCGAAAGGCATACCAAAATGTTCAAGCTCGTAAACAGCTTCGGGAGCCTGGCGACACATGAATTCGATAGCATCCTGGTCACCGAGCCAGTCGGAACCCTTGATGGTATCGTACATGTGCCAGTACCAGTTATCTTCGCTCATGTTACCCAATGATGCACCAATGCCACCCTGTGCCGCAACGGTATGCGAACGGGTTGGAAACACTTTGGACAAAACAGCGACTTTCAGACCAGCCTGCGCAAGCTGCAGAGAACAACGCATACCGGCACCGCCGGCGCCCACAACCACCGCATCAAACTGGCGGCGTGGTAATGAAGAATTAATTGCGACCACGGCTTATAGACTCCAAACAATATTCGCGAAAAACAAGACTGAACCAATTAACCACAATACGGTTAATACATGCAGGGCTACACGAAGGCCCGCTGGTTTCACATAGTCCATCCAAATGTCACGCACACCTACCCAAGCATGCCAGGCTAAAGAGAAAAACGCCAGCGAAGCTGAAATTTGACCCATTGGCAAGCCAAAAAAGGTGAAGGTAAAGAAACCTTTCCATGACTCATAGTTGATGGATGTGAACAGGGCACAGACCAGGAATAAAACAGAATAAACGGCCAGGATGATAGCTGTCATGCGCTGGACGAGAAAATCGAATGAGCCGTAATGAGCACCCACAACCAGGCGTTTCGTACCGATTTTTTCATGAGTTGCCATTACATAGCTCCAAACAGTTTAATTGCAAAAATAAGGGTAAGGGCAATACTTGCACCCAAAACAATTTTTGCACTTTTACTGGAAGATTCTTTATCCATTCCAATATGCAAATCAAGGGTGAGGAACCTGATTCCGGCACACAGGTGATGCATGAAGCCCCACAACAGCACCAGCAAAACAAGTTTCAGCAAGAAGCCACCAAACCCGCTTCCCAAAGCCGCAAAGCTTTCCGGCGACCCAACACTGGCAGCAAAAAGAGGAATAAGGATAATAGGAAGACTTAAAAACAGGATTGCGCCACTGATACGGTGCAAAATTGACACTTTCCCGGCAGTGGGCAGGCGGTATTTAACTGCAATAAGCTCTAAATCGAGATTGCGAAATTCCCGACGCGGCTTTGACGTAGAGTCTGACATAACGGCCTCAAAAATGAAACGATATATATAACAAAAAAACAAACCCGGCCAATAATACTTCATTTGAACCGGCACTAATCAAAACGGCCTCTAGTTTAAACTATTTCTGTAATGATATTGATCGGTCAGGTATAAACCCCGGCGAATTTCCATGGGGCGATCTCCGTAAGTATACGACACCCGATCCACCTGCAACAAAGGAAAACCCTCTGAAACATTAAGAAAATCAGCCACTTGCGCATTTGCTGCAATAGCCCTGACCTTCTCTTCGGCACGAATCATACTTACACCAAATTTTGTTTCAAATAAACCATAAAGCGGCCCCTTGTTATGAATGAGTACTTCGCTGGTAAGCCCTTTAAAAACATCTGCGGGCAACCAGATCTCATCAATAACACTTGGGCGATTACCCAAATTCATGAGTCGCTTTATATATATAAGGGCATCTCCGGTGCGAATCTCGAGCAAGCGGGCTATTTCCTGCGTTGCCTTTTGACGGCTGCATTCAAGTATTGTACTTTGTGCACGCTGGGTATTTTCGGGATTGTCTGGTGTAAGCCGCAAAAAACGGTAACGGACCTGGGCTTCATGGTGGGTGGCAACAAAAGTACCTTTTCCTTGACGCCTGATCAAGAGATTTTCGGCTGCCAGTTCATCAATAGCTTTTCGCACGGTTCCCTGGCTGACCTGAAAACGGGCAGCCAGATCAAGCTCACTGGGGATGCTTTCGCCGGGCTTCCATTCACCGGCGTGCAGACTTTGTACAAGCAAGGCTTTGATTTGCTTGTACAAAGGACTGAAAGCAGCGCCACCAATGGCGCCCCCCCTGCCGGTTGAGGATGATGAAAATGACATATTTTACAGAATAATGAAAACGAGATTTGACGTGCAACATTATTTCACACCCAAGGGTTTATGTCTATTCTTATATAAGATATAAGTTATAAGACAATTTGACGAAAAGCAGATTTTATTCTAAGATTATCCGCATTAATCAATAAGAGTTTTCTTGAATAATCCGGTGCCAATTATTGGTCTGCCGCGTACGCTCTTAAGGCTCTTACCTCTTACTTTTATACCTATTTTGGAGAAACACTTATGTCCAAGCCTGCCCTGCGCGTTGCTGTTACTGGTGCTGCCGGTCAAATCGGTTACGCATTGCTATTTCGTATTGCCTCAGGCGAAATGTTAGGCAAAGACCAACCGGTTATTTTGCAATTGCTTGAAATCCCAGACGAAAAAGCACAGAAAGCGCTCAAAGGCGTCATGATGGAACTGGACGATTGTGCATTCCCTCTTCTGCAGGAAATGACCGCTCACAGCGACCCAATGACCGCATTCAAAGACGTTGACGTTGCCCTGCTGGTTGGTGCCCGCCCCCGTGGCCCAGGCATGGAGCGTAAAGACCTGCTGCAGGTTAATGCCCAAATTTTTACAGCCCAGGGTAAAGCGCTTAACGCAGTGGCAAGCCGCGACGTAAAAGTACTGGTCGTTGGCAACCCTGCCAATACCAACGCTTATATTGCCATGAAGTCAGCACCCGACCTACCTGCCAAAAACTTCACCGCCATGTTACGCCTGGATCACAACCGTGCCCTTACCCAACTGGCCCAGAAATCAGGCAAAGCGGTCAAAGACATCGAAAACCTCATCGTTTGGGGTAACCACTCTCCAACCATGTACCCTGACACCCGTTTCGCTACCGTTAATGGCGAGTCCCTGGACAAACTCATCAACGACGAAACCTGGAATCGTGAAACCTTCATTCCTACCGTTGGCAAACGTGGTGCTGCCATTATCGAAGCACGCGGCCTGTCTTCCGCTGCATCGGCAGCCAACGCCGCCATTGATCACATCCGTGACTGGGTATTGGGTTCAAACGGTAAATGGGTCACCATGGGTATTCCATCCGATGGTTCTTATGGTATCCCTGAAGGCATCATCTACGGTGTACCGGTCATCACCGAAAATGGTGAATACAAACGCGTTGAAGGCCTTGAAATTGATGCATTCTCTCGTGAGCGCATGGATTTCACCCTCAATGAATTGCTTGAAGAGCGTGACGGTGTAGCCGATCTGCTCAATTAATTCCTGTTTAAGAAATAGCCACTGTCAAGTGGCTATTTTTTTTAAGATTTTGCATTATTAATTAATATTATCAGTTAGCTTGTCTTGCATCAAAACCAATACAAAAAGAAAAACCACATTAAATATAAACAAAGCAAACTGAGCAACCATGACATCATCTATTGCAGCAAGTGCAACATTTCACCAAACCCTCTGTTAACAGGCTGCTCAAACTACGAATACAGGCTTATTGCCAAATCCCGAAATTTGATGGCAGCAACAGAGGCCGTGCTTTTTTTGTATACCAGGGCAAAGCCGATCCGGGTAATTTCCGATTCATCTGGCAACTGAAGATAAGCCAGGTTTTTTTTGATTTTTGTTTTCATGACCACAGATGGCACCAAAGCGATACCTACGCCACTTTCAACCAGGGCCAGTACAGTATCCACCTGAATCGCTATTTGGGCTACCCGTGGGATAAAGCCAGCCTCCTGACAGGCAGACATAACAGCATAATGCAGACCCCTGGCATGGTCTGGAGAATATATAATAAATGGATAGCCGGCCAGCTCCTTCAAACAAACCGAATGGCCTTCCAGCGCATGCCCCTTGGGCACGGCCAAAACAAAACCGTCCTTTTCCAGCTGAATCATATCCACAGTCGTATCATCCAACACAGGCGTACGAATCAGGCCCACATCCAGCTTGCCCGCTTCCACATCCTGCACAATCCGGCTGGAGATCCCCTCGGTAAAATTCAATTCGATATTTTCATACTTCTGCCTGAAAGATGGCACCAGGCTTTGCAACAATCCCTGGGTGACTGAACCAACAAAACCAAGATGCAACACCCCTCTGGCCCCTTCCTTGATTTCATCTGCCGTGTGCTGCAATTGCTCTGCAAAATAAAGCAGGCGGATGGCATCTGAACGCAGTTGCATGCCTTCCGGCGTCAAGGAAACCCCTTTGGACGTTCGCTCAAACAAACGCACCCCCAACGCCGCCTCGAGCTTTTGAATGGAGACCGATAAAGGGGGCTGGGCAATATGCAGTTTTTCAGCGGCTTTGTGAAAGTTCAGGGTTTCAGCCAACACTACAAAATGGCGGATCCGGCGCAAGTCCATGCTTATTCCTGTAATTTTATATTTTCAACGATATCTAAAGAATATCAAAATTACATTAATTAATATATAAGCACAATCCTTCATATAGCCTATCGCATAGGGGCCCGTTCATCTGGACTGCCCCGCCTGCCACACCACACGGCATGATAGATGCATTATTAAAAAACCGGACCATTCATGAGTCCGGCTTCAATAAAAAAGCAAAAAAAGAATTTATTGTTTTGGAATATTGGCTCTTTCTGCCGCGCTAGACCAGCGCTCAATTTCAGTTAACTGAAATTTTGCCAAATCAACCGCATCTCCCGGAAATGGGTCCCAATTAGTTTGCGATAAAAATTCCCTGGCCTTATCGGAACGGTATATATCAACCAGTGTGGCACTTAATTTTTCCTGAATTTCAACAGGCAAACCCGCTGGCGCAAAACCAGCCGTCCAATTAACCATGTAATAATCTTTATAGCCTGACTCTTGCAAAGTAGGAACATCTGGCGCACTGGACAACCGTTCATTCCCCGTTACCGCAAGTACTTTTAACTTACCCGCTGAATACAAAGGCAAAATCGCACCATAATCGGCAAATACAAAATCAACCTGTCCTCCGGCCAGATCAGTCAGGGCAGACGAGGCTCCCTTATAGGGAATTTGATTTGCTTTCATGTCTGCCATCGACAGGAACAACTCTGTTGCAATCCGGTAAGAAGCACTACCACTACCATAGTTCAGTTTTTGTGGATTGGCTTTGCCCGCCTTAACCAAATCCTCGATAGAGGAATACGGAGAATCAACCGGAACCGCCACACCCATGGCGCCAAAGCTTAATTTGGCAAGGGGCGCAAGCTGCTTAACCGGATCATAAGGCAGCTCTTTGAACATGGCCACATTAGTGGCTACCGGAGAATTACTGGCCAAAAGCAACGTATAGCCATCGGGTTTAGCCTTAACCACCGCATCTACCGCAATAAAGCTATTACCACCCGGTTTGTTCTCTACCATTACCGGTACACCCAATCTTTCCGACATTTCCCTTGCCGCAAAACGGGCATTACTATCCGTTCCACTACCTGGAGGAAAAGAAACAATCATTCTGATGGGCTGCTCGGGCCAAGCAGCCACCGCAACATTCAAGGCTCCAGACAACGTTAGCAAACCCAACCCGATCCTGATTTTCCATTTACTCATTATTATGTCTCCTGTTTTTTTTAATTTGATTGAACGCCAGCCTCTTCCACTGCCTTTTTCCAGCGATCCATTTCCGCCATGATAAATGCGCCATACTCTTCGGGTGAAGAACCCAGAATCTCAGCCCCCTGACCTTTAAGCTGTTGTGTCATTTTGTCTGAAGCCAATGAATCACGAATGGTTTTGTTCAACTTTTGAACGACTGAAACCGGTGTTCCTTTTGGTACTACAACACCCTGCCACGCACCAATTTCAAAATCTTTCAATACGGTTTCTGAAAGTGTTGGCACATTGGGCAATACATCATTATTGCGTTCAATGCTGGCCAATGCCAGTGCCTTAACCTTGCCGTCCCTGATAAAGCTTAATGAGTCATTCAAGGTATTAAGCATGAACTGGGTCTGCCCACCGACCAAGTCAATCATGGCAGGCGCACTGCCTTTATAAGGCACATGCTGGGCATTCAGACCAACCCCCTTACTCATCAAAAATGCGCCTAAATGGGTAATGTTGCCAGCGCCTGCTGAACCATAAGATATTTTTTCGCCATTTTCCTGAACATAAGACTTAAACTCCTCTACCGTCTTAACCGGCACCTTCGGGTTCACCAGCAAAACCAACGGAATATTGGCGGTACTGCTAACTGGGTCAAACGCTGTCTTCGGATCGTAACTCAACGACTTATACAGTGCCGGACTTAAGGCTATGGAAGAGGTGTTATACAAGATGGTATAGCCATCAGGTTTGGCGGAAGCCACTGCCTGCATACCAATGGTTGCATTGGCACCTCCCTTATTTTCAACAATAACCGTCTGCCCCAGCCTTTCCGTTAATTGCTGGGCAAGCAATCTTGCTACAATATCCGTAGGACCACCGGGTGGGAAAGGCACAACCATGGTCACCGGTTTTTCGGGCCATTGGGTTTGCGCCGCCATTGCTGCGGTATGTAAGGCAAATGTTGCCACTGCAAGTGAAACTGTTTTTATAATCATCTTGCCATTCATTATTTTGTCTCCTGAAAAAAATTATTATCCCGGGCACAGCTCTCCGGTTAACATTGAAAGCACCGACTCTCCTTCCTGTTTCAACACATACCGGCCCAGTTCACGTGCCCAATAAGACTGGGTTCCTGCCTCACTTTTAAACTCCCTCACACGTCGGGTATAAAAATGTAATGCGTATTCTTCGGTAATCCCGATGGCGCCATGAACCGCATGCGCAATATCCGCCACCTGATCAGACACGAAACTGACCTGGTATTTGGCAATAGCCAGTAAATTGGGGTCTGGCAAATAACCATTGCTATTACACGCAATTTGCGCAGCCATGCGGGCGGCCCATACCTGTTCTGCCAGTACACTAATTTGGTGCTGGATTGCCTGGAACTTGCTTAAAGGCCTGCCAAACTGCTGGCGCTGGTTGGCATATTCCAGCGTCATCTCAAATATTTTTTCCATGGCGCCCACACTGGACACCAGGGCAGCCAATGCGGCCAGGTTACGTAAACTCTCCACAGCCTGCGCAGACACATCCAGCCGGATAGCATCTTCAAGATTCCAGCTCACACTGGCAAACAAGCCTGTATGATAAATCTCATTAACCACTGCCTTTTCCTGGGAAAGCAAATAGCATGACTGCCTGGCCAGCACTAAAAAATGGCCTGCCCGGTGACCAAAAGGCAATTTATTAATCACTATCTGCCCTTGCCCTTCGGATACCTGCACCCCCATAGTGGCCATCACAATAGACTCATCGGGTACAGTCAAGCCGTTGCTATCCAGCCAACGCCTGGCCAGCAGGGTGCTGGCAAAAGGAACGGGCAAGTTAAAATATCCTTCCAACTTAAACAGGTTTCCCGCTTCTTTCAGGCTCAGCCCTGCCCCTCCTTTTTCTTCAGGCAGCATCACATCCAGAAAACCGGAAGCCGCTATTTCCGACCAGGCTGCTTCATAATCAGCACACGATAAATCCAGGCTGTGGTCAGATTTTTCTGACATATCGGCAAACAAACGGGCCACGGCCTCATCAAAAAGCTTATCCATACTTAAATTGTCCATTTTTATTTCTTCTTAACGTAAGCCCAAACCCCGGGCAATAATCCCCCGCAATATCTCGCGAGTACCACCACGCAAGGAATAGGAAGGACAAACCTGATCCACCAATGCCAGGGTCTTGATCAATTCCACCGAAGGTGTCCACTCAGGATATTCACCCATGCAATCGGCAATCAACTTGGGAATATCCTGTTCAAGTCCGGTACCATAATCCTTAACCAGCGATGCCTCTACCGAAGGGTTTTCACCCTTGGCCAGTTTGCTGGTAATCGCCAAAGACATGGTTCTTAATACGGCAAGCCGGGCAACTATGCCACCCAGCGTTACCTGCACCCGCTCAGACTGCCAGCCTTGTTGCCGGCATTCTTTCAGGAAACACTCCACCAGGGCCATACTGGAATAAATACGCTCAGGGCCACTGCGCTCAAAGGCCAGCTCGGCATTTACCTGCTCCCAACCATCGCCTTCATTGCCAATCAGGGCGTCATCGGCCAGCTGTACGTCAGAAAAAAACACTTCTGAAAAATGCGCATCACCCGCCACATCAACAATGGGACGCACGGTGACGCCCGGCAGGCTCAAATCAACAATTACCTGAGACAAACCTTTATGCCGGTCTCCTGCCTCACCTGACGTGCGCACCAAGGCAATCATGTAATGTGATTGATGGGCATTGGTTGTCCATATCTTGCTGCCATTGAGCAGCCAGCCTTTGTCATTTTTTTGTGCCCTGGTTTTAATGCTGGCCAGATCGGAACCGGAGTTGGGCTCGCTCATGCCAATACAGAAAAAAGCCTCTCCCTGGCAAATTTTTGGCAAATAAAACTGCTTTTGTGCCTCGGTGCCATAACGCAGAATCAAAGGGCCACTCTGGCGGTCGGCAATCCAGTGAGCGGATACCGGTGCCCCCGCCCCCAACAGTTCTTCAGACAATACAAAACGGGAGAAATAGCCTTTTTCCGCACCGCCGTACTGCTTGGGCAAAGTAAGCCCCAACCAGCCTTTGGCGGCCAGTTTTTTGCTGAACCCGGCATCAAAACCCATCCAGGAACGGGCCCGTGCATAGGCATCCATTTCCTGCGTGGCTTCTTTAATAAAAGCCCGCAGCTCACGTCGAAATTGGTTTTCTTCTTGCGGAAGATAAGCCAGGTCAAGAACATCAAGCATAATTAACAACCTGTTTGATTCAATCTTCAAATTATTATTGATTGGGTTTCCAATTAACGTCCTGACAGCATGCGGGTAACGTCATACGTGATCACCATCACTCCATCCTGGTTTTTGATATCCACCCGTGTTGAGACCACTGCACGGTTCAGTTTTGACGTTGGCCGAACCTGAGTCACTTCTACTTCAGCCCAGACGGTATCACCGGCTACGACCGGTGCCAGCATTTTTTTATGAACCTCCAGCAAGGCCAAGCCGGTACCCTGCACCATAGTTTGCATCAACAAACCCTCAATAATGCTGTAAGTCAATGCACCGGGTACCGGACGCCCCTGAATGGCACCGGCATTAAAGGTTTTATCAATAAAAATGGTTTCCAGCATGCCGGTGGCACTAATGAAATTGACAATATCGGTTTCGGTAATCGTGCGTTTGAATGTTTTGAATTTTTGCCCTACTGCCAGATCCTGCCAGTAAAAACCTTCACCCAATAATTTTGCTTCCTGTGTCATTTTCTATCTCCTGAAATGTATTGTTTAGTTCATCAAGACTTTATTTGATGAGTTGCTGTTCATAAAATTGTTGGATTTCTTCCGGTGTATAACCCAGATTTTCCATAATTGGGGTCGTGTGTTCACCCAGCCGGGGCGGCATTTTCACCGGCACTGTCGAGTTTTCCAAACTAACCGGGTTACGCACGAAACGATACTTGCCACCGGTATCCTCAAGCTCTACAAAAAAACCAACATCCTGCAAATGCGGATCCTGTTCAAGTTCATTAAGAGCATTAATCCGTGAAGCCGGGATTTCATGCTGATTACAAAAACCAAGCCAATGCGCTGTGGTTTGTTCCGCCACAATTTGACCGGTTATTTCGTATAACTGGTTAATATGTTTGGTACGTTGGGAAATATTGGTGAAACGTTCATCAGCGGTCAATTCGGCAAAACCGGCGTGCCAGAAAAAATTCTGCCAATGCAAGTCGGTATAAGGCATCATGCATAAATAACCATCAAGCGTTTTATAAGGTTTGCGCCACTCAGAAAGCACCCGGTCATATCCCGCATGTTGGTTCTGATCGGCCAAATGCCGGCCATAATAATGCTCTACCAGCATGTAAGAAGACATTGTTTCAAACATGGGTACTTCAACCTGCTGCCCGCGACCATCCCGTTCCCGCTGAAACAGCGCCGCCAAGATAGCATGGGCAGCAACTAGGCCACAGGTTTTATCCGCCGCAATAATAGGCAGATACCTGGGTGTACCAGATTGCTTCTGCACCACATCGGGTATACCACTTAAACCCTGAATGATATCGTCATAGGCAGGCATGCCGGCGTATCGGCCTGCATGACCAAACCCATACAGGCCTGCGTAAACCAATTTAGGATTTCGCTGGCACAGGGTTTGAGGATCCAGCCCCAGTTTTTTCATTTTTTGCGGCCGCATGCTATGCATGAATACATCAGCCTGATCCACCAGTTCCAGCAAAACATCCCTGGCCTGTTCTTGCTTAAGATTTAGCGCAATACTTTGCTTATTGCGATTAACACCCAGAAAAATAGCTGACAATCCCTCTTCCAGGGTGGGGCCGGTATAGCGGGTAGAATCACCCGTTAACGATTCAACTTTAATTACTTCCGCCCCATAATCAGCCAGGATTTGCGAGGCGTAAGGACCAAATACAATTGAAGTCAAATCCAGTACCTTGATGCCTTGCAAAGCAGAAGAGGAAGGCTTAGTGCTATTCATAACTGACCCACATTAATTGAATAAATAAAAGAGTAATATCTATCACGATAGCTGTCTAATATTAATTAACAATCACACGATACTGAATGAATATCACGTAACAAACAAGTTGGCCAACTTAGGTTAAAATATTTTCTTTATAATTTTTTTTACAAGTCAACCCACGTCCTTAGCCTTTTACCTTATGATTGAATTGATACTGACCTACGCCATTGCAATCTTGATGGCCTGTTTCCTGATTGCATCGTTTTCCGGCCTCTACCTGATTTTCTTTTCCCTGAAACCCACCAATGAATTGCTTAAGCATCCTTACTTGAGCATGCAGCCATTTAACCGGTTTTCCCTTCCCATTCGCAGCTCGATATTGCTGGACTATTTTTTCAGGCTGTTTTTTCCCAACGTACAGTTCTGGCTGATTGGCCATGCCAACCGTATTTTGCCTCATGTCATTCCCTCACAGGTGCCCGTTAAAATCAAATGGCCGTTGCTTGGGCTGTGGGGCTGTTGTTTTATTGGCATCCTTTGCATGTTCGTGGTTTGGGGTATTTTGCTTAGCCGTTAAAACCTTTTCAGCGGTAAGCCTGTCATAGCCTGCCGCTTCGTAAAGTATTATCATGGTAGCGTTCTTATCCTCACCCAAGGCAAGTCATGAGCTTATCTATCCAGCACCTTCCCGAACTGTCCCGCTTCCAGGCGGTTATTGATGGCCACACCTGCCTGATTGATTATCGGCTTGAAAATAATGTTATGCATGTTTTGCATACCCTGGTCCCGCAAGAAGTTGGCGGACGCGGTATTGCTGCGGAACTAACCCGTTTTGCCCTGGAAACCGCCAGTAGCCATCACTGGAAAGTTCACCCCGTTTGTTCATATACGGTTACCTACCTGAAACGGCACCCCGAATATACCAATGTGGCTTGAAAAAATTTAAATGACTTAAAGAAAAAGGCGTTCAAACCCGAACGCCTTTTTCATGCAAGCTTTATTAGCGTGATTAATTCTTCAGCTCTATATTCAGGCTCTGAAGAAGCTGGTTCAGGTTGCCGGCTCCCTGACCAGATAATAATTGCACAACCGTCAAGATTTCAAAAGGAGGATTGGGATTCATGGCAAATGAAATACGGTTTTTCTGGTTAGTCACATACTTGTAAACCGCATCACAAGACGCTTCTGTCTTGCTTTCACCAAAAACGACCGCGCCCTGCTTCAGGCAATCTTCTTTTTGCTGCAACATTTTTGCGTTATAGGCAGCATCTTGCGCCGGGGATGACTTTTCACCCCAGGTGACGCCTTTTTCTTTGGCAATAACGCGTTCCACAAGGCCTTTGTCCTGAATATCAAAGGACAGTGAGTTAATGCTGACTGGCGCCAGGAACGGAAGCAATGCCATGGCATTATCCTGCACCTGTTCTGCATTGTTACGTATTTGCTCCAGCAAGCCAGATATTTTATTAGCATCAAATTTGACACCAAAATTGGCAACTTCAGGCTGATCAATGCTGATCTCGTAAGATGAGCGGTCTGTCGCACTATCAACATTGACTTTCAGCTTGCCATTCACTTCGGGCAACTTTGTATAGCCCAGCTCAGCCAACTTGCTTTCCGATACTTTACCAATTGGACTTTGGCCGGTTTCATCGGCAAAACCCTCAAAGGCAATATCTAGTTTCTGATGATTTTCGGTGTTTTCAAGATCCGTTAAAATCACTTTACGAAAAGTAAAATAATGGGCAGGATTTTGCTTGTCTATAATTTTGACATTGGTCATGGAACCTGTGCCGCCAACATTGGCACTAAGGCTGTCCCAGAACACATTATCCTGCAAATTGTTTTGTACCAAAAAAGCCTTCAGCTCTTCCTCTACCTTACCTTGAGCCAGTTTATTACCACCAAACCAGGCTGCGCCGGCTGCAACAACGAGAACGCCTGCCGTTGCGATAGCAAGCTTCTTCTTAGAAGACATACGTTTCCTTTTGCTTTTAATTGATTGAAAATGTAACCATAAAAATATACATCATGCTACTACGGTAAAAATATCACTGACTATAAAAGTCACGATTTAAACTCGTAAAAAACAGATGAATTGTATGGGCGAATTATACCCTGATCCACCCTCCAAAACGGCAGCTACCCAGATCATTATTAGAACTTTCTTTGATATTGCCCCCTTCCTGAAGAAGGTGCCGCAAAACAGTGAGGTTTGCCGCGCACCCAATCAACAGAAAAAAACAAAAGATTATGCAACCGTGTAAAATCCAGCTTGGCCTGCATTACCTTCATTTTCCAAAACCGCAAGTAAGTCCCGCGTGATACAAAATATTACTGCCATTTTGGAATTTATGTTACTGCAAACGGCCAACTCTTATATAAGACATAAGACTTTTTCACGAAAAAGCCTTATAATACACAGGTTGTCTCTAATATTTTTTAAGGTCACGTCATGTTGGAATCATATCGTCAACACGTTGCCGAGCGCGCTGCGCTGGGCATCCCTCCTCTGCCTTTATCAGCCAAACAAACCGCTGATTTAATCGAATTACTCAAAGCACCTCCTGCCGGAGAAGAAAGCTATCTGCTGGATCTGATTACCCACCGTGTACCTGCTGGTGTGGATGATGCGGCTAAAGTCAAGGCTTCTTACCTGGCTGCGATTGCTTTTGGCACCGAAAAATGCCCCCTGATCTCCCCTGAAAAAGCCACCGAATTGCTGGGCACCATGCTGGGTGGCTACAACATCGGCCCCCTTATCGACCTGCTCGATAACCCAACACTGGCCCCCATCGCTGCCGATGCCCTGAAAAAAACCCTGCTCATGTTTGATGCCTTCCATGACGTTCAGGAAAAAGCAGAAAAAGGCAATGAAAACGCCAAGGCTGTGGTCCAAAGCTGGGCTGATGCTGAATGGTTCACCAGCCGTCCTGAAGTACCTGAAAGCCTGACTATCACAGTCTTCAAAGTGGGTGGCGAAACCAATACCGATGATCTTTCTCCCGCCCCAGACGCCACCACCCGTCCCGACATTCCCATGCACGCATTGGCCATGTTGAAAAACAAACGTGAAGGTGCTGCATTCGAACCCGAAGAAGATGGCAAACGCGGTCCTGTAAAATTCATCGAATCACTAAAAGAAAAAGGTAATCTGGTTGCCTATGTTGGCGACGTTGTGGGTACCGGTTCTTCACGCAAATCAGCCACCAACTCAGTCTTGTGGTTTACCGGTGAAGACATTCCTTTCGTTCCCAACAAACGCTTTGGTGGTGTTTGCCTGGGCAGCAAAATTGCGCCTATCTTTTATAACACCATGGAAGACGCCGGTGCATTGCCAATTGAACTGGACGTTTCCCAAATGGAAATGGGCGATGTTGTAGAGCTGCGCCCCTACGAAGGCAAGGCCCTGAAAAACGGCGAAGTCATTGCCGACTTCAAGGTTAAATCTGACGTCCTGTTTGACGAAGTGCGTGCCGGTGGCCGTATTCCCCTAATCATTGGTCGCGGCTTAACCGCCAAAGCCCGTGAAGTACTGGGTCTGCCCGCTTCCACCCTGTTCCGCCTGCCTGTCGAACCTGTCGATTCAGGCAAAGGCTACACACTGGCACAAAAAATGGTTGGCCGTGCCTGTGGGCTACCAGAAGGCAAAGGCGTTCGCCCTGGTACTTACTGCGAACCCAAAATGACGTCTGTGGGTAGCCAGGACACCACCGGCCCAATGACCCGCGACGAACTGAAAGACCTGGCTTGCCTGGGCTTTTCTTCCGACCTGGTCATGCAGTCTTTCTGCCACACCGCTGCCTATCCAAAACCCGTCGATGTCAAAACACACCACGAACTGCCAGACTTCATCAGCACTCGCGGTGGTATTTCCCTGCGTCCTGGTGACGGTGTTATTCACTCATGGTTAAACCGCATGTTGCTGCCCGATACCGTTGGTACCGGTGGTGACTCTCACACCCGCTTCCCAATTGGCATCAGTTTCCCCGCCGGTTCCGGTCTGGTTGCGTTTGCAGCAGCAACCGGTGTCATGCCCCTGGATATGCCAGAATCCGTTCTGGTTCGCTTCAAAGGCAAAATGCAACCCGGTGTTACCCTGCGTGACCTGGTTAACGCCATTCCGCTGTACGCCATCAAGAGCGGCGAGCTTACCGTTGCAAAACAAGGCAAGAAAAACGTTTTCTCCGGTCGTATCCTTGAAATCGAAGGCTTGCCAAACCTGAAGGTAGAACAGGCATTCGAACTGTCCGACGCTTCTGCCGAACGTTCTGCCGCTGGTTGTACCGTGCGCCTGAACAAAGAGCCTATCATCGAATACCTCACCAGCAACATTACCCTGTTGAAATGGATGATTGCCAACGGCTACGAAGACGAGCGCTCTCTGGCACGCCGCATCAAAGCCATGGAAGCCTGGCTGGCCAACCCTCAACTGCTTGAGCCTGATGCAGACGCCGAATACACCAGCATCATCGAAATTGACCTGGCTGATATCCACGAGCCAATCGTGGCCTGCCCTAACGACCCAGACGACGTTAAAACCCTGTCTGACGTTGCCGGTGCAAAAATCGACGAAGTATTTATCGGTAGCTGCATGACCAACATCGGTCACTTCCGTGCCGCATCCAAACTGCTGGAAGGCAAACGCGACATCCCGGTCAAACTGTGGGTGGCCCCGCCAACCAAAATGGACCAAAAGCAACTGACCGAAGAAGGCCACTATGGTGTTCTGGGCGTAGCAGGTGCCCGGATGGAAATGCCAGGCTGCTCTTTGTGTATGGGTAACCAGGCACAAGTACGTGAAGGCGCAACCGTCATGTCAACCAGTACCCGCAACTTCCCTAACCGTTTGGGTAAAAACACCAACGTTTACCTGGGTTCTGCTGAACTGGCTGCCATCTGCTCACGTCTGGGTAAAATTCCTACCCGTGAAGAGTACATGGCCGACATCGGTATCATCGACGAAAACAGCGATTCCATCTATCGCTACATGAACTTCGACCAAATCGAAGACTTCAAGGAAGTTGCCGACTCTGTTGGTATCTAATTAACTGAAGTCAAAACCGTTTCAACCTGAAACGGTTTGGTTGAATATTAAAACAGGCCTTAAAAAGGCCTGTTTTTTACTTTATACCAGCCATTACTGAAAAAAAACCGCCAATGTATTGCAAATTTGACTAAATACTGCAAGCAAACTCCCGCCACCTAGTGCTATCATTGGAATTAAACAATCAAAATCCCAGAAGTCCATTGCTATATTCTTTTGCCCATTAATTCAAACAGCGAGGTTAGCATGCCTTTTTCCAGCACTGTAAAAACACTCTCGGTCAATAATAAAACCAGGAAATATTATTCCCTTCCTGCCCTGGGTAAAAAACTCGATATCAAAATCAACAAGCTGCCCGTTTCCATCCGGATCGTACTTGAGTCAGTATTACGCAACTGTGATGGCAATAAAGTTACCCCAGAACATGTGCGCCAGCTGGCCAACTGGCAACCTAATGCCAAACGTGAAGAGGAAATCCCTTTTGTAGTGGCCCGCGTAGTATTGCAGGATTTTACCGGCGTTCCTTTATTGGCTGATTTAGCCGCCATGCGTTCGGTAGCCGGAAAAATGGGCCAAAATCCCAAAGCCATCGAACCGCTGGTGCCCGTCGATCTGGTGGTTGACCACTCAGTCATGATTGACTACTTCGGCACCAAAGAGGCCCTTGACCTGAACATGAAGGTTGAATTCCAGCGCAACAAAGAGCGCTACCAGTTCATGAAATGGGGTATGCAGGCCTTTGACACCTTTGGTGTTGTTCCCCCCGGATTTGGTATTGTTCACCAGGTAAACCTGGAATATCTGGCACGTGGTGTTCACAAAGACGCCAACGATGTGTACTACCCTGACACCCTGGTTGGTACCGATAGCCACACCACCATGATTAACGGCATTGGCGTTGTGGGCTGGGGAGTAGGCGGTATTGAAGCCGAAGCGGCCATGCTGGGCCAGCCCTATTACATGCTGACCCCCGATGTGATTGGTGTTGAGCTTACCGGTGAGCTGCGTGGCGGTGTTACCGCAACTGATCTGGTACTAACCATTACCGAAATGCTGCGCAAGGAAAAAGTGGTTGGCAAATTTGTAGAATTCTGTGGCCCTGGCACCGCCAGCCTAAGCGTGACCGACCGCGCCACTATTTCCAACATGGCACCCGAATACGGTGCAACCATGGGCTTTTTCCCGGTAGACGAGCACACCCTTGACTACTTCAAGGGTACCGGCCGCACCGAAGAGGAAATTGAAGCCCTGGAGGCCTATTTCAAGGCCCAGAAAATGTTTGGCATTCCCAAAGCCAAAGACATCAACTACACCAAGGTCGTCAAACTGGACCTAAAAACCGTTTCGCCCTCTTTAGCCGGCCCTAAGCGGCCTCAGGACCGCGTGGAGCTGGGCAATGTTAAAAGAAACTTTGCCGAATTGTTTACCGCGCCCCCCGAGAAAAACGGCTTTAACCAGCCAGCAGAAAAATTCAATGTCGCTTATGAAACCCCCAATGGCGTTTCTCTTAAAAACGGCGACATCCTGATTGCCGCCATTACCTCTTGCACCAACACGTCCAACCCAAGTGTCTTGCTGGCGGCTGGCCTGTTGGCTAAAAAAGCGGTCAAAGCCGGTCTTACCGTTCAAAAGCATATCAAAACCTCATTGGCCCCGGGCTCCAGGGTGGTTACCGAATACCTAAGCAAAACAGGCCTGCTGCCCTATCTTGAGCAGCTGGGCTTTGATGTGGCCGCCTATGGGTGTACCACCTGTATCGGTAACGCCGGTGACCTGCTACCCGAATTCAATGAAGCCATTATCAAGAACGATCTGGTGTGTGCTGCTGTGCTTTCTGGCAACCGCAACTTCGAGGCACGCATTCACCCCAATATCAAAGCCAACTTCCTGGCTTCCCCACCACTGGTTGTCGCCTATGCATTGGCAGGCACCCTGAATATAGACTTAATGACCCAACCGGTTGGCAAGGGCAAAAAAGGAGACGTCTGGCTGGGCGATATCTGGCCAAGCGATGAAGAGGTTGAAAAACTGCTGGGCAAGGCCATGAATCCAAAGGCATACCGCAACAATTATGCCCAGGTCAAAACCAATCCTGGCGAGCTATGGAAAAAAATCAAGGGTGTTTCAGGCGATGTGTACAACTGGCCCAAATCCACCTATATTGCAGAACCGCCTTTCTTTGATGATTTCAGCATGACACCTGCCGCCATGCCGCCCATCAAACAGGCACGCGCACTGGGCATTTTTGGTGACTCGGTTACCACCGACCATATTTCACCAGCCGGTTCCATCAAAGAGACCTCTCCCGCTGGCAAATGGCTGCTAGACCACGGTGTCAAGAAACCCGATTTCAACAGCTATGGTTCGCGCCGTGGCAATCATGAAATCATGATGCGTGGCACCTTTGCCAACGTTCGCATCAAGAACCTCATGATTCCTGCCCTGCCCAATGGCAGCCGCTTTGAAGGGGGTGAAACCATTCACAAACCCAGTCAAGAGCAACTGCCCATTTACGATGCCGCCATGAAATATATTGCCAGTGGCACACCAACCGTCGTATTTGGCGGTGAAGAATACGGCACCGGTTCTTCACGCGACTGGGCCGCCAAAGGCACCCAGCTACTGGGGGTTAAAGCGGTTATTGCCCGTAGCTTCGAGCGCATTCACCGTAGCAATCTGGTGGGCATGGGCGTCTTGCCACTGCAATTCAAGGGCAATGACTCGGCAGAATCCCTGGGCATTACCGGAGACGAAACCTACGATATTAGCGGTCTGGAAGATGGCATCAAGCCACAACAGGATATCGTGCTCACCGTTCATCGCCCCGATGGCAGCAAACAGGACATTACCTTGCTGCTGCGCATTGATACACCGGTTGAAGTTGAATACTATCAGCACAGCGGTATTCTTCCCTTCGTTCTTCGACAACTTTTAGCATAAATAACCATGGCCCCTTTCATCATCTGTCATGAAAGGGGCCGTCCAAAATATGAGCAAACCCGTATTCGAAAAATTAAGCAAGGCAAGCCGGAACCTTGTTGACATTTGTAAAGCACTAAAACAATCCGGCTGTATTATTGAAGACCGGCATTGGGAAACCCTGATTGATCAAAAAGTGGTCGAGGTTTTCACGAGCAATAAAAAAAACCAGGTAGACCGTGCGCTTGATTTCCTGGCTTTAAGCGACACCGAAACCCATGATATTTTGCTGGAACATGCAGAAACCATGTCCGAATCCTGTACCTTGCAAAAAGACGGCATTCATTACGACTGCCTGTTCGTGGTGATTCCCGTCGTGGTCTGGACCCGGTTCCAGATTCCGTCTCCGGCACTGCCCCTGAAAACACAGGCAACCCTTATCAACCTGATAAAAAAACATATCAGTGCTTCTTCGGTGGAAATAGCCATTCACCCGCATCTATGCTCGGTAGAGCAGATGCCAAAATCCTTTGACCAAACCCATCTGTGGTGCAATGCACTGGCCCGGCAAGCCTTGAACTTGCCCGTCACACCGCTTTCCACTCCCAAGCCCCTTACCGAAGACCTGAGCATGCTGGCGGATACCCGTTATATCATGGCCGCTTTTTGTGTCGCTCAAAACCAGCCAATTTTCAAATGGCAGCAAGCCAGCGAACACTTTGCCGAACAACGCCAACGTTGCCTTCAGCCATGGCAGGAAGAAGCCCTGCCTCTGTTCAGGGAACTGTTACCCGCCTGCGGACTGGAGTTTCCACTGCCCGATGCGTTTTATATCGGCAATCGCGAAGCCGATAAACGTATCCGTTATGCGGCCCTGACCGCTTCCATTCAATGGTTGCAAAACACCCTGAACATTCCGGCTGAATCCTTTCGCGCTACCATTGCCGGCATTGGCGAAGAGCAGGTCAAGGAATACCGTATCGGCTTTACTTTCCTGGATTCCCATCAGGTTATTTATGGCTGCATGTGGCCCCTGTTCAGTGAAGAACAGGAAGAGACCATACCGGAAACCATTACTGAATCGGCACAAGTCCTTTATATCGTCGAGCAGCTGCAAGCCAATGGCATTAAGCATATCATTTGTATTAATGACATGCTCAAACCTGGCCTGCATGAAGAAACCGACGAACCGCTTTTCCCCAATCCCGCCGGAGAACTAACTTACATTAGCGCTCCTGATGATTTTGATGATATAGATATTTCCAGTGAACAGTTCCATTAAACGTCCTCCCCAAAGCATTGATATTTTCTGCAAGGTGATTGACAACTATGGGGACATTGGTGTGTGCTGGCGCCTGGCACGTGATTTGAAGGCAGAAAGCCAGGCCAGCATTCGCTTGTGGGTTGATGAACTGCACAGTTTTGGGAAAATCACCCCCGAACTGGACCCCTGCCTTAAGCATCAAGTTATTCAGGGCATTCACGTTCATCATTGGTGCAGTGATAACGCATTCACGGGACAACCGGCAGAAGTGGTTATTGAAGCCTTTGCCTGTGACCCGCCACCTGCTTGTGTACAGGCCATGAAAGGCAATACGCGTTTATGGCTGAACCTGGAATACCTGTCTGCCGAACCTTGGGTGGAAAGCTTTCATGCCCAACCGTCACTGCAGCCCAATGGCTTGGTAAAATATTTCTTCTTTCCTGGTTTCACGGCCAAAACAGGCGGTTTGCTACGTGAAAAAAACCTGCTGCCAGAACGTGACAAGTGGCAACACAACCAGCCAGAACAGAAAAATTTCCTGGCTCCATTTTTTAACGCAACCCAACTTGCGCTTTGGAAACAGGGCGCGGCAATCATTAATTTATTTTGCTACCCCAGCGCGCCGGTAGATGAACTGGTCCAGACCCTTGTTAAGGCCAATCAGCCCGTTTTGTTACTGGTTCCCGAAGGCGTGGCACCTTCACTAGAGGCCGAAGCGGCCCGCCTTTGCGCTTGCACAGCCCAAATATCCCCACTGCAGGTTATCCGTTTGCCATTTATAGACCAGCGCGACTACGACCGTTTGCTCTGGCTGGGTTCGCTTAATTTTGTTCGTGGTGAAGACAGTTTTATTAGGGCAATCTGGGCTGCCAGGCCATTTATCTGGCAAATTTATGAGCAGCAGGACCATGCACACATTATTAAACTGGATGCATGGCTTGCCAGCAGTCAAACCAGCATGCCGGTTGCAAACGTAATGCGGGCCTGGAACAATGCGACTGGTCCAGGCTCATTTTCCACACTTTTCCAAGATATTTTCTTCAATCCCGGTAATTACCAACAATGGGCCCAAGAAGCAGACAAATACTGCCAAAATCTTTCTGAAAACAAGACTTTATCCTTATCCATTTTAGATATTCATTATAAAATATCGCAAAAAGTATAAAATATCCGTTTTCCGATTCTATCGGTTTATATTACTGTAGATACACTACTCATTATTCCTGGAGTTATTATTAATGAAGACCGCACAAGAATTGCGCGTAGGCAATGTAGTCATGATTGGCACCGAACCTTTGGTTGTACTAAAAGCAGATTACAATAAATCAGGCCGAAGCTCTGCTGTTGTCAAACTGAAATTAAAAAATCTGTTAACAGCTTCAGGCAGTGAATTAGTTTACAAAGCCGATGAAAAATTTGAAGTGGTCATGCTGGACAAAAAAGAGTGTACCTACTCTTACTTTGCCGACCCCATGTACGTTTTCATGGACGAAGAATACAACCAGCACGAAGTTGAAGCCGATAGCATGGGTGACTCACTGAACTACCTGGAAGAAGGCATGACTGTTGAGGTGGTGTTCTACGAAGACCGCGCCATTTCTGTAGAACTGCCAACCATTATTGTTCGCGAAATCACCTATACCGAACCCGCTGTGAAAGGCGACACTTCCGGTAAAGTACTGAAACCAGCCAAAATCAATACCGGTTTCGAAATCGCTGTGCCCCTGTTCTGCAACATTGGCGATAACATTGAAATTGACACACGCACTAACGAATACCGTAGCCGTGTCATGTAATGCAAATGGTGTCTAACCATTGAAAGCAAAAAACCTGATGCATCAGCATCAGGTTTTTTTATGGCGTTGGCTTTAATTAATGGCTTTATTTTTTAACCAAAGAGTATTTAAACGTGCCTACTGCTGTTGCCAGCAGCAAATCATCATCAAGCCATACCTCGGAACGGGCAAAAAATATATTGCGCCCCTTTTTTTCTACAAAACCCCTGGCCTTTAGCATTTCACCATCGCCGGCACCAATAAAATTGGTGGTTAACGACAGGGTAAGCGCCTTTAATTCAGGGTCTCCGGGTGCAGAATAAATACCGCTATAACCGGCAACCGAATCAAGCAGGGTACATAATACGCCCCCTTGGACACGTCCAGTGCGGTTACCCAGATTGGTCCCCATCGGCAAATGCATTTGCGCATACCCTTCGGACCAATCACTTAAGGTAATGCCCATCCATTCCAGGAACGGATTATTAATGGGATGAACCGATACACAAGCACCCACGATTTAATCCCTGAAGTTATTAAAACTAAGCGGAGCATCGGCAACCTCTTTTTTCAGCAAAGCAATGACATCCTGCAAGGTATCCCGTTTGGCACCACTTACCCGTACGGTATCGCCCTGGATGCTGGCCTGCACTTTAAGCTTGCTGTCTTTAATGGTTTTAACTATTTTTTTGGCCAGATCTCCGGTAATTCCCTTTTGGATAGTGGCGTATTGCTTAAGCTTGTCGCCAGACATCTTTTCTTTTTTGCCGTATTCAAGAAACCGTAAATCTACACCACGCTTGGACAGTTTGTTAATTAGCACATCCTGAACCTGCCCCACCTTGAACTCGTCATCGGCAAAAATAGTTAACTCAAACTCTTTTTGCTCAATACGGGCGTCTGAGCCCTTGAAGTCAAAACGGGTGGTAACCTCTTTATTGGCCTGCTCAACCGCATTCCTTACTTCAATCATGTCTGCTTCACTTACGACATCAAATGATGGCATATTTTCTCTTTCCTTTTAATGGTCACATTTATAATCTGCATAAAGATTAGCATATTTTAACCGTTCTGGCCGACATGCAGACCGGCATCCAGCCTGTCTTGTTTTTAAGACTGGATTTAAGATAAATGCAAACCATATCCGGCCATTCACAATTATTACCAATTAATTCCTGCAATCCACGGTTGATTTCATTAAAATCGTTGAGAATCACACCTGAAATAAACCATACAGACCACAATCAAGATCACAGCCGCTTTACAGGCAACGATCCATCCACTCTACCAGGAGAAAAGACATGAGCGCACTGAATATTCTTGAATCATTGCTGGGGGCCGGCAAAGACCTGATGGCTCAAGCCGGCAATACGACAAGAAACACCACATCCGGGCATAATCCACTCATTTCCGAGAAAGACAAAACCACTCTTGGAGCGGGTGCACTGGCCGTGTTACTGGGAAAAAAAACCGACTCAAACCTGGCCACTTACGGTGGACTCGCCGCCTTGGGCACGGTTGCCTTTAAGGCTTTCAAACGCTGGCAGGAAAGCCAGGCCGAACTGGCGGCTCAGGGTGCCAATATAGCAGCAGACATTCCCATGCCACAGCCCATCAACCAAATGTCGGCAGAAAAAACGGAAACCACCAGTCGGGCGCTACTGATCGCCATGATTGCGGCCGCCAAGGCAGACGGACATATCCATGATGAAGAAAAAGCCCGATTAGATGCTCATTTTTCAACAATTTCCAATCCACAGGAAAGGGCCTGGCTACAGGCAGAAATGAACAAACCCGTAGACCCAGCCTCCGTGGCTAATCTGGCAATGAATGATCCCCACCTGGCCTCGCAGATTTATGCACTGAGTGTAGCCATGGTTGATGACACCAACTTCATGGAGCGCTCTTATCTGGATGAACTGGCAAAACAACTAAACCTGGACCACAACCTGAAACACGAGCTTGAAGCCCAGGTAAAAAACAATAACGATTATTGATTGTTACCGAAAGCGGTTGGGGGAAAGAGGCACCGGATCCACCTTTTCCTTAAGCAAGATATCTGACAAGGGCTGGCCCAGGATTAATGCACTGGCCAGCTCGGATACACCGGCAGAGGATTGAATCCCATAACCGCCCTGACCAGCCAACCAGAAAAACCCTGCTGCGGTCTGGTCAAACCCCACCACCAGGTCCCCATCTTTCACGAATGAACGCAAACCTGCCCAAACATGATTGGGGCGGCGAATTTTGAAGGAGGTGGCCTCTTCAATATAATAAATTCCGGTAGCCACATCCAGTTCTTCGGCCACCACATCCTGTGCTTCCACCGGATCGGCATTGGCTGGTGAGCCCAGTATCTGACCGGCGTCTGGCTTAAAATAATATTGTTCATTAATATCCACAACCATTGGCAACGTTAGCAAATCCAATCCGTCAGGGGCATCAAACGTAAAAGCGGTTCGACGGCATGGTTGCAGCCCCACCGGTTCAACATTACTTAACCGGGCAATGTGATCCGCCCAGGCACCAGCTGCATTAACCAGCGTTTTGCACTGAAAACTTTCACCGTTGGCCAGGTTCACCTGCCATTTGTCATCAATGCGCCTGCATTGGATCACCTCGGCGTTGTTATGCAGCACGGCACCATTTTTTTTCATGCCCTTAAGATATCCCTGATGCAAAACATCCACATCAATATCTTCGGCATTACGCTCAAAAACGCCCCCGTACAAAAGCTCTTTTTTCATGCAGGGTGCCATTTCGACAATTTTGTCCGGCTCAATAAATTCGACATTTGGAGACAAGGCCAGCGCTTGGGTATACATATTATCCAATTCTTCTTTTTGATCTGGCCTGCCTACATAAATGCACCCACGGGGATGCAGAACGGGCTGTTCGGTAAACCCGCTAGACTGGGCCTGTTCAAAAAACTCACGGCCGGCACGGGTTAACGCCTGGATTTGGGGCGTACCATAGGTTTCCATAAACATGGCGGCAGAGCGCCCCGTTGAATGATAGCCGGGCTGCGATTCCCTTTCCAGCACCAGCACGCTTACATGCGCAGAAAGACGATAGGCTACGGAAGCACCGGCAATGCCAGCACCAATTACAATAACGTCAAATTCATTTTCGCGACTCATGCCTCAACCTTAATCAGGTAACGGGATATTGATAGATAAATACTGTTTTTTTACGCTATGTTCAAGTATAACCAGAGCCGTGTTTTTTTCGCATAGGAAAAAACACTTAGTGCAAATTGGCATGATCCAGGAAATCAGGAATGGCATGACGGCACTAATAATCGTCATGAGCACCCATGTCGTTGATTGTTATATTATTAATTTTTAGAAATCTCCGTACCCTGCGCCTCACTGTAACCGCAATATATGACAATTTTTTTACATCCGTACTTTAATGACCAAATGCCAATTGGATAAGGTTTTTCCTGAATCCATGGTCACCTCTCTATAAATCCCCCGCAAACACTTGATTTTTTGAGATAATACACCATCACAACTGTTCACCCAATCAAACATGCCCTGCTTTGAAATCCGGTAAACCGGAGGCACTCCTTTCCTTGACGGTTGAACGCACCTGAAAGAAAGCAAAGCGAACCTTTCGCTTGGTGATGCAGATACCACGGCACTCATGAACAATTTCACCCAGAATTCAAGACCGATTTAGATCTGAAACGACTACCTTCGGGCAAATTCGATACCAATGATCCCATCGTGCATCTGGCCGCCTTCGCCTATAACTGCCTGCGTTTAATGGGACAGTTCGGTCTGACCGGCGAGGTGACGCCGATCCGTCATCCGGCCAGGCGCAGACGGCTGCGCACGGTGTTGCAAGAAATCATGTATCGAGCCGCCAAGTTTGCAGCACATGCCCGACGACTGGTATTGGACTTCGGATGCGGTGTGGACATACATGCGAAGGTGTTCATTGATTTGCAAGCGCGCTTATAGCGAATAGCATCGCCATGACGATTGAGCAAGGACAATATCGGGTATTTTACGGACGTCCACACACGCTGCGACGGATGGAAAAATAGCCACTTCGATCATTATGAGCTTTACGGACGTCCGCACACGCTGCGACGGATGAGGTGCGTGCGCGAGCCAAGAAACTGGCGTGATGCCATCGTGTCGCTATCGATGTTGTATGAAAAAGAGAGTTCGACCATTGACTTGTGCTGTTAGTGGCACAACGTTACCAACCGGAGCTGGAAAAATCGGGCGATTCGGTGGTCGGAAAAATTGCGGAATTTTACGACCTCGGATTCATGCATTTATGTATCATTTTATTTAAATAATATTTATTTTTTAAGTTCATATTAAGGAAATAATCTAATATTAAATTATTATCTATTGATTTTAATAGATATTTATAATTGACAACTATATTTATGAAATTTAAAATAAATTTTAATGTTGCGTTTAAATAAAAATAATAATATTAATTACATTTTTTATAAAAAAAATGGTTGAAAAATAAAAGGATAGGTATGCAAAAATCAAAACTAATTTTTGTTGTCATGGTTCTCTTCACTGTCATAGTTTGTTTTTATTTTTTGTTTTTCCTCCCTTCAAAACCAGTCTCGGCAACAGGTTTGAATTCGGTTGTTTATACCTATGACAGCTTGGGGCGACTGATAGGCGCTACTAATCCTAATGGAACATCCAGCGCATATTCCTATGATCCGGCAGAAAACCGGGTTCTTTCTACGGAAAACTAACACCGTGATCATCTTTCAAAATTGATCACTTGCAGTTTGTTGAGTTATCTTTTTATAAGGCACGACAACAATGAGTAAGAATTGTTATGTTATTTCCATATATGTTTTGGCACTATGTTTAACAGGGGTTTCCGCTTCGAATGCAAATGACCTGACACCGCACAATGGCACACCTTTATCAGGCAATTTAAATATGCCATTGGTATCACCTGAAGAGGCAGCCAAGTATCTTGATAAACGAGTCGTGCCTCAAAGTGATGAGTTAACAATCATTTCAAAATCCAGTCGCCAGCCCCTTGTAAAACTGAATACTCAAGCCAAACTTGGTCATAAATTACCAACTAATAATAAAACACCATATGGATTCATCAGGGCAGATTTTGCTGTAGCAGATCAGGAAACAGCCACTGAAAACCTCAGACAAAATAAGGCAGCCATAGGACCTCAAATAATAATAAAAAAACAAGAGGGTGCACCAGTAAAAGCGAATGACAGTCCCGCTGCAAAGTTTGGCAGCAGGTAGTGCTTCACTAGCAGATTTCTTCATCGTTAGTATTGATCAAAGAACACCAATTCGTAAGGGATAGGGATATGACTATCAAATGGAACAGATTCAACCGTTTGTTAATTGCTATGGTGATAGTGGTTACAACAGGTTTAAGTTCAGTTTTTATCAACCGACCAGTTCATGCCGCTTCTATTGTTACGCCTCTTGCATGCACACCGGGTGCAACTGACCCAGAGATAGCTGCCCTTGCACGGGCTCTAAACTACGATCTTGATTTAATTTATGAGTACGTTTATTACGATATAGATTTTTCACCATCTTTTGGCCTCAAGAAAGGCCCATTGGGCACATACCTTGATAGAAGCGGTAACAACATGGATCAGAATATGTTGTTTGTGGAGTTGTTACGCCAATCATGCATTACGGCTAACTATCGGTATGGGAATGTGACTATACCTGCGTATGCCGTTGCCAATCTCATTGGTGTGGATAATGATGCAAAACTTCTTTCACAGACTCTTGGTAACGGAGCAATACCGGCGTGCATCCGTTTAACAGCAGGTGGTGAATGCGTGGAGACAGGTGGAGCTGCTGAAACTGTTGAAATGTTGATGGCCTGGACTGAAGTTACGCTTGGAGATACAACGTACAGGCTTGATCCTTCATTTAAATCTTACCAATACCATCTTCCTGTTGATATTGCCTCTGCCATGGGGTACAGCAGAACAGCATTTTTGAATGGTGCCCTTAATGGATCTTCTGCTATTGCTGGAATGCCTGCTGGCGTTAATTCCGTTAAAAATATCCATAGCGCCAACATTAACTCCAGTCTCAACACTTATTCTGCGGCACTCGCCAATTACATTCGTACCAATCATCCATCAAGCTCAATGAAAGAACTGGCTGGTGGACGAACCATTACACATGACAGCTATGGCTCTACTTTTCCTGCCGCAGGCATAGTATGTGTGGAAATTGGGCAGTGTACAGCAACGCCCAATGCCTTGGAAACGGCCTTCACAATTAAAGTTTCTGATAGTGGTACATTCTATTCTATCAATAAAACTTATTATGGCAGCCAAATTGCCGGAAGACGCATAACGCTCAACTATAGTGCATCCAACCAGCCTGTATTGACTATTGATGGGACAGTAGTGGCTACAGGTATATCTACTGCATCAGAAAACCAGATTGTTACCCTGGAAATGTCAACCCCATATTCCACGCTCTTTAATAATTTTAAGGTTGAATCACGGGTGAAGCGGGGAGGAACCTATTCAATTGTTACTGCTGCCGGAGAAACGGGCAGGGATGCACTTACACGTCAACAACGGCAACTTGAAGCAGCGGTAGCCGCAGGTGATTCATCAGATTCAGAGGCTGTTTTTGGTGGGGGACTTGCAACTGTTGCAACGGCTTATCTTAGTCAGATTAGTGCAGGAGACAAAATGGCAGCCAATCTCATTGGTTACATCGACGTGCGTCATGGTGCAATGGGGGTGGCAGGATATGATGGCGGAGCCTATGTTGATTTTCCTGCCTTGCTTTATGGCTTTTCTCCTAAAAGTACGTCTGTATCGGATTTTGACCGGACCGGTGCTTTCTTTGGACGACAAATTCGTAACGCTACGCTGGAGTCTACCGTTGTTAAACAACTCCAGGATGTCGAAGCCGTTTCTACGCCACGTATGTTCAGTTATTCAAATGCAAGCGGTATAGGGTTTATCCTCGCAACCCCTTCGAACTGGGCTGTTGTAAAGCCAACGTTAATGAATTGGGCAAGCGCTGACATAAATGATATGGACGCTTTTCTTACGGGAGGTGGTTCAATAGGAAGGCAGGCAATAATTCCGCAAAACGGGTCTCGTACTGTAAATGAATGGGTAGGTAATGGGTATTATCTTCAGCAGCAAGAGGTTACGCCAGACATTCGGGTGCTTCTTGCTTCCAAAATCACGGGGGGATACAAAGGCGGTTATGCCTCACAGTTAACTTCTTTTGTTTCGAACACATGGGATATGGTCACTGCGACTGCGCAGAGTGCCTATACTTCATTTTTAAGCTGGGATCCCATTGATCTTTATTCTGGGAATTATATATACGACCATGAAGATATCACGGTAGGGTCTGCTGATTTTCCACTGGGGCTTTCGCTTAAACGCAACTACAACTCTGGCAGACGATCAAGTGAAACCGCTTTAGGTTTCGGTTGGCGGCACAACTACATGCTGTCATCTTTTATTGACAGTGATCCTTATGAGGCTTTTGGTGATCACAATCCCATGGCTGCTGTAACAACATTAGTTGCCAGCTATGTGATGAAGGACCTGGAAACCTCTACCGCATCTCCAGCTCTTGCCAATACTGTTTCAGCTTCACTTGTTGCAAGTTGGCTTATGGACCAGTTGGTGGATCATGCCGTTACGATAGAAACAAATGAGGGCACCAAAAAATTTACGAAAATTCCAACCGCTTCGGGTGGGTACGAATATGTGCCTCCTCCGGGAGATGGTTCGACTTTACTTGTTGCTGCCAATGGGATTATTTCTATTACGGATAAAAATGGAACGGTTACAACATTTGCGGCAGATGGCAAAGTCCAGTCCTGGCAGGATACGAATAACAATCTGGTCTCGTTTACATATACCGGGTCTGGCGATGCCAAAAGGCTGGCTCAGGTTAATAACGGTAAAGGTCGAAAATTAATTTTTTCACACAATAGTGCCGGAAAGCTTACAAGCGTTTCTGATGGAAACAGAACAGTATCGTATGTTTATGATTCAGCAGGTAATCTTGTAACGTCTCGTGATACGCTTAATAATGCCACCACTTATACGTATAGTGAGCCGGGGCTACTTAATAAAATGTATTATCCATCACGCCCGACAACAGCGGTGATGACAAATAATTATGATGACTTTGGACGTATTAAAACCCAAGCAGATCCTGAAGGAAATGTTTGGCATTATCTGTTTGCCAATGGTACGCGCAGTCAGGAATTTAATCCTTTGGGGGCTTCCCGCCTCATTTATTACGATCGCGCAGGGAATGCATTTATTGATCTGGACCAAACAGGAGCGGCTACAAATTATACTTATGATGGTGTAGGTAGAAGAATATTGGTTGTTCGTCCACTGGGTGGTGCGGAGTCAATGGTTTATGACGAAAAGTCCAATATTCTAAGCAGGACATCAATTCCCATACCCGGAGCCCTTGATCCTTTGACAGGTGTGCCAGCTGTTCCTTTGACAGAAAGCTGGACATACACAGCACTCTCAAAACCGGCAACCTATACAGACACCTTGGGAAGAATCACTTCTTACACTTATGATGCTGCGGGTAACCCACTGACGGTAACGGAACCAGCGGTAAGCAAGCCGGGTGTTTCAGGAACAGTCTCACCGGTAACCACCACTAACTACAATATATATGGGCTTCCGACCAAAGTTGTTGATCCAGAAGGCCGTTCAACAAGTTATGCCTATGCACCCATTACTTATGATCTTTTGCAGGTAAAGGTAGATGATGGGTTGAGTTCATCGGGTCATCTCAATTTGGTTACCGCATACTCATATGATGCTGTTGGCAATCAGATTACCGAGACTGATCCAAATGGGTATATTACAACCCATGACTATGACTCGGAAAGAAGGCTTATTCAAATAACACCTCCGGTTCCTTTCGCTACTGGTGTTACCCAATATACCTATGATAAAGTCGGAAACCGTATAGCGGTTAAACGGGCAACAGGTGGTTCTACGCCATGGCAGCTTACCACAACGGAGTATAATGCCGGTAACAAACCAACCGTAGTAACTTATCCGAATGGTTCCACCTCAGCCACTGCTTATGATGTGGTGGGCCGTCCTTCAACGGTTACGTCATCTTCGGGGCGATTAACCCGTACAATTTATGATGCGGCCTCACGCGTGATACAACTTCGGGATGAGGTTTCGGGTGCATTAGATCCATCAATCACACAAAATTTGGGTGTGGTGCTGCGTGAAGCCCGATCCTATTATTCTGGCGGTCTTTTAGCCACACTCACTGACGGCAATAATAATACCTTAAGACATTATTACGATGGGTTTGAACATTTAAGTTCAATTCATTACCCAGGTGACAGCCCAGAAAGCCCTGACTATGATTTTTATGTTTATGATCCGGCAGAAAATTTACGGGTGCATCAGCGTCGTGATGGAAATCAAATCTGGTTTACCTATGATGCACTTAACCGGAAGTTGACTAAAGCTCCATATGGGGAAGATGTCATATCCTATGGTTATGATTATTCAGGACGTTTATTAACGGCTACCGCAACAGCCAACCCAAGTGCCAACGTGTCTTATGCCTATGATGGTGCGGGGCGCCTTGTTTCTGAAACTTCAGGTCTTTTCGGTACATCAAATTTTACGCTTGACAAAAACGGCAACCGTACCAAGCTGGCGCTTCCACCGCTTAGTGCCCCTCTCAATGTCGAGGTTGCTTATGATTATGATAGCTTAAACCATATAAGCAATATATATGAAGGTTCAAGTAGTTCAGGTATACGAATTGCAAATTTTTCTTACGATATCATGGGCAGGCGCAATGCCATTTCATATGGGGCTGCCGCGTCTTCAGTCGCAACAACCGATATTTCATACGATATTTCCAGTCTTCCCGTTACAGTAGGGCATACTTGGAATGGTTCAGCTCTTTCCTTGAACTATGGTTATAACCAGGATCTGCAAAGACAGTCCGTCAATGCCACCGATGGCAGCTATCTTGTTTCAGGTCTTCCTGCTTCATCAAAAACATATACCGCAAATATACTGAATCAATACAGTGACATTTCCGGTACACCACTTACGTATGATGGCCGGGGCAATTTAATAGGGGATGGCATCTGGACTTATCAGTATGATATTTCCAACCGTTTGGTTTATGCCCAATCTGCGGGTATCCAGATCAATTATGTATATGATGCACAAGACCGACGTTTGTGGAAACACGTCACTACAGGGGGAGTGACAACATCACATGCTTATCTGTCTGTTGGCGATCAGGAAATGGTTGAGTTTTCTGGTGTGGGCACAGCTTACCCAAATAAGCGATTCATTTATGGTTCGGGGCTTGACGAACCGGTTGCCAGTCTTGAAATGGGGCGTGGTTGGGTTTACCACTTTACCGATGGGCAAGGGTCTGTCATTGCCTTGTCCAATAATACAGGTGCGGTTACCGAGAAACATGCCTATACGCCCTATGGAATCGGTATAAACAAACTGGCAAACACAGCGAGTTTCCGTTATGCGGGCCGGCGTTTGGATCTTGAGAGTGGATTGTATTACAACCGGGCCCGTACGTACTCACCAGTCTTAGGCCGATTCTTGCAAACTGACCCTATTGGAACCGAGGGCGGAATTAATCTTTACGCTTATGCCGGTAATGACCCACTGAATATATCCGACCCGACAGGTAATGCGGGGGAACTTATCAATGAGATGGTTCCGGGGGCTTATTATCAAGGTCTGGCTGCGCAAGAGTTCCAGAGCGGAAATTATTTTACAGCTGGACTTTATAGTGCTTCAGCATTGGGTGATGCCGCCGTTGCTATTGCTACGGGTGGTATAGTCAGTAGCACCAAGTCCTTGGCAACGAAAAGCGTTGACTCCATGCTTGGCAAGTTTTCGGTTTTTGATACTTCAGTAACGAAGCGAGGTGCTAAGGAGTTAAATGTTAGGACAAATATTACGCCTGAAGTGTTCCAATCAAATTTAATAAGTAATGGTTATCGCATAAAAACACAAACCAATACAGTAACAGTACTTACAGATGGAAAATCAACCTATGCTATCTATGGTAGAAAATCACTACAGGGTAATTTGGGAGCTCAGTCCAAAAGTGCTGATGGTAAGGTCGTAAAATTTGTATTAGATAATCCTTGATTTTTAAAAATAGAGTAAGTTAATATGAGATATATATCAAAAGGTGTTGATGAAAAAAGTTGCCGAAAAGCATTTTCCAATGCAGTGAGTGCTTTTAATCCTGACATAAAATTCCCACAAAATATTTTTACCCAGCGTTGGGATCATTATCTTTTTTTTCCATCAGACAGAATGTTTGGTGAAACGTTTGTTGAGGCATTGCCAGTATTTATTACACTTGAACAGGCAAATACTGTTTGCCTTTTAAACATCATACAATCATCTTCACTAGAGTTTGAAGCGTGTGCTGCACTGTTCCTTAATACGGAAATTACTGCAAAAGAATATGATGATTTGATATCAAATGATGGGGTAGAAGTTGGTTGGTTCTACCTTATGGAAGATTACATATGCACTTCAGATGTTGGCAGTTGGTGTATGTATTGTGAAATGACTAGTGATATCGCAGTGCTTGCCTTATCCAATGCGGGTTTAATTCAGTTTCGTCCCGCACTGGATATATTGCAACCCTATACCTTGGAAGAGGCGTGTCGTCCCGGTCAGGATGGGGTGTTTCCTTTTAATGATATGTCACAAGAATGGCATGATGGGTTGTTCAAGAATTACGTTCATGCGCAAAAGAGTCATGGGGAAATGAAATGATGGGGGAAGAATTAATTTAGATGAGATATATATCAAAAGGTATTGATGAAAACAGTTGCCGGAAAGCACTATTGAATGCCAGAAACGCTTTTGATCCTAAAATAAAATTTCCAAATAATGTTTTTACCCGATCTTGGGATTGTTATTTGTTTTTCCCGTCGGATAGGATGTTGCGTAAAGATTTTGCTAATTCAATTAGTGAATTTATTTTTCTTGAACAGGCCAATATCGTTTGTCTTTTAAATCTTACACGATCACCTTCTTTAGAATTTGAGAGTGCAGCTGCACTTTATCTTGATAAGGACATTAATGAAAGTCAATATCACGCTTTGATATGGGGTAGTGGTCCAGCAGAAGCAGAGGGCTGGATATTCAATATGGAAGACTATATATGTACCTCTGATGTAGGCAGTTGGTGTATGTATTGTGAAAGAACGAATGATATCGCTGTGCTTGCTTTATCCAATGCAGGTTTAACACAGTTTCGCCCTGCGCTTGATATATTGCAACCCTATACCTTGGAAGAGGCGTGTCGTCCCGGTCAGGATGGGGTCTTTCCTTTTAATTATATGATTCCAGAATGGCATGATGGGTTGTTCAAGAATTACGTTTATGCGCAAAAGAATCATAGGGAAATGAAAGGATGAGGATGGAATCAACATAAATGAAATTTATATCCAAAGATGTTGATGAAAACAGTTGTCGAAAAGCACTATTGAATGCCCGAAACGCTTTTGATCCTGCTATAAAATTTCCACAGAATATTTTTACCCGACGTTGGGATCATTATCTATTTTTTCCATCAGACAGGATGTTTGGTGAAACGTTTGTTGAGGCATTACCAGCATTTATGACACTTGAACAGGCAAATACTGTTTGCCTTTTAAATCTTACGCAATCATCTTCGCTTGATTTTGAAGGGTGTGCGGCATTGTTCCTTAACATGGAAATTACTGCGAAAGAATATAATTACTTAATATCTCATAATGACGAAGAACTTGGATGGGTTTATGTTATGGATGATTATATATGCACCTCAGATGTTGGGGGGTGGTATATGTATTGTGAAAGGTTAAGTGATATTGCAGTGCTTGCCTTATCCAATGCGGGTTTGGTTCAGTTTCGTCCTGCACTGGATATATTGCAACCCTATACCTTGGAAGAAGCGTGTCGTCCCGGTCAGGATGGGGTGTTTCCTTTTAATGATATGTCGCAAGAATGGCACGATGGGCTTTTCAAGAATTATGTTCATGCGCAAAAGAATCATAGGGGAATGGAATGATGGGGAAAGAATTAATTTAGATGAGATATATATCAAAAGGTACTGATGAAAACAATTGCCGGAAATCATTTTCCAATGCGGTGAGTGCTTTTAGATCAGGAAGGAAATTCCCGCACTATGTTTTTACCCAACGTTGGGAGCATTTTCTGTTTTTAGATGAGGGCTGGTTGTTTTGTAAAGAGTTTGTTGATATAGCCTCTGAATTACTGACAATTGAAAAATCTAATGTGATTTGTCTTTTAAATCTTGCCCGTTCAATGTCTTACGAGTTTGAGGAGGCGGCGGCTGTTTATCTTGATAAAAATAGCAAGGGAAAAGATTATGTGGATTTTTTGCGTGGAAATAAACCAGGAGATCCAGAGGCATGGATTTTTAATATGGAAGAATATATATGTATTTCAGATGTTGGTGAGTGGTGTATATATTGTGAAATGGGTGATATGGCTGTAATAGCATTTCAAGAGAATGGTTTGGAAAAGTTCAAGTCAGCAATTGGATTGCTGCATGCATATCCTTTAGATCAGGTTTGCTTGCCTGGACAAGATGGCTTGTTTCCATATAATGAAATGTCACAAGAGTGGCATGATGGGCTTTTCAGGAATTACGTTCATGCGCAAAAGAATCATAGGGAAATGAAAGGATGAGGATGGAATCAACATAAATGAAATTTATATCCAAAGATGTTGATGAAAACAGTTGCCGGAAAGCATTATTAAATGCCAAAACATGCCCTGCTTTGCAATCCGCCAATCCAGCAAGCTGAATCTGACCCCGTACTCTGGACTGGCGCTCGTAGGCCAGTGCTGCCAGGCAACGCAGGTCGAAGCGGTGATTGCCCCACCGGCTACCGATGTCGCAGGGCATAAGGGCCTCGGACCTCGTCAAGTCCATCGTAAGTCTGCTCAGTCTGGGCAAACGGGTGGCGCTCATTTCATTGAAGGTCGAACTCTGGCGAGCCGTGCCAAATGATACACTCATAGAGATAAGGCCATAAAAAATCTATCTAACGCTACAGCCAACCGGCTTTTTTGAAACGCCAGAACAGGAAACCGCAAACACCAAACATCAGCACCAGTACAAAAGGATAACCTAAAGACCACTCAAGCTCGGGCATCTCTTTGAAGTTCATGCCATATATACCTGCAATCGCTGTAGGCACAGCCAAAATAGCCGCCCAGGCAGCCAGTTTTTTGGCAATATCAGTCTGGTGATTTTGCCCAATCATCATGCCGGCCTCAAAGGCAAACGCCAGGGCCTCGCGCAAGGAGTTAATTTGTTCCACCAAACGTGCTACCCGGTCTGACACAATGCTGAAATTTGAACGGGAATCCATTTCCACCACATCTATCCGTACCAGCGACAGTTTGCGACAAATTTCTATCATGGGCGCAATGGCCGTATGAACTCTTAGTAAATCCCGCCGCTGTTTATACAGCTTGCGAATATCACTTTCCTTGAGCCCTTGCAGCAGCATTTGGTGCTCAGACTGATCCACTTCATATTCCAGCCTGGCGGTTAAGTGAGTATAGCTGTCGGCCAGCACATCAAGAATTTCGGCCGCCACATAATCACTTCCCCTGGCAATCAGGTCGGGCCATCCTTCCAGCCTTTCCCTAAGGGAACTGTTGGACAAGTCATCCCCACGCCTGACGGTTAACAGGAAACCAATCCCGAAAATAATCTGGATTTCACCAAAAGCCGGTTTTTTACTACTTTCCTTGCTAACGGTCATGGCCACAATCTGGATATATTCCCCGTAATCAATCACTTTGGGACGACTATGTTTTTTAATGATTTCTTCAGTAGCATCGGTGCTAAGCGACAGCTGGCTACAAATATGCTGCAACTCGGCTTTAGTGGGGTCTTTCAGGCCAACCCACAACAGGCGGGTGGACTCTTTCTTATAACCGGAAATCTGATCTATCGTCATTTCCCCCCGACGCCTTCCATGCACATATTCAACCGAGGCGACGACTGAAGCAGCTGCTGATTTTGCAGCAGGTTTTGAATCAGTTTTAACGCCATCCACCCCTAAAACAGATTTTGCTGACCTCTTCATTTTTTCTTCAACCATCATGATTCCCTCCAGTACATCAAATCAAGGGAGATCATACCACGCCAATCTGTCAGCCCTGATAGTCTGCCAGACCACGGGCAATCAGCATGCGCTGGATTTCACTGGTGCCTTCGTAATTTGACATTTCATCTATCTGTCATTTTGAAAGATTACAATTTTTTTAAAAATTTTACTGAAAATTAATTTGTTAATATATTTATTAAAAAGGCATCCAAATGTCAGGCATTGAGTTTCCTTACCTATTGTTCAAAACAAAAAAAATAATGAACGATCACAGTGCTGACGACATGCGTTATGGCGATCTGTCAGAATATGATCTTAAAAATCACTTTGGCCTGCATCAGGCGTCCAGTTTTGTTGACCCTTATACTCTAAAAAGAATCAATCCCATCTCACCACATCGCTGGCAAAGTCCCGTTTATGAAAAGGTCTTGGACATATTAGGTGCCAAACAAGCGCTCTCCACCAAAGAATGCACGAAAATTTTATTTGATGAATTCCGGCATTACGCCAACACCTTTGCACTATATGGCCCCTACAACCATCTGATTAAGCAGATGATTAACCATATGCAATATGGTCATGGAACCTCTTTTCAGAGTCTGGCCCTGAGCCAAGCTTTTGAGGAAAGGATTCTGATGGACAAGTCTAAAAATGGGATATTGAATGTTCTCAAAGTGGCTATAGCCAGATATATTAATTGGGATAAAAAAATCTTAACCCCAAAAGGCTCCCAGGAGGTAGAAAACCACATACGCGAAGAAACAAGACTTCCAAAATTCAATAAATTCTGGGATACATTCAACGGAACCAAAATAACTGTCCACGATATACATGCAACCCATATTACGTTGCAATCCTTGCAAATAAATGATAACCGGTTTCATGCCACTGTCCTGTTTAGAGCCCAAGACCATTTCGGACTGGACAAACAGGACATCATAAAATACCGTAACCATCATATTGTCATTTTCAAAATCTGGTTCATATTGCAACGCTACCAAAAATTCGGCTTCAAGCCTTTCTTCACCAATATGAGCGCCACCGTAACCCTGAGTGGCTCAAGAATTAAAAACAACCCCTGAAATCATGAACCGAAAACTGAAACTGATACTGGCCCTGTTAGCCTTAACCCTGCTTTGGCAGACAATCAGCTACGCTGTCCGTTATTTCCAACCCATGGAAGTCGTTGATTTCATTAAAAGCAAAAATGGTCACTATGATTTTATCGTACTTAAAAACCCACCATTGAATGAACAAAATTTCATTCAATGGTGGCTTGAAAACAAAGAAAGCATCAAAGAAAAATACGATATACCCAGCATTGATTCTGAAACAGGTTCTTTCAGAATCGGAGTCTGGGATATTGCCGGGGGTTATGAAACCGACAAAGACGGAGAGGACAAACCTGGTTTTTTCCCTTTGCTTTTCGGAGATATATATGAACAAACTTGCATTTTAGAACTTCCCCAGGAAAATCGTTGCGTGGAGAAAGAAAACCGCTATGCCAGCATTGGGCGGGCCGTATCAGGCTGGTATTACATTGATTTTGCAAACGGCAATGAATACATCCAAAATGATCGAGGTGAGTTCACTCTGTATAAATCAGAGTAAACCTTTGACTACCAGTACGGAATTTTCCATCTAAAATATCTTTTGCTTTTAACGTATACGTCAACCCTGATAGTCTGCCAGACCACGGGCAATCAGCATGCGCTGGATTTCACTGGTGCCTTCGTAAATCTGGGTAATCCGTGCATCGCGATAGTAACGCTGTACCGGGTAATCCTCCAGATAGCCATAGCCGCCATGAACCTGGATGGCCATTGAACAGACTTTTTCCGCCATTTCAGAGGCCATCAGCTTGGCCTGGGCTGCTTCAGACAAGCAAGGAATACCCTGATTTTTAAGTGAAGCGGCATTTAGCACCATAAGACGGGCGGCATTGATTTGAGTGTGCATGTCGGCCAGCATATTGGCAATACTTTGATGGGCGGCCAGTGATTTACCAAACTGCACCCGTTCATTGGCATATTTTAAAGCCGCTTCAAAGGCGGCCCTGGCAATACCCACCGCTTGCGCACCAATACCAATCCTGCCATTTTCCAGGTTGGACAAAGCAATTGAAAGCCCTTTGCCTCTCTCACCCAGCAGGGCATTTTCTGGAACCGTGCAGTTATCCAGCGTAATGGCGCAGGTATCAGAAGCCCGAATCCCCATCTTGTGCTCGACCCGACTCACTAAAAAGCCGGGCGTATTGGCAGGCACCAAAAAAGCGGAAATCCCCTTTTTGCCCAGATCAGGATCGGTCACGGCAAAAATGATGGCTACTTTTGCCCGCTTGCCGTTGGTCACGAATTGCTTGGCGCCGTTCAATATCCATTGGCCATCTTGTAGCACCGCACGGGTTTTTAAATTATGGGCTTCTGATCCGGCCTGCGGTTCGGTAAGGCAAAAACTGCCAATCGCCCGGCCCGATGCCATTTCAGGCAACCATTGCTTTTTCTGCATATCGTTACCCGCGTTTAACAAAGTGCCGCACCCCACTGAATTATGCACGCTCATCATGGTGCCGGTTGCCGCGTCTGCCGCAGAGATTTCCTCTATGGCCAGCGCATAAGACACATAATCGGAAAATGAACCACCCCACTCTTCAGGCACCACCATGCCCATCAGGCCCAACTCACCCATTTTCTCAATCATGGCATCGTCTATCCAGCCCTCTTTTTCCCATTGTTCTGCCCTGGGTGCAATTTCATTTTGGGCAAAATCCCGTGCCATATCACGGATCATTCTTTGTTCTTCGCTTAATGCAGTGCTAAACATTGATATTCCTTCCTTCTTTTTCAGGCAGGCAAAACGGGGTGTGTTTTTACAAAGCCTCACCCCAATGACAAATCGTTATGGGAACTTATTTTGTAGAAAAAAACTTGATAATGGCTGAAAAGTCCAGATGACCATTGCCCTGTGTACTGAATGTCTGGTACAGCTGCTGTGCCGCCGCGCCCAGTACCACCGGCACTTTGGCCGCTTTGGCCGCTTCGGTTGCCAACCCCAAGTCTTTCAGCATTAAATCAGAACCAAAACCACCCGCATAGCCTTTTGAAGCGGGTGCCGTTTCCACCACCCCCGGATACGGGTTATACACTTCGGTGCTCCAGCAACGGCCGGAAGAAGTATTGATAATACCGGCAAGAATTTTAGGATCCATACCCAGCGACACGCCCAGATTCATGGCTTCGGCCGCACCAATCATGGAAATACCCAGCAGCATGTTATTGGCCACCTTGGCAACCTGGCCATTGCCCGTACCACCGCAATAGACAATGTTTTTACCCATTGCCTCTAACACAGGCACGGCTTTGTCAAACACGTTTTTTTCTCCGCCCACCATGAAAGTGAGGGTTCCGGCCTGGGCACCACCCGTACCACCTGAAACCGGGGCATCCAGCATGGCATTGCCCTGGGCTGCCGCCTGTGCAGCCACCTCCCGTGCCGTTTGCGGATCAATGGTGGAAGAATCAATCAGCAATACCTGCTTGCCTACGGCTGCCAGCACACCATCTTCGCCCAGATACACTTTTTTGACATGCACCGCTGCAGGCAACATGGTAATGAGCAAATCGATTTCCGAACTGGCCACTTTTGCCGGTGAAGTCGCCCGGATTGCACCGGCCGCCTCCAGCATTTGCACTGCCGATTCAACCAGGTCATAAACATAAACCTTATGTCCCGCTTTCAGCAAATTAAGCGCCATGGGGGCGCCCATATGGCCCAGGCCAATAAATCCGATATTCATGTAAGTCTCCGTGTTGTACTGTTTTATTATTAAATAAATTATGTACGATAACCATACTGGCAATATTCTGTACAGACTGTCATTTTAAAGACGTTTTTCAAGCATTTTGAAAAATCTTGCAGCCCACGGGAAAGCACTAATCCCGGCATAGTGCCATAGAATAGAAAAAGACAACAAGCCAAGCATGACTGGTACCAGTTTGACTTGCCTTTACCGGGCATTACGCCTGTTAATTTCCTTTTGCGCCAGCTCTGATGGCCACTCAGCCAATTCCTCATCGGTAAGTCTGGCCAAGATATCAGTCAGGCGCACGGTACTCACATGTTTGGGAGGTTCAAACACATATCCGGCGGCAATCATGTCCGCTTCGATTTCTTCGGTAATAAAAAACGGTGTTTCCTGTAATAATACTTCCTGTTTATTCTGTCCCGGCTTCATATTTCCTTTCCTGTTTTCATGTCTTAAACTTACCGGTATGACCTCTCCAAAGAGGCGGTCACACCACCCTGCTCACCACACCTCCTTCACGAAAAAACCCATCCAGGTTATCAATCACCCGTTGTGCCATACGCTGGCGGGTTTCTATGGTTGCACTGCCAAGGTGCGGCATGAGCACAACGTTATCCATCTCCATTAACACTTCGGGCACATAAGGTTCGCGCTCAAATACATCAAGCGCAGCACCACCCAGACGACCATCCTGCAACGCCTTGATCATGGCCTCTTCATCAATAACCGTTCCTCTTGATACGTTGATCAGCAAACCATCCGGTCCAAGTGCCGTTATGATTTCATCATTAATTAAATGATAAGTGGCAGGCCCACCGACACACATAATGAACAGGAAATCGCTCCATTGTGCCAGCGCCTTTAAAGAAGACTCGTAACGGTAAGGCACACCTTTCTTTTCCGAGCGATTGTGGTAACGAATTTCGCAATCAAACCCTGTCAGCCTTTTAGCTATCGCTTGCCCAATATTACCCAGCCCGACAATCCCTGCTTTTTTCCCCGTAATACTGTGCATTAAAGGAAATTCGGCTCGTGGCCATTGCCCCTCACGTACAAAACGATCAGCCCTGACCAGGCCACGACCAGCACCCAACAACAAGGCCATAGCCGTATCGGCCACACAGTCATTCAAAACGTCGGGGGTATTACCCAGTTGAATACCCCGCCGTCCCAGTTCTTGAGCATCAATAGAATCATACCCCACCCCGAAGCTGCTAACGACTTTCAGGGCAGGCAGGAAATCCAGCCATTCATTTTTAAGTCCATACTTGGCAGAGGTAACAACAGCGACACATTCCTGACAACGTGTTTTCAATGTCTGTACGATATCTTCATGTTCCCACAGCTTGACCACCTCATAATTACTGGCCAAATATTCATTAATCAGGGACGGTGCCGGACCGATCTGTAAAACCTGGTTTTTTTTCATCGTTTGCTCTCCATTTTTTCTTAAAATTTTGATAACTCGTTGTAGAATATCAGGTTTCAGGCCCAATTGTGGGCAACTTTTCTTCCTCAATCATCAAGATGTCTCTAACAGTCCATAAATACGGTGGCACCTCAATGGGTTCCATCGAGCGCATACAAAATGTTGCGAAACGTGTCGCCAAATGGCATGCAGCAGGCCATCAGGTAGTTGTCGTTCCTTCAGCCATGTCGGGTGAAACCAATCGCCTGCTTGGCCTGGCCAAAGAGCTGTCCACCGACGCCGATCGCCGGGAACTGGATATGCTTGCCTCAACCGGTGAACAGGCCAGCAGTGCATTACTGGCCATTGCGTTGCAAGCGCAAGGCGTACCTGCACGCAGCTACACCGGCTGGCAGGTACCGGTTAAAACCGACAGCGCCTTTACCAAGGCCCGTATCAAGTCTATCGATGACAAACGCATCCGCGCCGATCTGGATAACGGTAAAGTGGTTATTGTTACCGGTTTCCAGGGTATTGACCCCGACGGTCACATTACCACGCTTGGCCGTGGCGGTTCAGACACGTCGGCAGTTGCCGTAGCAGCCGCCCTCAAGGCCGATGAATGCCTTACTTTCACCGACGTAGATGGCGTTTATACCACTGACCCCCGCGTTGTTCCCGAAGCCCGCCGCATGAATGTGGTGTCTTTCGAGGAAATGCTGGAAATGGCCTCACTGGGTTCAAAAATCCTGCAAATCCGGGCAGTTGAATTCGCCGGCAAATACAAAGTACCCTTACGCGTTTTATCATCACTTACCGATCCTTTAATTCCAGTCGAAGAAGAAAAAAATTCGGGAACACTTATTACTTTCGAGGAAGACTCAAAAATGGAAGCTGCCTTAGTTTCTGGTATCGCCTTCAGCCGCGATGAAGCAAAAATCACCCTGTTGGGCGTACCCGATAAACCCGGCGTGGCCTTTGCCATTCTGGGCCCCGTAGCCGATGCCAATATCGACATCGACATGATTATCCAGAACCAGTCTGTTGACGGCACGACCGATTTCTCTTTTACCGTCAACCGCAACGACCACAAACGTACCCTGGACGTAATCAATCAAGTCGTGATTCCGCAAACCGGGGCCCGTGAAGTGATTTCCGACCAGAAAGTGGGTAAGGTTTCCATCGTGGGTATTGGCATGCGTTCACACGCCGGTGTTGCCAGCCTGATGTTCCGCACCTTGGCCGAAGAAGGCGTCAATATTCAAATGATCAGCACCAGTGAAATCAAAACTTCTGTGTTGATTGAAGATAAATATCTGGAATTGGCGGTTCGTGCCCTGCACAAAGCGTTTAACCTGGATAGCGATCCAAGCAACTCAGCAACTGAAGAATAAAAGCGAAAATGCTGTTTTTTAGCTAAAAAATAGCATTTCCAAGACAACCCTGTTG
>JAVESC010000081.1:0-11856 GCA_034006805.1 Advenella sp.
GGGCATGGGTCATTTCGTCCAATTTTCATTTTAAGTCACTTAGTCGTAATCAACCCCGCCCCACAAACGGCATTTTCGTCGCCATAATCGTCACAAACTGCACGTTGGTTTCCAGCGGGAAATCCGCCATGGTGCGAACGGTTTGTGCCACATGGGCAACATCCATAACAGGCTCTGCCATTACTTCACCGTTGGCCTGCAAAATACCTTTTTTCATTCTGTCCGTCATATCGGTACCGGCATTGCCAATGTCAATCTGGCCGCAGGCAATATTGTAGGCACGGCCATCCAGCGAGATGGTTTTGGTCAGGCCGGTAACGGCATGTTTGGTGGCCGTATAGGCAATCGACATGGGGCGTGGTGCGGTGGCCGAAATAGAACCGTTATTAATGATCCTGCCCCCTTGCGGCGCCTGGTAGCGCATAACATGAAAGGCCGCCTGGGCGCATAAAAACATGCCGGTCAGGTTCACATCCACAATTTCACGCCATTCCTGGGTTGAAAACTCATCAATGGGTACCGCCGTACCGCTTTTGCCGGCGTTATTAAACAGCACATCTACCCGACCATACTCGCGCTGGGTTTGCTCAAACAAGGCTTTGACTTCATTTTCTTTGGTCACATCGGTGGGCACCACCAGGGCTCTTACCGCATCCAGTCCGGCTGCCGTACGCGTTTCTTCCAGTAGTTCACGCCTTCTTCCGGCCAACACTACCCGGTAACCCGCACTTAACAATTCCAGTGCCACCGCCCTGCCAATGCCGGTACCTGCCCCAGTTACAACCGCTACTTTATGGTTAGATACATCCATGGTTTTATTCTCCATTACGTTTTATTTTTGCCATGCTACCAAGAATGGGGCTGGCTGGCATCATTAACAGGCAATTAAACCTCAACCCCCACCTCTTTCGCAATTTTTATAGCCAGCTGTTTAAAATCTTTTTTTGCATCCATGACTGCATTGGCATGGGCGCCAATCGCCCCGTCAGCAGAGGTCAGGTTAAAAATAGGCTTACGATACTCCTGCCCCATAGGTATCAAGCTACGATAGTGTTTAATTGTTGCTAAACAATAAGGGTCATCCTCCTGTTTCAAACCGGGCACGGGTGGTTCATCAAGCACCATTTCACGATACACGGAAGGAATACGCTGTACCCATTTATCATAAGCTTTAACCGGACGATCTAATCGCACTCCATATTGTTGACATAAATATCCAATTGGCTGCATTTTCCCAGCAGGTAACTTAAAACCCGGATAATGTGCTGCCTCATCGTTTTCTTGCCAGTTATTTAAACGCTTTTGCCAAAGCCCTTTCCAGGAACGCAATGTAGGCCCCAGGTTATTTAAGCCTTGTAATGAAAACAAATCAGCCCCCAAAGGAATCGCCACAAAATCAGTAGCCAGTAAGGCCGAACGATTAATTGCTCCTAAATTAGGGCCGATATCAACAAGAATAAGGTCAGCCTGCACTTGTTCTGCTGCCATTTGCATCATTTGCCAAAATGCAGTAAGAATTCGCATTGGACGATAAAGATTATTATCCGCCATGCTCTTGGGCCACTCAGCAGATAAAGTATCTTCAAAAGCAGATAAGGCTATATCTCCGGGCAACAGATATAAATCATTGGTAATATTTCTTACAACGGGTGTGGCAATATCCCCTACCCCCATTAAAGGTTTTACACATTGATATACTGTTTCTCCTGCCACCGGAGACCGCCAAATACTTTCAATTTGGTCTTCATCCAGAAAAGCTGCTGTAAGATTAGCCTGTGGATCCAAGTCTATAACAACAACCCTTTTTTTTAAGCTGGCAAACATCCACGACAAATGGTAAATCAATGATGTTTTACCTACCCCACCTTTATTATTAAAAAATGTAAGGACAGGAACGCTCATGCTTTACCTCGCAATATACAAACCACAGCCGTTTGATTTACTTCAAATTCCAAAGGTGGATTACCGTTTTTTTCCATTTCTCGCTTGGCAATCGCAATACCCCGGCCAAATGCCTGAATAAAACCAAATGTCTTCAAAATATCAGCAATATTTGGGTTACGGTAATCTGTAACACCCGGTTTACCAAAATTTTCTGCGGTGACATTGCCATAAGGGCCACCTGGGCTGTTAATTTCTATTCTATCGTCAAACCAGTACACACGAATTGGAGCATTCGTACTTTCATATGTACGATGTAATACCGCATTATAAAGAATTTGCTGCAATGCTGCAGGCGGATAGTCCCTTGTTATCTGATGCGTTGGCTGCGAAGTAATATCCATTGCCGTACGGTTATGGGCTTTAAGTTTTTCTTCGATCCGTCGAAGCATATCAACAATAGAGCCCCCTATATTTTCTTCATCAATAACCTGATCTGCCAATTCAGTCCCATTGATTCTTAAAAATTGAATATAGGCGCCAGCCAAGAAGTCTTGAGGACTTTTTCCTATAGCCAATAATCCCGTCACTGTTGGAGTGGGCTCTTCCGTAGAAACAATCATTCGGCAAGATGCCAGTCGCTCTTCATAGCTCCGCCCATTTGCTTCCAGCACATCTTCCGCAAATGCACTGGGCAAATACTCATTTTCAAAAATAACTTGTGATAAATCATTTAGCTTTGCTATTGGTACTGGATAAAGATCGAATGGCAAATTTTTATATCGACGTTTCTCATTCAATAATCTTTCTTCTTGCGCATTAGCGATAGAGCGACGCGGGCCTGTACGTATCCAGATACGTCCTTCATATTTTACAGGCGGCATATCGGAAGGCATCACCGTAACAACAGCCATTTGCACATTCTTAAGCATGCGCTTTTCAACGGTTAAAACTGGTAGAGGAAGAATATTGCCATCGGTTTTTATATCAGCCAAAGACAACAACAACTGGTCTGTTATTTCACAACCACTTGGCTCGCCATTATCTTTAGCACCAATAAACAATATGCCTGGCTGGTTATAACCTGACAAATCATTGGCAAATGCACAAACAGCCTGACGAGCCTTTTTGAGCACATCACCCTTAAAGGACTCTTTACGCTCAGTTTGATCTGACTCAGTGTCATTAAGCAACACTAACAATTCTTCATCTGACAGTCTTAACATTTAACCTTTACCCAATTTTTATATGTGATTTATACCAAAAAATCCCGCTTCAATCCCGCCCCAGTTACAACCGCTACTTTATGGTTAGATACATCCATGGTTTTATACTCCATCACGTTTTGTTTTGCCATGCTACCAAGAAAGCGGCAGGCTGGCATCAGGATGCTCGTATTTTGACATGATTTTGTGCAGGAAAAACGCCAAACGCCCGCTTCTTTGGCTTATTAACGCAGCAAAGACAGCAATATCATTGTATGAGCCCGCTCATTTTTGTTATCCTTGCTACTTGTAAAAAACTGGACTCATCACCATGAAGAAATATCCCGGTAATGTATTTATGATAATCGCTCCCAGCGGTGCCGGAAAATCAAGTCTTGTTAATGCCCTGCTTAAAAATGATACCGATATTGAATTATCAATTTCATGCACCACCCGCCCACCACGGCCGGGTGAAGAAAACGGGCGTGAATATCACTTTATTACGGTAGACGAATTCCAGGCCCTGAAAGACAATGATAATTTGCTGGAATGGGCAGAAGTGCATGGCAATTTTTACGGCACGCCCAAGACATTTATCAAACAGGCCATTGCCGCGGGTAAAGATGTCTTGCTGGAAATAGACTGGCAGGGCGCCCGACAGGTAAGGCAGCAATTTCCCGCTGTTACCGATATTTTCATTTTGCCACCGTCTATTGAAGAGCTTGAAGTCCGGCTTAACCGGCGTGGCCAAGATGAACCGGGTGTGATTGCCCGTCGCTTATTAGCTGCCGGGGGCGAAATTGCGCACGCGCCAGAGTGCGAATATGTTATCATTAACAATGATTTCGACCTCGCACTTCATGAGCTGCAGCAAATAATTGCTACGGCTCGTTTACGCTATACAGCACAAGCTGCAAGACACGAAAAGCTGTTTGCCGAACTGGGCATTTCCGATGCCGCCTCCAATTAGGCTAACAATACAATTTTTCTAACATTTTTTCAGGTTATCAAATGGCACGTATTACCGTTGAAGACTGCTTAAAACAGATTCCAAACCGCTTTAGCCTGACGCTGGCGGCCACTTACCGCGCACGCGAACTGGCCCAGGGTCACGAGCCACGCATTGAAAGCGACAAAGACAAACCAACCGTTATTGCCTTGCGCGAAATCGCCAGCGGTGTAACGGGCCTTGAAATGCTGCGTAAAGTACCCACCTGAAGCACTTATCAATAAGGATTAATACACTATGACTTTTAAAGGGATAAAAGGCGCATCATCCACGATTTTGCATGCACTGCGTGCAGGCTCGCCCTTTAAAAGAAAACAGAAAAAATCCGCCAAACCGCTTGAATCGGTGCAACTTGCTTCAGGTAAAACCGCACCGGTTAATGATCCTCCCATTGCCACATTAGCCACGCTTACCGAAATGCTGTCCAGCTACATGGACAACAAAGATATCGAAAAGGTACGTGAAGCCTACCGCTTTGCGGACCAGGCCCATTTAGGTCAATTTCGTTCCAGTGGCGCGCCCTATATTACCCACCCCATTGCGGTTACCGAAATATGTGCTGGCTGGAAGCTTGACGTCAATGCCCTAATGGCAGCCCTGTTGCACGACGTGATCGAAGACCAGGGCGTTCTAAAGGCCGAACTGGCTGAAAAATTCAACCCCGATGTTGCCAATCTGGTTGATGGCCTTACCAAGCTAGAAAAGCTCAATTTTGCCACCAAGGCCGAACAGCAGGCGGAAAGCTTCCGTAAAATGCTGTTGGCCATGGCCAAAGACGTTCGCGTTATTTTAATCAAGCTGGCCGACCGCCTGCACAATATGCGCACCCTGGATGCGGTAGACCCCGCCAAACGCCGGCGCGTTGCTAACGAAACACTTGAAATTTACACCCCTATCGCGCACCGGCTGGGGCTTAACTCCCTGGTCCGCGAACTCCAGGATTTATGTTTTGTGGCCAGCTCGCCCAACCGTTATTCGGTCCTGCATAAGGCGGTCATGGCTGCACGCGGCAATCGTCGTGAAGTCCTTACCAAAATCACCGACAACATCACGGCCGCCTTACCTGCACAAGGTATCGAAGCCGAAATTTCCGGTCGTGAAAAATCCCTGTTCAGCATTTATAAAAAAATGCGTGAACAAAAAAAATCCTTTTCCGATGTGCTGGATATCTACGGCTTCCGGATTATCGTACACACTCTGGCCGAATGCTATCTGGCCTTGGGCGTCATTCATCAGCTGTATCGCCCGGTACCGGGCAAGTTCAAAGACTATATTGCCATTCCCAAGCTTAACGGCTACCAGTCTTTACATACCACCCTGGTGGGCCCTTATGGTACCCCCATCGAATTCCAGATACGTACCCGTGACATGGACCACATTGCCGAAAAAGGCGTGGCCTCTCACTGGATGTACAAAAATGACGATATCTCGTTAAACGACCTGCAAAAACAAACCCATCGCTGGTTGCAATCGTTGCTGGATATCCAAAGCCAAACTGGCGACTCGGGCGAGTTTCTTGAACACGTCAAGGTAGACCTGTTCCCCGATGCGGTTTATGTACTTACCCCCAAAGGCAAGATTATCTCTTTGCCACGCGGTGCAACACCCATTGATTTTGCTTACCTCATCCACACAGATATCGGCAACCATGCTGTTTCCGCCAAAATCAATGGTGAGTTTGTTCCCCTCAAAACAGAACTCAACAGCGGTGACCGGATCGAAATCATTACTTCTCCGGCATCCGTACCCAGTGCCCAATGGCTTAACTATGTCCGCACTGGCAAGGCACGCTCTGAAATCCGGCATTACCTGAAAACGGTCAAATACAGCGAATCCATTCAATTTGGCGAGAAACAGCTTTTGCATGCCCTGCAAGAACTAAAAATCCCAATGCCGCCCAAAGATGACCCGCAATGGGAAAAACTGGCTAAAAGCACCGGCGCCCATTCGGTTGATGAAATTTTGGCCGATATTGGCCTGGGACGTCGTCTGGCCGCTGTCGTTGCCCGTCGCTTCCTTATCGACAACGAAATTGTAGCAACCAGTGCCGCAGTTATTGATGAAATATCAGTGGCCAAAACAGGTACTATTTTCATTCAGGGCAACGAAGGCCAGGCTGCGCAGCTAGCCAGTTGCTGCCGTCCAATTCCCGGTGATGCTCTAATTGCCTGTATCCGTCCTGGCCATGGCCTGGTCGTTCACACCGAAGACTGCCCCGTTGCACATCGCCAGCGCACACGTGAACCTGAACGCTGGGTATCTTCAGTTAGCTGGGACCAGGAAACCACCAAGCACCTGCCTACCCGCCTTGAAATTACCATCAAGAGTGAAAAAGGGGTTTTGGGACGCATCGCCGCACAAATTGCCACGGCCGACTCTAATATCATTCAAATGTCCATGAATGAAGAAGCCCTTGAAACCGCCACCATCCAAATTACCATTCAGGTAGATGACCGCAAGCATTTAGCCCGGGTTATCAGGCTAATGCGGCACGTACCACAGGTAACCAGGATTGTCAGGATCAAAGGTTAAGGCTGGTATTTTGCACCCTGCCCGCTTGTAATACCAGCTGTTGCTGGCAACGGCTGGCAAGGACCGTATCGTGGGTAACCAGTACCAGGGTGCTTCTTTTTTCCTGATGCAACGCAAACATTAAGTCCATAATATGGGCGCCGGTTGTTGCATCCAGGCTTCCGGTCGGTTCATCGGCAAATAATATGGCGGGTTCAACCACAAAAGCTCGCGCCAGGGCAACACGCTGACGCTCTCCACCAGATAAGGTTTTAGGGTAATGATGGGATCGCCCGGCAAGCCCCACGCGCTCTAGCATGGCCCAGGCTGCCTCTTTGGCGAGCTTACCCTGCAATTCCAGTGGCAGCATGACATTTTCCAGAGCAGTCAGATTAGGCAGCAACTGAAAAGACTGGAACACAAATCCCACATGATAGGCTCGCAACTGCGCACGCTGATCTTCATCCAGTGCAAACAGGTCCTGTCCCATCAAGTGCACGCTACCTTGACTGGGCACATCAAGACCAGCCAGAATACCCAGCAAAGTAGATTTACCAGAACCAGAACTTCCGGTAATCGCCAGTGTCTTACCTTTTTCAAGTAAAAAGGAAATATCCTCTAAAATACGAAGCGGGCCATTGGCATCTTCCACCATTTTATTCAGACCATTTACTTCCAGGGCTAATATGTTTTTCATAAATCAACTACTCAAATTATGTCTGACGCTGTTTATATCTAGCGCCACCTTTCAGTTTGCTCATGCGCAAAGCACCAATAACAAGACAATACTGGTTATAGGAGACAGTTTATCAGCAGAATATGGTATTGAAAGGGGCAAGGGTTGGGTAGAAATAATTAAATCCGATTTTCTGGGCGATGATGACAATTATGAAATAATCAATGCCAGTATTAGCGGCGATACCACCAGCGGCGGCCTTAGCCGCTTACCGGCCTTATTAACCCGGCACAATCCTGCTGTGGTCATTGTGGAACTGGGCGCAAATGACGCCTTGCGTGGCCTGTCACTAGCCGATTCTACCAACAATCTTGAAAAAATGAGCGAATTAAGCAAACAGGCACAGGCCAAAGTGGTCATTGTGGGCATGCAAATTCCACCCAACTTTGGGCCGGTGTATTCGCAGCAATTCAAGGACATGTTTGCCCAGGTGGCACAAAAACAAAAAGCCTTACTGGTGCCCTTCCTGTTTGAGAATTTTGCACTGGATAAAAGCATGTATCAGGACGATGGCATTCATCCCAATGAGTCCGCACAAAAAACCATGGCGGAAAATGTCTGGTCTATATTGAAACAAGCCATTAATTAACAAGCCCCCCAGGTTTGGATGCCGGCTTAATGGCCGGCTTTACCCATAGAAAAACCCCAAAAACCGGAAAATTCAGCACCGGTTTTTGGGGTTTATGCATGTAATGCTATGCAACAAGGTTTATGCGTTAAGAAAGCGCTTGCCTTATTTAATCACCCAGAATCACTTTTTCTGCTTCGGGGAATATCTCAACCTTGTGATCTGCTCGCAAGATATGGGTAACACCCTGGGCGACTTCAAGCGCAACACCCGACTCTAAGCCTGGTTGCAGAAACTGCGTGAAAAGTGTTTTCATTTCTGGATTACCCTCGGAAACCTTTTCAACTTGCGCAATAACATAACCATTAGGCGTTGCGGTACCCACAAAAGAAGGTAGCTTATCTGCGGGTGCAGCCATGATTGTATTGAGCATTGCTTCAGGCAATTGCTGGGTCATTAAGCGGCTAATTACCGCTTCCTGGCCAAATCCGGTAGAAGTGAGCTTACCGCTTTCCTGCAACATTTTCAGCTCTTCCTCTCCGGCCAGTTTGGCCAGTTCCAGGGCTTTTTCATTCCTGATACTGGTTTCAACCTCGGCTTTGACCGTATCAAGCGCAGGAATGGCGGCAGGCACATCTTGTTCTACACGAACCACCAACAATTCCGAAGGTGAAATTTCAATCACACCCGAGTTGAGCTTCTGATTCAGGACTTCATCTGAGAACAAAACCTCGCGAACCCGTGGCGTCTCGAAATATTTGGCAGCAGGGCTGGCAGAAGCCGCTTTTTCACCCACCTGCTGACCACTTAGTAAACGGTCACGGGCCACACCATTAACGGCTTTAAGCTCAAGCTGAAGATTATCGGCCACGCCTTGCAAAGATGAACGATCATCATTAACCTGCTGTGTCAGGCCTGTGGCCAGATCAGCAAATTTTTCTGAGGCCAGTTGCAGGCGAATTTCCTCTAGAACGTCATTTTTAATGGCAGACAGCGGCTGAATAGCCCCTTCGTCTATCTTGGCAACCTGGATAATGTGATAAGAATTTCCCACTTTAACAGGATCGGTAACGCCGGGTTGAGTCAGTGAAAAAATAGCCTCATCAAGAACAGGGATATCACCCCTGGACAACAGGCCCAGGCTACCATCCAGGTTTTTAGTACCTACATCATCTGAATATTGCTTTGCCAGCGCCGAAAACCGGGCTGGATTTTCCTTGGCCTGTGCCGCTATATCCTGGGCTTTTTTCAGGATTTCTTCCTGGGTAGCCGCATCGGCACTGGCTGGCACCATGATCTGGATATGGTTAACCTCACGGCGTTCTTGCTTGGTGTATTTGCCAATGTTGGTTTGGTAATAGGATTCAATATCCGCTTCTGAAATCTCGGGAACCGATTGCAATGCCGTATCCTGGTTAAGGATAATATATTGAACATCCACGTAACGGGGAACTTCAAGCAATTTGCTGTTTTTATCGTACCACTGTTTAATATCGTCTTCAGAAACCGTGACGGCTTCCTGATATGAAGAAAGCTCAAATTCTTTCAGGCGAACCGTACGTTCCTGAATCATGGCCGATTGCAGCAAGTCGAGTGTTTTTGCTGGCAGCGAAACAGATTGTACAACGGGCTCGAGCACATGGGCATAAGCCAGGTTCTGACGCACATAAGCCTCGTAGTCTATATCCCGAATGCCGTTAGCGCTAAGGAATTCGTTGTATTTCTGGGGGGAATAAACCCCGTTTTCATGAAACTGTGGATTGGAGCCAATGGCAAAACGAACCATATTATCAGTGGCATTGAAATGACCATCAATCATCTCCTGCTGCACCACCTGGGAATCAATAAGCTGGTTCAGCCAGGCCCGACGGTTCTCAGGCGCATCTGCCTTGGAGACATCAAAATTAGCACCAGACTCCATTCTCATCTGATCCAAACGGTTACGCCAGGACTGGTTAAACTGCTCTTGGGTAATGATGGAATCTTTAACGGCTACCAATTTGGCATCATTGGAAGCGAAACTTTGATAATCAGCCACGCCAAAAAAAACAAATGACGGGACCACCAGAAGAATTAACAATGCCAACATAAAGCGTTGGTGTGTACGGATAAAATCAAACATTAAGCTCTCAACTTAGACGGCGAAAATCAGAATATACATTATAAATGTCGCTGTTGGAAAAAGGGATTTCCCATTTTAGTCTTTTTCAATTTTAAATAGACAATTCAGCCTTGTTTTATAAAAAGTCGCTTTCAAAGCGGCTTATATCTTCCTACAATACAATAATATAACTCTTCAAATCCACCTTTAAACCCTATGTCAGCCAAAAATACTTTTGAATGGCGCTATCCGCGCCTGATCGCCCATCGTGGTGGCGGCTTCATGGCCCCTGAAAACACCCTGGCCGCAATGCGTTGTGGCCACGAGTACGGTTTTTCCATGCTTGAGTTCGATGTCAAGCTCAGCCAAGATAATGTACTTGTCCTGATGCACGATGATACGGTCGACCGCACGTCAAACGGGATTGGACTTGCCGCCAGCAAAACCTTCAGGGAATTGTCTGAGCTGGATTTTGGCGCCTGGCATTCCGCCTTCTATACTGGGGAACCCATTGCCACGTTTCTATCGGTGGCCCGTTTTACCCAGGAAAACAATCTTTTCTGCAATATAGAAATCAAGCCCTGCCCAAACCGTGAAGAAGAAACCGGGATCCTGGTCGCCAATGCGGCACGCCAATGGTGGCAGCATTCCCATCTGCTCCCCTTAATCTCTTCTTTTTCTATTGAAGCACTGGCAGCAGCACAAAAAACCGCCCCCGAATTGCCTCGCGCCTTGTTAACCGAAGCGCTCCCTGATAATTTCATCAACGTGCTGGAAAGGCTGGATTGTGTCGCCATCAATATAAAACAAAGCCTGCTTGACCAGGAAAAAATAGCGCGTATTCATCAAGCCGGTTACAAGGTTTGCGCCTGGACTGTCAACGACTATCAACGCGCCAGGCAATTGTTACAATGGGGGTGCGACGCCCTGTTTACCGACGAACTGCTTCGGGTAACACCCGATATGGCTTAATAGCCTGCAATAACCTCAAGGATATATTTTGTTCAGTTACCGCCACGCCTTTCATGCAGGCAATCATGCTGATGTTTTAAAGCATTCCATTTTGTTGCATATTTTGCAGTACTTCAACAAAAAGGAAACCCCTTACTGGATTATCGACACCCATGCCGGTGCCGGCATTTACGACCTGGAAGATGCCTGGGCAGAAAAAACCGCTGAGTTCCGGGAAGGCATTACCCGAATCTGGAACAATACCAACCTGCCCCAAGACCTGCAGGTATATATTGATCATATCCGCAACCTGAACGATGGCGCAGATCTGTCGTATTACCCGGGATCTCCCTGGATCTCCCTGGAACTGATGCGTCCCAAAGATCGTCTGCATTTATTTGAGTTGCATCCCACCGAAATTGATGTCCTCAGGGACAACATTAACCAACAAGGCAGCGAAATTTCACGCCAGGTAACGATTTTTGAAAAAGACGGTTTTTCGGGCCTGAAATCACAGTTGCCCCCGGTACCCCGAAGAGGCATTGTGTTGATTGACCCTTCTTATGAAGACAAAATGGATTACCGGCACACCTTAATGGCCATTAAAGATGGCCTGAAACGCTTTGCCACGGGCTGTTATGCCGTTTGGTACCCGCTCATTAACCGCAAAGAAGCAAATGACATGGTCAGGCAACTTGAAAAATTGCCCGATACCCAATGGCTAAACGCTTCTTTGGCGGTTAAAAAACCGGCTGCCGATGGCCACGGCCTGCACGGAAGTGGTATGTTTATTATTAATCCACCTTACACCCTGCATGCGGCATTGGAAAAAAGCCTGCCCTATCTGGCAAAACATCTGGCCCAGGACAGTTCGGCAAGCTTCAGCCTTACTCG
>JAVESC010000082.1:0-11333 GCA_034006805.1 Advenella sp.
ATGACAGGATTACCCAGCATAATGGCAGACAATCCCGTTTTGCAAAGCGCCAAGCACCCGCAAAACCCGGCCCAGTTCGCGCTATTAAATGCAAGCAAAATCGTTAATAATAACAAAATGTATACCAACCACATTTATTGTGCATGAGCAAGGCTACGTTACCACGACCCTCTATAGAGCAGATATTGCGCGAACACGCACCCCTGGTGCGTAGCATTGCCCTTAAAATGATGGCCCGGCTGCCCGCTAATATAGAACTGGATGACTTGATCCAGGCGGGCATGATTGGCTTAATGGATGCTGCCCAGCGTTTTGAAAACACCGGTGCCGCGCAATTTACCAGCTACGCCAATACAAGAATACGGGGTGCCATTACCGACGAACTGCGCCGGCAGGACTGGCTGCCCCGTACCCTGCGCAGTAAAAACAGCAAAATCCAGAAAGCCATTTCCCAGGCCGAAAAAAAGCTGGGCTATGAACCCGGTGATGAAGAAATTGCCGAAGAACTGGGGATAAGTGTAGACGCCTACCGCGAACAACTGCACGACGTAGGCACGGTACACGTGGTGCATTATGAAGACTTCAGGTTTGACAGCGACGAAGGTGAACGGGAAAACAACCAGCTGGACCGATTAATGGGGGGCAGTGATGAATACAGCCCGCAAGCGGCCCTGTTAAATGAAGAATTCAAACACACCCTGGCCGAATGCATTGGCAAACTGCCTGAAAGGGAACAGCTGGTACTGTCTTTAATATTTGAACAAGCCTTGAACCTGAAAGAAATAGCCGCCGTGCTGGAACTGACCGAGGGCAGGGTATCGCAACTGCGCTCGCAAGCCGTGTTAAGACTGCGTGGGATGCTGAAAGAAGCGTATTGGGACCAGTTGCCAGAAAAATTTTAATAAAAATTGAAAAATAATTAAAGTTTACAAAACAGGGGCCGTTAATAAGAACATAAACCAGTAGTAAGCCTTCAAGACAAAGGTGTTATGACTTGGTTTTTCTTGAAGTGATCTTATTTTTTTGGAGTATTCCATGTCTGTTATTAATACAAACTACCTGGCCCTTGTTTCTCAGAATAATTTATCTAAATCTCAAAACGCGTTGGGTTCCGCGATTGAGCGCCTGTCTTCTGGTTTGCGTATTAATAGCGCAAAAGATGATGCGGCAGGCCAGGCGATTGCCAACCGTTTTACCGCCAATATCAAAGGGTTGACCCAGGCTGCCCGTAACGCCAACGACGGTATTTCTATTGCTCAAACCACTGAAGGTTCGTTGAATGAGATTAACAACAACCTGCAACGTATTCGTGAACTGACGGTACAGGCTGCTAACGGTTCCAACTCCCCGGATGACCTAGCTTCCATCCAGAACGAAATTACTCAGCGTTTGGATGAAATTGATCGCGTGTCAGAGCAGACCCAGTTCAACGGTGTGAATGTATTGGCCAAAGACAGCAGCTTGACCATTCAGGTGGGTGCTAACGATAACGAAACCATCAGTATTGATCTGCAGAAAATTGATCGTGATTCATTGGGTTTGGATAAGTTGGATGTTAGCAAATTCGCACAAACAGCTAGTGCAGGTGGTTATAGTGCTTCTGGTAAAACTGCAGCAGCAGATGCTGAATGGGCAATGAAAGATAGTGCTTCTGCTGAGATAACTGGGGCTACTGTGTTAAAAAATGCGGATGGCGATTATTTCATTAAAACTGAAGATGGTAAGTTTTATGCCGCGACAGTTACAGCTCCTACTGCTGATGAACAACAAACAGTTACCATTACAGCTGAGGCAACAGAACTTGATGCAGCAGGCCTTTCCGCAGCGGGCCTATCCCCATTAGCCGATATTGATACTGCACTGCAGAAAGTGGACTCCATGCGTAGTGACCTGGGTGCGATTCAAAACCGTTTTGAATCTACTATCACTAACCTGAACAACACGGTGACCAACTTGTCTGCAGCTCGTTCACGGATTGAAGATGCGGATTATGCCGTTGAGGTCTCCAATATGACCCGTGCACAGATTCTGCAACAAGCCGGTACTTCTGTTCTGGCCAAAGCCAACCAGGTGCCACAGGGCGTTCTGTCTCTGTTGCAATAAGCCTGAAAAGTCCAACAGGTGGGTTTATCTGCCTGTTGGTCTGGTCTTGTACAAAATCGCCAGTCCTATGTTTTTGGGGCTGGCGATTTTTTGTTTTGTACTATGCGAATTTCAGCTTAGGGATATTATTGCAATACTCCTTGGGCGTTGAGTAAATCCAGTAAGCGATTTACGATTTTATCAGCCATTGCATCCAGGTTTCGCTGTCCTTTTAACGATTTTCCATCTGTTGCAGGCACCTCACCGCGGCTCATTGCATCACGCAGTAAAACTGAGAGTTGTTTGCGGTTACGTTGACCATCAATGTGATGTAATACAAAAAACTCTGCTTCTTTCAGGCTTATGTTAATCGTATCGTGCCACAGGTTGAAATTGCCAATACCAAATGTACTATCGTTGCGCTGCTGCAGGATATGGGCAAAGCCGGGAATGAGTACGGGCGCTTTCTGGTTACCTTTTTCAGATCGCTCATAGGGGGATGGTTCCAGTGTATAACGAAGACTATTTAAACGGAACAGAATTTGCAACGCTTTAAGCACTTGTTCGCGGGCCGTGGCTTCGTCTGCTGCATTAAGCAATTGTGGCTGAACTTTTGCCACTAAACTGTCAAAATCCATACTGTTGGGCCAAACCTCGGACAGTGCGCGTACGACGGCAAGTACATTAGCTTCGCTACTGCGTAAAGGCCTGCCTTTGTGGTTTTGGAAAAAGACTATGTCTTTTGGGGCATTTGCTTCAGGCGCTACTTCTGTAAATTTCCCAGCCCACCGCAGATCAGCTAATTTTGTAAGGTCAGGGCTGACCAGAACCTGGTTGGCACGTGCTTGATGGATAAGCATGCTTTTGCGGAAATTTCGACCGATAGCAAAATCCAGATACTGCTGCCGTACTTCACGTGGTTGTCCTAGTGCTATTAAGCTATGATTAAGTTGGACATTTTGTCCATAGGTGGCCGACATTTCCACATGAGGCTCAGCATCGCCTACCTGAGTTAGATCATATTGACTGGCTAAATTTACAAATTCCAGCAAGTAGCAGGGATTGTTAAAAATTTCCAGGTATTCATGGGCAATATAATAGTCGGAGTGTTTTTGCAATTGCGCTACGGCAGCCCGTAATGAGGGAGCCAAGGGGTTGCTGGCGGCAATTCCATCAGAAAGCAAATTTAGCATGGCCTTTGCGCTGGCCAGTTTATCTTCACCACTTTGTGCGCTATGGCTGTGCAGTAACATGGCATCACGCACAATGTCACCCGCTTTCCAGCCCGGGTAAGTGTTATAGCTGATATATCCAACTCCATTGGGTGACAGGTTGTCGCGTAAAATACGTATCATGGCTTCACGTACTTCAGGTGGTACCCAGCTGAATACCCCATGCGCAATAATGTAATCAAATTGTCCAAAATCAGCGGTAATGTCAGTCAGGCTCATGACATGAAGGTGCAGGTTTTGTATGCCCAATGCATTAATGACTTCTTGCCCTTGTGTTATCTGCGCCGAAGATAAATCGACCCCGACAACTTGTGCTTGTGGATAGGCTATTGCAAAGGGTAGCAAGTTGCCACCCCCAGCGCAGCCCAACTCCAGTACACGTGCCTTTTCCAGGGGGACGGTGGTTAAACCATATAAATGGGCAGCAGCCCGCAGATGGCCTGGTGAAGAAAAAGGAAAGGCATTAGAGGTGTATATTTGCTCATCGTAAGATTCTGTAATTTCCTGATTAGTCTGCTGGATTAGTTCATCATGACCTATATTGGTTTCTTGATTAACTGTCAAATTGGACTCCTGATTGATGAAGGGTTACTGGGAATGAAGCTCACGACCCCAAAAACCATATTTGGAAAAATAGTAGTGGTTGCATGAAAAGTAGTTTATCTGTGAAGTCTTATAAAGACAATGAAGGCATTGGTGTTGGGAAAATCTAACGGGATGTGGCTAAGTTGATTGGGGTGGGTGGTTTGCTTTAGGCAGGGGGCTCATAAGTAGTCTTCTGTCAATGCTGGAGCACCAGTAATGATAGAAAAATTTTTGTTGTATGCCGGAAATTAATTTAAAAAAGATTAAAGATTGCTGATTTAGGGCCGTTAATAAGAACATAAACCAGTAGTAAGCCTTCAAGACAAAGGTGTTATGACTTGGTTTTTCTTGAAGTGATCTTATTTTTTTGGAGTATTCCATGTCTGTTATTAATACAAACTACCTGGCCCTTGTTTCTCAGAATAATTTATCTAAATCTCAAAACGCGTTGGGTTCCGCAATTGAGCGCCTGTCTTCCGGACTGCGTATTAATAGCGCAAAAGATGACGCGGCAGGCCAGGCGATTGCCAACCGTTTTACCGCCAATATCAAAGGTTTGACCCAGGCTGCCCGTAACGCCAACGACGGTATTTCTATTGCACAAACCACTGAAGGTTCGTTGAATGAAATCAACAATAACCTGCAGCGTATTCGTGAGCTGACTGTACAAGCCGCTAACGGTTCCAACTCTACGGATGACCTGGCATCCATCCAGAATGAGATTACCCAGCGTTTGGATGAGATTGATCGCGTGTCAGCACAGACCCAGTTCAACGGTGTGAATGTATTGGCCAAAGACAGCAGCTTGACCATTCAGGTGGGTGCTAACGATAACGAAACCATCAGTATTGACCTGCAGAAAATTGATCGTGAGTCATTGGGCTTGAACAGTTTGGATGTTGCTAAGCTTGCACAAGCCGCGAGTGCTGGTGGTGTTACTGCAGGTGGCAACACATCTGCTGCTGATGCGACTTGGACGGTTACAAATAATAGCGATGCTGCTCTTACAGGAGCGACTGTGTTAAAAGGTAATGATGATAAGTTTTACATTAAAACTTCAGACGGTAAGTTTTTTGCGGGTACTGAAACTGTTGCTACTGCTGATGCTACAGAAGTCACAATTAAAGCTGCTGCTACAGAACTTGGTGCAGCAGCGATCTCCACAGCCGGTCTATCTCCATTAGCCGATATTGACACTGCCTTGCAGAAAGTGGATTCCATGCGTAGTGACCTGGGTGCGATTCAGAACCGTTTTGAATCAACCATCACGAACCTGAACAACACGGTGACCAACTTGTCTGCCGCGCGTTCACGGATTGAAGATGCGGATTATGCAGTTGAAGTCTCTAATATGACTCGTGCACAGATTCTGCAACAGGCTGGTACTTCTGTTCTGGCTAAAGCTAACCAGGTGCCACAAGGCGTTTTGTCTTTGTTGCAATAAGCTTGAGTGGTTCAACAGGCGGGTGGTTTACCTGCCTGTTGGTTTTCGCTGTTTTGTATGGAAAACGCCAGCTCTGTATGTTCAGGGCTGGCGATTTTCCTGTTTTGCAAAAAATAATTATGTATTTATAAGACGAGTTTTATGAATGCTTTATGTTATGAAATAGATAGCCTTGAAAAGTTAGTGTGTCTTGTAGGCAAAGATAAACATTTACGAGGAAATTTATATCGAGGTGTTTCTGATTATGAAAAACACAAACTAATCCCTTCGCTTTTTCGTTATAAAAAACAAATAATTTTGATAAGTTAGAAAATTATTTTATTTTTCAATTCGAAAGTAAATTGCAATTATATTTTGACCAAAGATCACTGTCAAAGCTTGATATTATATCCATGGCACAACACCATGGGATTCCTACAAGGCTATTGGACTGGTCTTGATCACCTGTTGTATCATTATTTTTTGCTGTTCATAAAGAGGATGAAGAAACTGATGGGGCAATTTATATTATTGCAGACGAGTTCAGTCCATTTGAGTGGTTACCGCACAATAATGAAAATTCAAATGATATTTTGAAAACATTTCAATGTGGTCGACAGTCTTTAATTTATTCGCCAAATTACTATCATAAACGTCAAGAAAACCAACAAAGTATATTTTTGATTTGTCTAGGAGAAAAAAATTTAGATAGTTATGTCATTGAAAATGGTAAAAATAAGGGAAAAAAATATATTGCTAAATATAAAGTTCCAGGTAAATCAAAAAAAAGAATAAAATCACAATTGTTTCAAATTGGAATAACTGAAGCTTTTATTTATCAATCTCTTGATTCATTAGGTAATGAAATCAAGTATACAAGACAGGGAGAATTGGAAGCGATCCTAAATGAGCCTGTAAATTAAACTGTGTAAACCGTCTATCATTACACCCATACAGCCCGAGTTCGACAGTTAAAAACGTAACCTATTGATTTATAATGAATCGCTTTAAAAACGCTCCATTATAAGTTCACATATGCAATATCTGTTAGTGGCTTTTTAACCTTCAGGCTAGTCAACACCGCAGCTTGTTCCGCATCAATGGCGAAGATGTCGGTAACAGGTGCCTGGCCATCGAACGTGACTTTATGCGTTTGAATCCGGCGCACAATTGATAAGGCCTGTTCCGGTGAGCATATGTCGGGCACCGGATTCTGGTACAGCCGTTCATGCATTAAAAACATGTTAGGTTCATAAGCTTACGCCGACTCACACTCAATGTAAGTATTTATGTGAATTATTTCAATATTTAAAATAGCCGCCCGCTACCCCCTAAAAGGATGAAGAATGACTAATGTAAACGTTTACCTTCGTGAGAATCTCGCCTCTATTTCCCGCAACTTATCCGTTGCCCCAAATATAAATGAAAAGAAACTTAATAATGCAGTAAAAGCCTTCGGGTTTACCGGTAGTCCCTCCACAGTAGTGGCTTTGTATGACAATACCCTGTTTGGGAGCGCTAAAGAGGGGATACTATTCACAGGCGAGCAGCTTATCTTTCGCCTAAGTAGTACCGATCCGATCAGAGTGCCCTTTGCTTCCATTGACATGGTTGAGTATATTGAGACAGTTAGCGGAAATAAAGGAGAAAAGATTGAAAAGTCATTACTTATCCGCCGTAAAGAGGGAGCTGACATTCCAGTTACAGGCCTGTTGAATTGTGACTACCGCAAGATGTCAGAAGTGCTTCAAATATGTGCACAGGACTTCACTGAGTTTAAAGAAGAACGTCAACTCATCCCAATCGACGAATTAGAAGAGCCTCTAAAAATAGCCTATGTCCAAATCATCATCAATGCAGCCTATGACAATGATCAAATGATTGATGACAAGGAGTTCGCTGAAATCCTTCAATTAATGACACGTTTGAATCTAAGCGCTGAGACTCGCTTCACATTACGAACCTATATGTCTTCCATCGAAGAGCATATCCCCTTGGAAACATTACTTGAACATCTTGACACACACAGTCCTGACGGACAAATAAAGGCATTGTACATTTCCTTGGTCAAGGACTTAATCAACCTTTATTACAGCACAGATGGGCGTGATATTACTCAGTTTGGGTTCTTGCAAAAAAATCGAGCACTGCTAAAGGTCAGCGATGAGGAAATAGATTTAGCTCTCATGGCAATCAAGAACGATTACGACATGCTCAAGGATGACATTACAGATGATCAAATCGTCTCCGCTCTCAAACTGCTCTCAGCAAAAGCAGCTGCAGTTGGGACGCCTCTGGCAGCAGTGTATCTATCAGGGTCAGTCGTAGGAATGTCTGCGGCCGGATTAACCTCTGGCCTGGCAAGCTTAGGGATGGGTGGGTTGTTCGGCATGTCCGGCATGGTGACAGGTATTGGCGTTGCGGTGTTAATAGGAGTAGGGGCATATGCCGGTGTCCGAAAAATGACTGGAGCCAACGAGCTCAGCCGTTTCAAGCGCCGCGAACTTATGCTTAATGAAATAATTAAACAGACACAATTGACTATTTCTTTAACAATGAAGGATATTAATTTTATCACCCTTAAACTCAACGAGTATATTGAAGTTCACGGAGCTCAAAATTTAAAAATCAAGCAGTTAGCTAAACTGATATCCAAAATGACAAGCGCAGGTTCAGTCCTTACTGAAAAGACTAATTTGGCGCAGGCCAGCGTCAACAAAATTAAATGCGCCCAATATCTGGATGAAAGAAAACTTCGCTCACTAACCCGAGAGCCAACAAAGGCAGAATTATATGATTTTATTATGGGCTTCTACGAGGAACGCTCAATAGTTATAAGTAAAGGTGATGCTGAAGAAGAAAAGGCTGAAATCAGGCTTTGTATCAAACATGGGTGTAGTACCAAAGAGCTTGAAAACTTAGGCCAGGCGTTTGAGGCCATTGGCTATTTTAACGTAAGCGATGTACTACGAGGTACAGCCGCTGATGCGGTTGAGAAAGCGCGTGAAAAATTTGGTGGTATTTTTTCATGAGTAAAAAAGAGATGCTTCACGACCAGGCACATTTGATGCGGGTACAGAAACATCAGCTTAAGCAATCCAACACGCACCTGGACAGAATGGTTGGTGCTCTTGATACAATGAGTCATGAGCAAAACCTCGACAATGACTTGCTTGACAGCTTATTGGCCCAAGCGCAAAGCATTGTTGATTCACAAGAGGTCGTGTTTGTCGTAGAAGAGAGCGAAACGCCTTTCTACGAAAATAGCCTGATGAAATCACCTGCTACGCATCAATCTAAACTGCAGCCACTCAAAATGCTCGACATTGTGGATGTTGATGCCAAGACGGATTTGGCGGGGTTACTGGCCCAAATGAATAGTTACGCAAACCGCCAAGGAATTGCATATAGCGAAGACCCTTTTCGCGGTTTGATGACCGATAGTCAGCGCATTACACTTGAAAAACGTATCAGGGATGATTTCACCCTCAAGACAGCCAACTGCGACAAGTATGATTATATGATCTCTGGTACTTGTGGCTTGATCGGTGGTCTGGTAGATATACTTTTTGTCGGTGCGCCTGGCAAGGGGGTTCTTGGAAAATGGGCAGATGAACAGACTGATAACGCCGTCAAGGGCTTTGCCAGGTTAAACGGCTGGAAAGGTCCAGCTGGTAATGCTAACGAAACCGCAAGCGCTATTGGTTTTCTTGAGCGTAAGTTCAAGGTTAACTATGATCAGGCCACCTCTTCTGCCACTGGTGGGGCAGTAAAGAACATGTCGATGAGTAACCATCACGTTAAAAGCTTGGGGCACTCGCCCGACTTGTTAGGCTTGTTTTTTTCAATTCTCGATCAGTTCAGCAATACTGCGCACTTCGTTGATAAGGGAAAACTGATCAGCATTAATACTGAGAGTTTTGAGCTGAGTGGCAGCAATTTGGTGGCCAAGGTTTTTTCGGGTTTTATGAATTGGTTAGGACACCTTTTCTCAGATATGGCAGGCTCTTCTGGCGGGCGAGGAAAAATAGATGCAGGTCGTGGATCTGGCATACCCATTCCGTTTTACTCACTACTGCAGTTCATTAACGTCGGCTCATTTGGTAAGCATCACCAGACTTTTTCAACAATTGCAGTAAAAGTGTTCGAGCAGGGTTATGATATGCGCCATGGGTTGGCTATGGCAATACCAGTGCTAATTACCGAGCTTATGATTCGGGCAATGTGGGTTGTAAAACAGCGTTTTTATCATGAACAGGAGTGGCGCGATTGTCTTCCTTCCGCAGGGAATCCTGAGCTCAGAAGAATGCTGCTGGTCGGGCATGGCACATTATGTCTTGTGGATGGCACTGATGCCGCCTTACGCTCTGGGGGATTTGTCGTTGCGTTTCTTGTCCAAACCAACCTGATCGCCTGGGTTAGATTCGGTTCACTGGGACTAAAGGAGCTCAAGGCATATTATGCAAAAGGTTCTTTGGACATAGCGGCCATTGATGAATATCTTGATGCGGAATATACCCGTATGCTTGGGAATTTTCAGAAAATTTAAATATGAATCAATTAAAAGCTTTAAAAAAGATGATCGTTATTTGCATTGTCGTTACTGACCCAGGGACGACAGTAGGAAGGCAATACCCCCGGCTCCTTGAGTTTGGCCTTCATGATTAGATCAAAATAAATTGTTAGCCTAATGTTTGACATTGAACAATATGTATTATAGTTTCGATGCTTTAACTCACATGTTCCCCTCAAAACTGGAAACAGGAATTCTCTATGTTCATACGTACTTTATTAACCACCGCTGGCTTTTTATGCATGGCGTCTTTCAGCCAGGCTGCTACGGTAGCAGAGGTGTTTAATGGCGATATGCTCGATACAAACCAACGTTACTTTGAATCTGTCGCGGGTATTCCCCGTAAGTCATTTGACGATGTGCACGAGTTCCGCGTCCAGGGCTGTGAGATTAAAGCAACGGTTAGTGATGGGCGGATTGCAAAACTGCGCCTTGAAATTACGCCCACTTGCACAGCTGATCTAACTACTTTTATTGGTGGTTATGCGCCAACACCCGATCAACCATTAACATTGGGTGTCCTTGATCCCGCCACCTACTATGCGGATTGCCTAACCATGTGTGGCAATGCTTATGAACCCTCAATGTATGCGCATTGGCATGGTCCGCGTGCAGTAGATCATTTGGAAGTTCTATTGGAAACCAGGATTTCTTCAGATAAGGCCATAGATGCTTCATTTATTTGGCAGAAACATATGGAAAAGGCTATGGGGGAGGATTGGATACTTGAAACACGTTTCAATTGTGACAAGCGTTTTAACGATGTGGCTGAGAAAGTGCTTCGCGATGTCCCTGTTACCGCAGTAAAAATAGGCCGTGACTTAAGTACACCGGGTTGTTAGTTATTTGAATTTAAACTATTTTAGATAAAATAAGGGTAGTTCGGATGCCAGTGGTGAACGGGCGGCGACGCTTTACAGTTTGCTGGGCACGGTGTTTGTCAAGGTAGTTGTCACTGTTTTTTGTCTTAAGCAGCTTGTTGCATCTTCATCTCTTTTTCAGGGTTCAACGTGACAGGTCCAATCGGCTCACAATTTCTGACTGGGCGTGTTCCCCAGCGTGAGGGGTTACGCAGCTTGGCCTGCTCCAGTATTGCCTGGCGTTGAGCCAGTAATGCAGTGTCTTTACCGTTATGCCGTTGCTGGGGCGTCACGAAGTTGAGTTTGCTATGACGATGCTCGGTGTTGTACCAGCTGACAAAGCGCTCAACCCATTGCCGTGCCTCATGCAGCGAAGCAAACCCAGATGATGGCCACTGTGGACGGTATTTCAGCACCCTGAACAGGGACTCCACAAATGCATTGTCATTACTGACACGGGGACGACTGTAGGAAGGCAAGACGCCTAATTCTTCGAGTTTGGCCTTCATGGTTTGTGCTTTCATCGGTGCCCCATTGTCTGAATGCAGAATCAGGGGTTGATGCAGGCATTGCTCACG
>JAVESC010000083.1:0-11288 GCA_034006805.1 Advenella sp.
AGCTGCATAAACTGACTGTACATAACAGCTTATTACTGTCAATGATTAAAAATACAGCAAAAATAACTGATGGTAGAGGTATTCAAAGAGTAATAAATGAATTAACGAGAGATGATTTATGAGTGATATTGGAGTTTTGCGCAATATAGAATCTGAAGAACTGGAACTTATGCTCAAATGGCGCAATACGCCTGAAATACGTATGAATATGTATACCCAGCATGAAATCAGTTTACAAGAACACTTTGCTTGGTGGAAAAGAACCTCCCTTAGAGAAGATCAAAAATATTTCATGTATACATACAACAATTTGCCTCTTGGCATTGTAGCATTCAATAACATTGATAAAATCAACTCAAATTCATCATGGGCCTTCTACGCTGCTCCTAATGCTCCACGTGGTAGTGGTAGTCGTATGGAATTACTTGCTTTGGATTTCGGTTTTCATGAGCTGAAATTACACAAATTGCATTGTGAGGTTTTAGCCACAAATATGCAAGTAGTGAAAATGCACCAAAAATTCGGGTTCCAAATTGAAGGTATTTTAAGGCAACAACACAAAACTAAAAGTGATTTTATTGATGTTTACAGACTTGGAATTTTGTCAACTGAATGGCTAGAAAACAGATCTGCTTTATATGAAAAAATATCTAATTTTACGAGATAATACATGACTCATTCAATATCTATTAATGGTCGAAAAATTGGACCGACTTATTTTCCCTATATTATTGCAGAACTTTCTGCCAATCATAACGGCAAATTTGAAACCGCAATAAAAATCATTGAAGAAGCAAAAAAAGCCGGGGCTGACGCTGTCAAACTGCAAAGCTACACAGCAGACACGATTACCTTAAATTCCGACTCTGAGGAATTTCAAATTCATGGTGGTCTGTGGGATGGCAAAACGCTTTACCAGCTTTATCAGGAAGCCCATATGCCCTGGGAGTGGCACAAACCCCTTTTTGAACACGCCCGTAAACTGGACATTACCATTTTCAGCTCCCCTTTTGATAACACGGCCGTTGACCTGCTTGAAGACCTGAATGTACCTGCTTATAAAATAGCTTCCTTTGAAGCCGTTGATCTGCCCTTGATCAAATATGTTGCCAGCACTGGCAAACCCATGATTATTTCAACTGGTATGGCAGATGCAGAGGAAATTCAGGAAGCCATTGAAGCAGCCCGTGATGGGGGTTGTAAAGAACTTGCCATTTTGCATTGTGTCAGTGGCTACCCGGCACCTGCCGAAGATTACAATCTGCGCACAATTCCTGACATGATAAATCGCTTCGGCTTGGTCACTGGTTTGTCAGACCATACGCTTGACAACACAACCGCCATTGCCAGCGTTGTACTAGGTGCCTCAATTATAGAAAAACACTTTACACTGGATCGTAGCGGTGGTGGTCCTGATGACAGTTTTTCACTAGAGCCAGCCGAGCTGGCAGCCTTATGCCGTGACTCTAAAACCGCCTGGTCAGCTTTGGGTAAAGTGAATTATGGACGAAAATCAAGCGAACAGGAAAATGTTAAGTTTAGGCGTTCATTGTATTTTGTAAAAGATATGAAGGCGGGTGATGTGATTACTGCTGATTGCATTCGCAGTGTTAGGCCTGGGTTTGGTCTGGCACCTAAGTATTTCGACGAGGTTTTGGGAAAACGAGTGATTCGTGATGTTGTAAGGGCGATGCCGGTAGCTTGGGAACAGATAGAGTGCTAATCAGCTTTGATGGAAGCTCTTTGGGGTGTCAGGTGCAATGCACTGTATATATTAAATGGAAAGCCGCGATGAATTTTAATGTTGTTGGTACTATACGCAGCTTTGCAGGCCCAAAGTTGTACCTTTAAGGCGAACAATAATGAATAAAGTATTGATAAGTGAAGTGCAATCGGTGCGCATAAATGCACTTTTTCACTTGGGGATTTTTTTTTCAGTCTCCTTAATTCTCTGTAATTACTATTATTTTTATTTAGTACCTTTTGAACAGGGACAAGTCGAGGCGGGGCCAATCTACTCTATAACTAAATTCTTAGGTATATTAGCGATATCTGTCACCTTTTTATCTTCAAAGATTCGCACATCATTGGAAGTAGAGGAGGTTTTGCTGATAATTTTCCTCCTGGCGGCCCTAGTAGTATTTTTACTTAAGCGCTTGACAATTGGAGGTGGCGACTCTATGTTCATTAATACTATCGCTTGTATAGTTCCTTTCCTGATATTAAAAAATAATCACAATCAGAGGGCCCACTCTATATTTTTTGAATACTGTCTATTAATTATTTCCATGCAAATTGTTGGCGATGCTATCCTGTATTTGAATGATGCTAGTATATGGGAAAATAAGGCATTCATCGGTGGTCTGGGAAATCCGTCAAGCTTTGGTGTTGTATGTAATATTTTGATTGCGTATACGTTATTTGAGCGCAGGCCGACCATAATGTCGATGTTTTACTTTCTTATTCTAGCCTTCGCTATTTACATGACAAGCTCTTTGCTATCAATTCTAATGTTTTTTCTGATCGTTGCCTTATGGGTCGTGCATCGCTTGTCGATAAAAAAACTCATTGCACTTATAGTGACTTGCGCAGCAGTCGTAGTAATGAGCGATTTCTTAGTTTCAGACCATTTGTTATACAAGATGCAATCAGCAGGAAGCATGTTTTATGACTCTAATACTGGAGACAGCTCTAGGTCAGTATCATTCCGTCAAGAGATCCATCAAATTTATATAAAAAATTTCAGCGAAAATCCTATTGAAGGCATTGCTTTTGGTTTTTTTGATGATTCATACATGAAATTTGACAGTCAAGTTCTAACTTATTTTAGTAGCTTCGGGATTTTGATAAGTCTGTTGTTTTTTTTATCTGTCATTCTCGCTCTCTTGAAAGCTGGGTTAAACAATATTGCATTCCCAGGGATATTGTTGCTTATTCTTTGTATAACGTTTCTTACCAACAGAATTATGGATTATTATCCAATACCAATTTTCCTCGCATTAGCGTTTTCTATGATAAATATCCGAGCAAATGAGAATTGGAAGACTGTTCATTCAGATGTGAATATAGCGTAAATTTGAGAAGCAATTTGAACGCGTAAAAGTTTTAACCTAATGATTTGCGTCAGCTCTTGGTCTTATACAAGATTATATTGTTGAAAATAAAAAAAACCACGATTGGTGGTGCTTTGGAGTTGTTACAGAAAACCGTCAAAAATCCTAAGCAAATGGCCTTAGAATGCATATTCAACCACTTCTATTTAGCTGGCATAGGGCACAATTTAGTATATGGATGGTCTGGGTTATAGCACTTAGGTGAAAAATAACCTCCAAACCCCGTTGTTGTGTTGCTATCAAGTTCGTTTTAATCAAGAACATGAAGGATGCACTTCAAAAAACAATGTGGCAAGTAATGGCAAGGAGAAATCTATAGGTTTGAAAATTTTTTAATGTCATTAAGAATTTATTTGGCTATAAGGGGTTAGCCAAGGGCCGGAGGCAATCATTTGAGCAGGTTAATATTGTGTTAGCGCTCTGCCATAAAGCGTGTGAGGGTTAGGGTAGGTGTGTTTTGGATAGTTTGGTTAGTTGAGGAAATCGTCTAATCTGGGAAAACGGTAATCTTGTGGGTGGTTAAAAACTGATTATTAATACTATATGCTTTTTTAGCAGCACTAATCAGTCCAGGTAGTTATTAATCAGTAGTTCCATAGGTTTTTTATATGATAGGTTTTGATTTTTTTGTTCACTCATAAGGTAAAATATGAAGGTAGGGTTAGTTAATATATTTGCTTTTCGTCCACATGTTGAACAGTTATTCTTTTTGTCAAGAATTCTTCAGGATGCGGGGCATGAAGTTTTTTATTTAACTTGTGATGCTTCAGTAGGCAACTGTTACCCAAGAGAGCTTAAAGGAACTAGTAAACTTAAGGAGTGTACTAAATGCATCGTAGGTGGGGTTCGTAGTTATACGAAGAGCGCTGTAACTTCTGTTGTTAGCACTTGTGTAGATGAGCTGCCTATGGCTGTTTTAGATGAACTTGCCCTTTCGAGCTCCTGTACGCTAAACCGTACGGAGGCTGAGACAGAATGGAATGAGCCAGAGGTTGTACAAGTTCGAAAATCTTTGTACTCGCCTATTTCGCTTACATACTTCAGCGCTGTGCGTTGGATTGAAGAAAATTCACTCGATGGTGTAATTTGTTTTAATGGGCGTATGGATTTGACTCGTGCAGTAACTTATGCTTGTGAGCAGTTGAGTGTGCCTTATATAACTCATGAGCGTCCTTGGTTTAGTGAAGGATTGCATTTGACACCAAATGCCAACTGCCTCTCACTCAGGGCTGTTGCTGATATGGTGGCTGAGTATGATGATCTGCCATTGACGCTAGAGCAGGCTAGAATTGCTGGAAAATATGTAGGTGAACGATTTCTTCAACGTAACTCTCTTGAATGGCGTTTGTATAATAAAAACCCAGACCCTATAGAGTGGCCTTTGACTGCGTCCGGGCCGCGAGTATTAGTATTGCCTAGCAGTAAGAATGAGTTTGCTGGTCATGCGGAGTGGAAGTCGTGCTGGGCTGACAATACTCAGGCTCTTGATGATTTTCTTGAGGCTTTTAATATTAAATCTGAACAAGTTGTTGTCCGTTGTCACCCTAACTGGGCAGAAAAAATTGGGAAGGTTGGTGGTGAACGATCTTTAAATCTGTATCGTGAATGGGCAAAGAGGAAGTCGGTTTACTGTATTTCAAGTGACCAAAAAGCTAGTACCTATGATTTGATTCAGCAGGCTGATATTGTTGTTCTCAATGGTGGTAGCTCGGCAGTTGAGGCGGGTGTCTGTGGGAAGCAGGTAATATGTCTTGGTCCTTCAACTTATTCTACAGCAGGGTTTGTTCGGACTTTTATGGACAAAAATTCTATGTATAAAGAATCAAGTCGCGTAGATCTTGACCCTGAAATAATTATGCGAAAGACGCTTCGTTTTTTGTATGTCCGTTCGCATCGACACCCCCAATTTGTCGATTTTGTACGGCCCATAGAAACTACTCGTTATAATTATTTCGAGGGTGCAGATGTGGAGCGTCTTATTAATATTTTTCGAACAGGAAAACTTGTGGCTGATGATTCGACTTGGGCAGCGGATGCTGGTGATGAAAATATAGTTTTAGAGATGTTGAAATCTAAAAATTGGGGAGAGTTGGCTAACTATGAGATCCGGCGAAGAGACCTCTTGCCTTTAGGAATTAAGCGGAGGCCCGCTTTTCGTTGGGTGGATAGTATTAGAAATAAGTTGCCAAGAGGAGATAGGGGATGAGTCAAGTGAGAAATCCAGCAGTAACAGTGGTGATTCCATCATATAATTCTGAGGGATTAATTGGGAGAACGATTCAATCAGTGCTTGATCAGACTTGGCAAGATTTAGAAATTATTGTTGTTGATGACTGCTCAAAAGATACAACTTGTTCTGTGGTTTCTAAGTTTATAGAAGCTGATGCAAGAGTTAGCCTGATTAAGTTGAGAGTTAATAATGGTGGGCCAGCTGCACCGCGTAACGTTGGAGTGGAGGCAGCTAAAGGAGATTGGATAGCATTTCTTGATTCGGATGATATATGGCATCCCCAAAAACTAGAGATGCAGATGGCAGTAGCAAAGTTAAAAGATGCTGAGTTTTTATCCACTCAAATGGAAAGTTTTACTGATGATTCTAAATTAAGTTTTGAAGCAATAAGAACTGTTTCGCATAAAAAGCTTACCTTTCAGCTGCAGCGTATAAAAGGGGCAATGCCAACATCAAGTATTTTGGTGAGGCGTTCTTTAATCTTGAATTTTCCCTTTAATGAGGATGTTCGGTATAAGGCTGTTGAGGATTATCATTGTTGGTTACGTATTCTTTCGAGTGGAAAAAATAATTATAAAGTCTGTTACCCATTGGTTAAGTATAGGCATATTGCTGGCCAGATCTCGGCAAATAAAATATCAATGTTGAAAAAGGTTTATATGGTGCACAAAGAGTTGCCTGGCGGTAATAAATTGCAGGCATTCTTGTTTTCTTTAACACACGCATTTGGCGGGGTGTATTACAGATTTATAAGGAAAGGGCTATGAAGCGTGTAATGGTAACAGGTGGCGCAGGGTTTTTGGGTTCTCATTTGTGTGAACGTTTACTTAAAGATGGGTGTGAAGTTCTTTGTGTTGATAATTTTTTCACTGGCCGTAAAGAAAATATTGTGCATTTATTAGATGCTCCTTACTTTGAGATTATTCGTCATGATGTTACTTTTCCGCTTTATGTTGAGGTGGATGAGATATTTAATTTGGCATGTCCTGCATCCCCAATACATTATCAGTTTGATCCAGTGCAGACGCTCAAAACCAGCGTTCATGGTGCCATTAATATGCTTGGTTTAGCTAAACGTACAAAAGCTAAAATATTTCAAGCCTCAACTAGTGAAGTGTATGGTGATCCTGAAGTGCATCCTCAGCCAGAAACTTATTGGGGTAGAGTTAATCCGATTGGCATACGCTCATGTTATGACGAAGGTAAACGTTGTGCTGAAACTCTTTTTTCAGACTATCACCGACAGCATGGACTGAAAATTAAGATCGCACGTATTTTTAATACCTATGGACCTCGAATGAATATTAATGATGGTCGAGTCGTTAGTAATTTTATTGTACAAGCTTTGAGAGGGGAAGATATTACCATTTATGGAGAGGGTGAGCAAACTCGTAGTTTTTGCTACGTTGATGATTTAATTGATGGATTTATCCGCCTAATGGATACCTCAGACAATGTTATTGGACCAATAAATCTTGGAAACCCTAATGAATTTACTATTCGTCAGCTTGCTGAGCGCATTTTAACACTTACTGGCAGTAGCTCACGCTTGGTATTTCGCCCTTTGCCACAGGATGATCCGCAGCAACGCCAGCCTGATATAACACAAGCAAAAACTGTGCTCGATTGGCAACCTAGTATTATGTTGGACGAGGGGCTGAAGAAGACGATTTCTTATTTTGATGAGTTTCTAGCTGGTAATAATACTGCTAATAAGTAATTGTTATATATTATTTTGTATGATCGTTGTTTTAAGTTATTTCTATATTGATTAATAATCTATTTTAGGTTTGTTGTTATGAGATATAGTTATCAAAAAATCTGGAGTTGTAGGCGTAATGAAAAAAATAGCTGTTGTTGGTACTGGCTATGTCGGATTATCAAATGCTGTTCTGTTAGCGCAGAATAATGAAGTAATGGCACTTGATATTGTGCCAGAGAAAGTAGCTTTACTTAATGACCAGATATCGACTATTGAAGATGCCGAAATTTCAGATTACTTGAAAAACAAGAATTTGAGTTTTATAGCTACATTGGATAAAGAGGAGGCATTGAGTGGCGCAGAGTTTGTAGTCATTGCTACGCCCACGGATTACGATCCGAGAACTAACTTTTTTGATACTAGTAGCGTTGAGACGGTTATAAGGGACGTTCTGAAGTTTAATCCGCAAGCTGTGATGGTTATTAAGTCAACCGTGCCGGTGGGCTACACACTGTCAGTAAGGAAACAATTTGGTAATGATAATATCATCTTTTCTCCTGAGTTTTTGCGTGAGGGCACTGCGCTCTATGACAACTTATATCCTTCACGAATAATTGTTGGCGAGCAAAGTAAACGAGCGGAGACATTCGCTAGGCTGCTACAGGAAGGGGCAATCAAGCAGGATGTGCCGATACTTTATACTAACTCAACCGAGGCCGAGGCCATTAAACTGTTTTCTAATACTTACCTTGCTATGCGGGTAGCATATTTTAATGAATTGGATAGCTATGCACAGGTACATGGTTTAGAAACAAGACAGATCATTGAGGGGGTAGGGCTTGACCCACGTATTGGCAAGCACTACAACAATCCTTCGTTTGGCTATGGTGGTTACTGTCTGCCGAAGGATACTAAGCAGCTACTCGCTAACTATGACCAGGTGCCGAACAATCTGATTAAAGCGGTTGTGGATGCCAACCGTACTCGTAAAGACTTCATTGCCGATTCGATCATGGCCAAGAAGCCGAAGGTAGTAGGGATTTACCGTTTGGTAATGAAATCCGGATCGGATAATTTCAGGGCATCTGCCATACAGGGAGTGATGAAGCGCATCAAGTCTAAGGGTATTGAAGTTGTGGTGTACGAACCGGTATTGGCAGACAAAACATTCTTCGGATCGAGGGTGATTGAGGATTTGGAAGAGTTCAAACAATTGGCGGATGTGATCGTAGCTAATCGCCCAGAGTCCGAACTGGATAATGTAATGGGTAAAGTTTATACGCGGGATATTTTTGGGGGGGATGCTTGAGAGAGAATTGACCCCACTAACTCTGGGGTTAATTCGTAAACTTACCCTAAAAAGGCACAAGCCAAAACCAGAGATTTCTGCCATTATCATCTTTGATGGAGGAAATCATGAAGCGATCTAAATTTACAGAAACTCAGATTGTGGCTATTTTGAAATTGGCTGAGCAAGGCATGCGGTGTTTGTCAAGGTAGTTGGAACGTGAATCATGCCGCCTCTAACGTTTTTTCCTGTTGAATAATCTCCAGGTTTTTATCGGGATTGAGCCAGACTTCTCCAATCGGTTGCCAGTTACGTGTCTGACCTGACCTGACCAGCGGGCGGGATTGGCACGTTGGGCCTGTTGGTACAGTTCGTGGCGAGCCCGTAGGATATTCTCATCCTGGCCAGCATGGCGCTGAGCCGGTGTGACATAGCGGATTTGGCTATGACGATGTTCTTCGTTATACCATCGCACAAAGTGATGAACCCATTGGCGGGCATCTTCAATCTGGTTAAAGCCATTGGTTGGAAACCGTGGATGATATTTGCAGGTACGGAAGAGCGATTCTGAATACGCATTATCATTGGATACACGAGGTCGACTGTGTGACGGCGTAATACCCAGGCTGTCCAGTTTGGCATACAGGGTGGAGCCTTTCATGGCCGAACCATTGTCCGCGTGCAATACCAGCGGCTTATGCGCACATTTTTCACGCAGTACGGCCCGCTGAATCAGGGTGGCGCTGTTATTCATGTTTTCTGCCTCGAAGACTTCGTGGCCCACGATTTTGCGGCTGTAAATATCCATAATCAGGTACAGATAAAAAGATAGGCCCCGTATTGAGGTTGGCAGATAAGTCACGTCCCAACTCCAGCAAACATTGGGTTCATCGGCACAATGACGACGAGGCGGACCTTTATGGCGTGGTGCCGCCGCGCGCCCACGGCGATGCTGTTCACCCGCCTGACGCAGGACGCGGTAGAAGCTGGACTCTGAAGCCAGATAACATTGTTCTTCATCCAGTAACCGGGCCACGATTTGCGCAGGTGGCAGACTGGCAAACTCGGGACGGTGACAGGTATCCAGAATGGTCTGACGCTCTTCTGGTGTCAGCGCATGGGCAGGTAAAGGATGCACCGCATGCCGGCGTTGATCCTCTGTGCCTGTTGACCAGCGGCGGTAAGTGTTTAGGCCAATACCCAGCTCCTGGCAAATGCGTTGCAGTCGGGCACCCGCCTTCCGGGCTTCATTGACCAATTCAACAATTTGGCGGCGATCTGTGGCATTGGTCATTTTTCCTCGTCCCCCCAGATCGCCTGGACTTTTTTTCGCAAGGCCAGGATGGCCGCCGTTTCAGCCAAGGCGGCATCTTTACGACGTAGTTCGCGCTCCAGTTCCTTGATGCGTTTACGTTCTGCTTTAGTGATTTCTGCTTGCTGTGCGGATGCTTTGGCACTGACGTCATTGGCTTGTTCACAACTGCTGCGCCACCGACGTATTTGCTCAACATACAGGCCACGACGGCGACAATATTCGGCCAGTTCCGTTTCGGATAAGGCAGCGGTTTCCAGGACAGCATTGAATTTTTCTGCCGAGCTCCAACCTTCCGGTGTGCTGGCTTGGTTTGGTAATAACCGGCCTTGATCACGTGCCTGTTTACGCCAGTTGTAAAGCGTCGCTTCGGAAATGCCTTCTTCCTGGGCTAATTCAGCAACCGTTCGGTTATGGGGAGCCATTAATTTGGCCAGTATCGCTTCTCGGCGTTCGGGTGAGTATTTCATAGGAACCTTTTCTTTGCCCCCATCTTAGGATGAGTTAAATTCTAACATCGGTTGAGGTTCCAACTAGTCTGACACAGGGGGCAGGTCTTCAAACAGGTAAAGATAGTAAAACTGCCCTCGTACCGTTGATGGGCAGTAAGTAATATCCCAACACCAGACCTCACAAGGCCCATCGGCCTGGTGGGTGGTGGGTTCGTGCCGACGCTGGGGTATCAGGCTTTGGCCACGGTGATGCAGTTGCCCAACCTCGCTGAGCACACGGTAAAAGGTGGATTCCGAGGCTATATAAATGCCTTTGTCCAGCAGGTCAGGCACGATCTGGCTGGGTGGCAACTGGCTGTAGGCCGTGCTATTGCAGATTTTAATGATGTCTGCCCGCTCCTGGGGTGAGAGCTTGTTGGGCGGTGCCGATTTGACGGCCATAGGACGCTTGTCGTGCTGCACGGCACCAGCTTGGACCCAGCGTCGATAGGTGCGCAGACAGATATCTGCCTCTGAGCAGGCCCGGACCAGGCGGGCACCATCGGCATTGGCCTGTTGGATCAGCGTGATGATGGCTTGGCGCTCTGGGGTTGAGGTCATTCTTCCTCGTTGCTGTCGCTGTTGTCCCAGAGCGCATTGAGCTTTTTTCGCAGCACCAGCAAGGCCGCCGTTTCAGCCAAAGCCTTGTCCTTACGCCGTAATTCACGCTGCAGTTTTTTAATCTCCTGACGGTCATTCTGCGCCTGCTTACGCAAAGCTTTCTCTTGCTCGGCACTTCGCTCAAAGCCTTGTAAGGACTCTTCTTTCCAACGTTTGACCTGATCAGGATAAAGCCCTTTTTCACGGCAATACGCACTGAGCTGCGCCTCAGACAGTGTAGCGGTTTCAATGACGGTCGCCAGCTTGGCTTGGGCTGACCATTGTTCTGATTTGGGTTTAGATCCTGGCACAGGGCGTCCTTCTGATTTGGCTTGTTTACGCCAATTATAAAGGGTTGCTTCACTAATGCCTTCCTGACGGGCCAGTTCGGCAACCGTCAGGTTGTAAGGGGGGAGTAATTTATTAAGTACCGCTTGTTTACGTTCATGGGAATAACGGGCCATGATGAGTGTCCTTTACCGCCTGTTTTAGTTGAAATGGGAGGGTGACAACTATCCTGACACAGGGGGTATCTGCCAACCTCAATACGGG